>NZ_JBNAFJ010000004.1:0-244299 GCF_049707015.1 Microbacterium sp. CH-015 | reverse complement strand
CGCCCACCCGCCGCGCCCTCACGCCGTCGCTGAAACTCCTCGTCTACCGTGGGAGATCATCGAGCAGGGAGACACGATGCAGATGACCGCCGGGATCCGTCCGTTCCGGCCGGGCATCGCCGGGGAGACCGCGGGGGATGCCGCCGCGCTGTCGGACATCTGCGCCCGGACCGCGGCGAACGGACAGGACGCGCGCGGTGTCCTGTCCGACGACCGTGTGAGTTGCGGCGGTAACTGGCCGACTTTCGGCAGTGCTAAATGTTGCGCCCATCGCAGGCAAACCCTTGAAGGGTACGGTCCTTGGCGTCGCGAGCCGTTCCCTGCCGTTCAGCTGGCCGCGGGTCGCGTGGCGCGCAGCGTGGCGTGATGGAGAAGCCCAGGCTCGATGACGAGGTTGATCGCGACGTGGGTGAGGATGGCGGGAATGATCACCCGGTCTGATGCCACATAGACCAGAGAGAGCAGCACCCCGAGCGCGAAAGTGGAGCAGAGGACAGGTGTTGCGATTCGCCAGCTCTTGGCGAACAGCACCCACACGCCATGGACGACAGCGAACAGTGCCGCCGATAGGACTATCTGCAGCAGCAGCGGCACCCCGTTGCCGGCCAGCGTGTCCATCACGACGCGTCTGAAGAACATCTCTTCCAACACTCCGGACAGCAGCGCAAGTGGAATGGCGAGGAGCCGGAACCGAGACCATTCGATCGCGATAGTTCGGACGGTCGGAACGGCCCACAGCGTGTAAGCGGTGTAGGTGATTGCAACGACGACTGCGAGGATCCAGCCCAGGGCTGGCACCTCGGATGGCTGGCCCATCGACTCCAGGAACCGAACCGGGTTGGGAAGAATCCACACTGAGAGGGCGATGACGAAGGAGCCGATGACTGCTCCTGCCAGCAGTGTCGTTCGTCGTCGAGCACTGATTTCATTCATGCAGAATCCCTCTCGCCTGTGCTGCCCAGCGGGGTGACGGCTGGATGCCGCGCGCCCAGATCCTGGAGATACGACCGCACGTGTCCGCGCAGGGCGCTCGGCGTGAAGACACCAGGACGGGACAGCGCGTTCAGAGCGAGACCATCTATGAAAGCTCGTAACCGCACCGCTTCGCCGGAGACGTCGCGGCCGACGACCACTTCGACGGCCCACCGAGCAAGATGGTCCAGCCCTGCCTCGGCGTCGTCGAGCACTTTTCGATGAGTTGCGCCCCGTAGGCTCGCCAAAGCGCTGAACCAGACCTGGGCTTCCACTCGCTGGGCGTCATCAAGCGGCAGAACACTGCACAGGGCGTCTTCGACCTGCTTCGCGAGACTGTCACCTGGTGCCTCGGCGTCGATCCGGTCCTGCTGTTCCTTGATGGCCAACTGCAGAGCGTGGGAGATGAGGTCCTCCCTCGTCGCGAAGAAGTACTGCAGCGTCGACGCAGGCATGCCTGCCCGTGATGCAACAGATCGGATGCTGAGCCCCATAAGACCGTCCTCGTCGAGGACCGCCCAGACGGCTCGCCCGATGGCATCGCGCTTCTCTTCATGATCCACTCGCTTCGGCATCCAGACCCTTCCACCGTACGTTCGTACGGAAAAGACTAGCCGAACTCACCTTCCCCTTCTAGCGGCGGCCGTGTCGCATACGATCGTTTCTGGGCCGCGGCGGGCTGTTCGTCCGTAACTCTGTGCCAGAACTGCGCCCGGTTCTGGGCGTTGGAATTATCGGGACTGAGTTTCGGGACGGCACTCAGAAACGTGCCGAGAATCCACCGTCGGTGTGGAGGAGCTGGCCGCTAATCCACCGGCCTTCGTCGGATAGCAGGAATGCGGTGACTCCGGCGATGTCCTTTGGTGTTCCGGTTCGGCCCAGTGGGTGGTACGCCGTCATTGTCGTGCGTGTCTCGTCGTCCATCCACCCTGTGTCTATCGGGCCGGGGTTGACGACGTTGGCGGATATCAGTCGCGGGCCGAGTTCACGGGCGGCGGAGATGACGATCCGATCGAGTGCGCCCTTGGATGCGCCGTAGGGCAGATTTCCGGTCGTGTGATCGCTTGTGAACGCGACGATCGCGCCGCCGGCCGGACCAACTTGACGAGCAAACGAGGCGATGAGTAAGAGCGACGCCCGAGCGTTGACAGCGACGTGCTCGTCGAAGCTCTCGGCCGTGGTGTCGAGGATGCCGGTTTCGACGTCGTGGGCGTGACTCAACACGAGAGCTGAAAGCGGTCCCCGATCGCGCACGATTTGCTCGATGAGGGCGGTCGGCGCCGTGGCGTCTGACAGATCGCACGGGTAGTCGCCCGTGTCGAGGTCGCTGGTGACGACCTCCCACCCGTCTGCGGAGAGTCTGGGAACGATTCCGGCGGCGATGCTGTTGGCGCGGGCAGCTCCGGTGATAAGCGCGAGGGGCATGTGTTCACGGTAGTGGCGCTCGTTTGTAGGTTCCCGCAATAGCTCGAAACTGATCGTTTCCGGGACGCCGCGGCCGACGTCGGCGCCGACGTCTGTGACTGGCAGCGATACATGGCGGGCTTCTGGTGACGCTGAGTGGCATCCAGCTCGGGGCCGACATCGTTGGGGCGCGGACCTCTGCTCCTCAGAAGATCGATCTCGAGATCCTCAGCCTTGGGCACTCCTGCCATCCGGCGCCTCGCAGTTGCAGCGGTCTTTGATGAGGGCCAAACGCCGAGCCTCAGGGGCGGAACTTCGCCCCCATGTCCCGCACCCGCTCGCAGATCGTGATGACTCGCGGCTGCCACACCGTTCCTGGTAGCTGGCCGGGCGGCTTCGCAGGCGTCACTGTCAGATACCGCCCGATTCCCGCGCGAGGCACGCTGCGGTCCCGCCGCCCTAACGCTGCTATCTGCTTGTCGTGAACCCCCGCGATATCGTTCATCGCCCCTTTCAAGTACGCCATCGAGCCGACCGACCCGTGAGCAATGGCATTGCGGGTGGCGACCATGATCGCAAGGACTTTCCAGTCCAAGAAATCCAGCGACTTTGGCAGCGCAGCCAGGCTCGGCACTAGGTGCTTGGTCGCCTTGTCATTCGAGGTCCGCTGGTCCTTGAAGGTGAGGTTGTAGTCGTTGGGGTCGAGCATTCCCGCGACCCGTGCCATCGTCGGGTGCTTGGGCAGCGCAACCTCGAAGCGGCCCTCGGGGTCCGCCTGGACACCCTCGATCAGTGCCTTGACCTTCTCGTCAGACTTCGCGGCGTCGACCACGCGGGCGGTCACCCAGGCGCGGAACTGGGTCGCGTCGCAGGCGATGGCTCGTATATGCCAGTCGGTCCGGAACGACTCCCAGTTGGTGGCGCAGGCGCTCAACGTGGCCTCAGAGGTGGCGTGCAGCGCGGGTTGGCCGAGCACATCCGCCTGCGCCTGGATCGCCCACCAGTGGTCGATGACGCGCTGCTGCGCCGCGACGTAGGCGTCGACGGGCTTGTGAAGGTCGGGGGTCTTGGTCACCCGCCCGATGCTATCGGTTCACGGCGATGAGCATTCGTGTCGATCGCAGCGCTTTGTGGCGGAGTCCTGGCAGCTCTACGAGTCGCTCGATCCACGTTACGAGGGCGTCCAAAATGCAGTCTCAGAGGCGTCAGGCAATCGATGGTTAGAGCGGCGAGCGGACCGCGATCGGTTCAATCTCGACGAGTTGTCCCGAGTAGCCCAGCACCGAAACTCCTTGGAGGGTCGAGGGGACATCATGGTCCCCAAAGTGGTCCCGCACCTCCGTCCAAGCGGTACCTAAATGCTCAGGGGCCGTTGCGACCACGAGCACGCGGAGGAAGGCAACGTCCTCAAGTTCGACGCGACAGCGGCTCAATACTTCGTCCATGTTCGCAAGAGCCTGACGGGTCTGAGCTGCGATGTTGCCTCGCGCAACCACCTGGCCGCCCCCATCAAGCGGACACAAGCCAGCCATGAAGACAACCTCTTGGTTGGTGCGAACGATGGCCGCATCGGCGTATTCAGCGTGGTTGAGTCGCGGCGAGCGGATCATGCGCAGGTCGGTCATGGCGATGACGATACACGCGTGCTAAGAACGGTCGTCCGTGGAACACGGCGGCCCCCAGGTCGTGGCATGGCGTGTCGGTGTATCACGGGCCGTGTCCGAGACCTATGTACCGCCACCCACGTTCGCGATACATTTAGGCATGGCTTCGATCGGATACGCGCGCGTCTCGACTCGGGATCAGAATCCCGACGCTCAAACCGACGCGCTCGGAGCCGCCGGCTGCGACAAAATCTTCGTCGAGCATGCCTCCGGTGTCCTTGCCCGCCGGCCGGCGCTGACCGATGCGCTGGAGTACCTCCGGGACGGAGACACGCTCGTCGTGACGAAACTCGACCGCCTCGGCCGATCCGTGCGCAACCTCAAGGAGGTCGTCGATGGGCTGCAGCTGCGCGGGGTGGGGTTGAAGGCGCTGTCGCAGGGCATCGACACGACCACGCCGGGTGGAAGGCTGTTCTTCCACATGCTCGCCGCGATCGCGGAGTTCGAACACGACCTCATCGTCGAACGAACCCACGACGGCCTCGCCGCGGCGCGCGCCCGCGGCCGGAAGGGTGGTGGTCGGTTCAAGATGACGCCGACGAAGGCGAAGCAGGCGCGCGCTATGTATGAGCAGAAGAGCTACACGGTGCAACAGATCGCCGAGACGTTCGGTGTTTCCCGCGGCACCATCTACCGCCACCTCACCGAGGACGCCGGGCGCGCGTGAGGCGGTGAGATGCGATGGCGCAGTGGACGGTCGACGCGAAGCTCGCACTCCTGCGCCAACACGACGAGGGCGTCCCCTGGACACGGCTCGCCGCAACGGCCGGTGTGCCAGTGCGGACGCTAAGCCGCTGGGCTAAGCAGTACCGAACACATTCCACCAGCGCCGGTCTCGAGCGACGTGCTCGCGCCGACAAGGGGCGACAACGAACCTCGGCAGAACTTGTCGAGGCGATCCAGGCGCTGGCCTTGCGCCGCCCGGAACCGACCGCCGCGTTCATCCACCGCCGCGTGAGTGGGCTCGCTCAGGATCGAGGGGTGCCCGCGCCGAGCTATTCCACAGTCCGAGCGGTGATCGCCGCGATCGACCCGGGACTGCGGACCCTGGCGCAGCACGGGGACGCCGCCTACCGGGACCGGTTCGAGCTGGTCTACCGCCGCACCGCGACTGGACCGAATGAACAGTGGCAGGCAGACCACACGCTCCTGGACGTCGCGATCCTCGATAAAAAGGGGGAACCGGTTCGGCCGTGGCTGACGATCGTGCTCGATGACTACTCCCGCGCCGTCGCCGGCTACACGCTCTTCCTCGGCGCGCCGACAGCGGAACGCACCGCTCTGGCCCTGCACCAGGCCATCAACCGCAAGACCAACCCGGCGTGGCCCGTGATGGGCCTCCCCGATGTGCTCTACAGCGATCACGGCTCCGACTTCACGTCGGCCCGGCTCGAGCGGGTCTGCCTGGACACGCACATCCGTCTCATCCATTCCCGTGTCGGTGTCCCGCAGGGTCGCGGGAAAATCGAACGGTTCTACGGCACGATCACCACCCAACTTCTCCCGCACCTGCCCGGGCACATCCCATATGGCACCAACGGCACGCCGACATCTCCTCCGGCGCTGACGATGGAGCAGCTCGACGCGATCCTCGAGCGCTTCATCGTCGAGGAGTACAACGCGCGGCCGCACTCCGAGACCCGCGAAGCTCCGGCGACCCGGTGGGCCGCGTCCGGGTTCATCCCGCGCACCCCGGCCAGCTCCGACGAGCTCGACCTGCTGCTACTCACTGCCGCGACGACGCGAAAGGTGCAACGCGACGGGATCCAGTTCGCGTCCACCCGGTATGTGTCGCCCGTCCTCGCCGCGTACGTCGGTGAACAGGTCACCGTGCGCTTCAACCCGCGCGACGTGGGCGAGATCCGCGTCTACTTCAACGATGCGTTCCTCTGTCGAGCGATCGCCCCGGAACTCGCCGCCGACGAAATCTCCCTCGAACAGCTCCAGACCGCCCGGGCGCAGCGCCGTCACGCGCTGAAGCAGCAACTCCGCCAGCGCCGCAGCCTCGCCGACGCACTCCCCGACGACACCCGCTACCTCCCGCCCACCGAGACCGCCGACCCGGAGCCGGCACCGGCGTCGGCGCCACCCGAACCCACGCCACCACGACACGGACTCCGGCTCTATGCGACCGATTAACCCCAAGCACACCCTCATCTCCCAGAAGGGCGATGACGGACGCCGCTTCCTCACCGGCGAGTTCGGTGAGATCAACGACAGCGCCCCACCCCGCCCCGAGCTGCCGCCCTTCCACAGCACCCGAGAACACCGGCGCTTCACGGAGTTCGCGGACACCGTCCGCGCCCACCGCTACATCGGCCTCTGCTGGGGACCACCCGGCGTCGGCAAGACCCTCTCCGCGCGCCACTACGCCGGCGCCGACGACTGGGAACAATGGCAAGCATTCGTCACAGACGACCTCGGCCCCGTACCCCCACGCGTGCTCGAAGCGCGCACCGCGATCTTCACCCCCACTGTCGCCGCGACCGTCCGGCAGATCGACGTCGGCCTGCCGCGAGCGTGCCAAGCGATCTCCTACGCGCTCGACTACGCCGAACACGGACTCGTTGACCCCTACGTCAACGTCGAATCCCGATCCTCCGGCCGCACCGAACTGCTGATCATCGACGAAGCAGACCGCCTCAAAACCACAGGCCTAGAACAAGTGCGCGACTACTTCGACCGCCACCAGATCGGCGTCATCCTCATCGGCATGCCCGGCATCGAGAAACGCCTCGCCCGCTACCCCCAGCTCTACAGCCGCATCGGCTTCGCCCACGAATACCGACCCCTCACCCCCGACGAACTCACCGCCGTCCTCACCAACCGATTACCCGCAGCCGCGGACACCCCGGACGGCGGCATCGCCCACGCCACCGCGATCGCCACGATCGTCCGCATCACCGCCGGCAACTTCCGGCTCGTGGACCGCCTCACTACCCAGATCGAACGCATCCAAAGCCTCAACGACATCCCCACGCTCACCCCCGAGCTGGTCGACGCCGCCAGGGAAGCCCTGCTGATCGGCCACTAAGCACCGCGAATCCTCGGCCAGACAGCGACGCGACTCACACCGACGACCGGCTGTGGGGTGATGTGTTCGCGATGCCGTATGCGGTGCGGCATCCGGATCTGGCGTTCGTCGTCGTCACCGACGCTGACGAGCCGATCGGCTATGTGCTGGGCACCGACGACGCGGTCGCGTTCGACCGCTGGTTCCGTGACGAGTGGTGGCCGTCGCGCCGCCCGGCGGAGGTCGCGGCCGACGGGCCGGAGGCGATGCTCGTCCGCTACGCCGACGTGCGCGGGGATGCGGGTGCGGCGGATGCTGGGGACGAGGGTGCGGCGGATGCCGGGGGTGCGGGTGCGGGTGCGGCGGATGCCGGGGCGCTGGCGTGGGCGCGGACGTACCCGGCGGAGCTGCACATCGATCTGCTGCCCGCCGCGCAGGGCGCGGGCTGGGGGCGACGGCTGATGCAGACGTTCCTCGACGCGCTGCGCGAGGCCGGGGTGCCCGGAGTGCACCTCGGGGTGTCGACGGCGAATCCCGGTGCGATCGCGTTCTACCGGCGGCTGGGCTTCACCCCGCTCGAGGAGGCGCCCGACACCGTCGTGTTCGGGATGCTGCTCTGACGCTTGTCCCGGGCGCCGTTCTCCTGGCGCGGGGGCGCCGCGCCGGGGCGCGACAATGGAGGGGTGACCTCTGACGACCCGACGCTGCGCGCGCGGGTGCGCGCCGAGGCAGCGCACGTCGCGCGGAGCCTGACGACCTTCGGCCCCGCGCGCGGCCGGCGCTGGCCGCTGGCGCTGCAGGCCGGGCTCGCGATGGCCGTGCCCATCGTGGTGCTCGCGGCATCCGGACATGCGTCGATCGCGTTGCTGGCCGCCACCGGCGCCTTCACGGTCATCTACGGCGGATGGCTGCGCCCGCGCGAGCGGGCCCGATTCGCGCCCCTGGTGGCGCTCGCCCTGGCGACGTGCGCGGCGGCGGGGACCCTCGCCGCTGCGGGCGGAACCATCGCGGCGCTCATCGGCGTCCTGGTGGTCACGATCCTCTCCGCGGCGGTCGCCGGGTGGATCTCGCTCGGCCCGCCCGGGCCGGTGTTCTTCGTGCTCGTGTTCGGACTGTCGGCGCAGGTGACGAGCGTGCACGCGGGCGGGCAGCGCGCTGTCGACCCGTGGGTGTACCTCGCGCTCGTCGCGGCGTCGTCGGTGTTCGCGTGTCTTCTCGTCGTCGCGCCGCTCGCGCTGCCGCGCTACCGGCGCGAGCCGGTGCGGCCCCTGCGTGAGCTGTTCCCGCGCCGGTGGGGAGCGGTCGCCCGCACCCTGACCGTGCGCGCCGCGATCGTCGCGGTCGTCGGGGTGGGTGCGGCCGTGGTCGTCGACCCCGACCGCTCGTACTGGATCGTCTGCGCGGGCATCGCCGTCGTCGGCCTGCCGGTCGGGCGGCGGGATGCCGCGGTGCGTGGCATCCATCGCACCGTCGGCACCGTCGTGGGCGCGGCCGCATACCTCGCCCTCGCGTTCCTGCCGCTGCCGGTGTGGGCGCTGGGGCTCGTCCTCGGCGGACTGCAGTTCGTGATCGAGTTGGTCGTCGTGCGCCATTACGCGCTCGCACTCGTGTTCATCACGCCGCTCGTGCTGCTGATCATCGGTGCCGCAACGGGCGACAGCGCGTCGCTCCCGCTCGCGCTCGAGCGCGTCGTCGACACCCTCGTCGGGGCCGCTGTGGGCACCGTCGCCGCGCTCGCCGTGCGCCTGCGCGCAGACTGACCCGCGGCATCCTCTCGCCGCTCCACCTCGCCGACCGGGCCCGTTGTCGCCGAACGGGCCGGTTGCTGCCCGCCGGTAACCGGCGCGCTCGACGGCAACAGGTGTGCTCGACGACGCGCCGCCGCGTCAAGACCGGGGAACCATACCGAGTATGCATATACTCGGTAACGCAATACCCGGTATGCACCCCGGGGCACGAGGGAGACGTGGATGTCGGTACGACAGAGCCTTCTGGCCATCCTCGATCAGGGGCCCTGCTACGGCTACCAGCTGCGGGCGGAGTTCGACCGTCGCACCGGCTCGACCTGGCCGCTCAACGTCGGGCAGATCTACAACACGCTCGACCGCCTCGAGCGCGACGGCCTCGTCGCCAAGGGCGAGGTCGACGAGCAGGGGCACGTGTACTGGGAGATCACGGATGCCGGTTCGTCCGAGGTCCAGCAGTGGTGGGCCGCGCCGGTCGAGCGGTCGGGCGGAACCCGCGACGAGCTCGCGATCAAGCTCGCGGTCGCTGCGACCCTGCCCGGTGTCGATGTCGCCGCCGTCATCCAGACCCAGCGCGCGGCATCGCTGCGCCAGCTGCAGGAGCTCAACCGTGCGAAGTACGCCGGCGCCGGCGTCGACTCTCCCGAAGAGCTCGCGTGGTCGCTCGTCGTGGACTCGATGATCTTCGCCGCGGAGGCCGAGGTGCGCTGGCTCGACCACACCGAGCAGCGCCTCGCGCTGCACCCGCAGCACGCGTTGGCGCTCGAGCTGTCGACCGAGAAGCCCAAGCGCGGGCGCCCCGCCCGGGCCGAGATCGTGGGGTCGGCGACGTGAGCGCCGTCCTGCAGCTGATCGGCGACCGGCGTCGCGGCGGGGATCCTGCCGGTTTGGGGCGTCGTCATGGCCGCGCAGGGAGCGGCGGCGCGCGACCCCATGCGTGTCCAACTCCTTCGATCCGTCGCGACCACTGCGCGCGAGCCCCGGAAACGCGGGATCCGATGCGGGAGCTCGCGCAACATCGAAGGAGTTGCCCACCGCTGCCGCCACGCAACGGCGCGTTGCGCGCGAGTAGCGTAAGGCCATGACCGCTCCCACTCCGCTGATCGCCGTCGCCGAGCTCGCCCAACTGCGCCTGTCGGACCGCCCGCCGGTCGTGCTCGACGTGCGGTGGCGCCTCGACGAGCCCGACGGCCTGCCGGCGTTCCGCGAGAGTCACCTGCCCGATGCGGTCTACGTGAGCCTCGACGACGAGCTCGCGCGCCACGGCGATCCGGGCGAGGGGCGGCATCCGCTGCCTGACCCGGGCGCGTTCCAGGCGTCGGCCCGCCGGTGGGGCATCGACGACGGCGACACGGTCGTGGTCTACGACGACTGGCAGGGGTTCGGATCGGCCCGTGCGTGGTGGATGCTGACGGATGCCGGCGTCGACGCCCGCGTGCTCGACGGCGGCCTCGCCGCCTGGCGCAGCGCCGGACTGCCGCTGTCGACCGGCGACCCGCACACCCCCGAGTCGGGCGATGTGACGCTGCATCCGGGACACCTGCGGCAGTTGGGCATCGACGAGGCCGCCGCGCTCGCGCAGTCGGGCGTGCTGCTCGACGTGCGCGCGCCCGAGCGCTACCGCGGCGACGCCGAGCCCATCGACCCGCGCGCGGGGCACATCCCCGGGGCGCGGAACGCGCCGACGGCGCTCAACACCGACAGCGACGGCCGGTTTCTGCACGACTATGCGCTGCGCGAGCGGTTCGAAGCCGCCGGCGTCGACAGCGACACGGAGGTCGGGGTCTACTGCGGGTCGGGTGTCTCGGCCGCGCACGCCGCGCTCGCCCTCACGCTCGCCGGGTACGAGCCCGCCCTGTACGTCGGCTCGTGGAGCCAGTGGTCGAACCACCCCGACCGCCCCGTCGCCACCGGCGCCCAGCCCTGATCCGCGCCGGCGGCTCCGGCATCCGCACCCTCGACGAACCGGCATCCGCCCCTCTCACTGGCCTCCGCGGCGCGCGCGTGTTATCGTAAACACGATTCGCCCCGAACGAGGAAGTTCCGCCCCGGCGCCGAGCGCCACCAGTCGCTGCGCGACGGTGCGGCGATCGAGCTCGGGCTGCGGTCGTTCCTGGAGGCGGGCGGCTTCGGCGCCTTCACGACGAGCTTCGAAGACCTCGGCGCCCTCACGCAGCTGCCCGGGCTCGCCGTGCAGCGCCTCATGGCCGAGGGCTACGGGTTCGGCGCCGAGGGCGACTGGAAGACCGCGATCCTCGTGCGCGTCGCGAACGTGATGGGCTCGGGCCTCCCCGGCGGGGCGAGCCTCATGGAGGACTACACGTACGACCTCGCCCCGGGCGACGAGAAGATCCTCGGCGCGCACATGCTCGAGGTCTCGCCGTCGCTGACGACCGCGAAGCCCCGGCTCGAGATCCACGCGCTCGGCATCGGCGGCAAGGACGACCCGGTCCGCCTCGTGTTCACCGCCGACCCGGGCCCCGCGCTGGTGGTCGCGATGAGCGACATGCGCGACCGGTTCCGTCTCGTGGCCAACGTCGTCGAGAACGTCGACGCGCCCGACCTGCCGAAGCTCCCCGTGGGCCGCGCGGTGTGGAAGCCGCAGCCCGACTTCGCGACCTCCGCCTCGTGCTGGCTCGCGGCCGGCGCCGCGCACCACACCGTCATGACGACGGCCGTGGGCATCGAGGTGTTCCGTGACTTCGCCGAGATGGCGCAGACCGAGCTCGTCGTCATCGACGAGGACACCACGGTCCGCGGCTTCCAGCGGGAGCTGCGGTGGAATCAGGCCTACTACCGCCTGGTCTCAGGGGCTGTGACGCCGGCACCAGGCAGGATGGAGCGCATGACCCCCGTCTCCGGCACCCCCGTCGCCATCCGCTCCGGCGCGTACGAAGCGCACATCGCCTCCATCGGTGCGACGCTGCGCACACTCACCCACGACGGACGCGACCTCATCGTGCCGTTCGACGCCGACGAGGTGCGCCCCGGGTTCCGCGGCGCGACGCTCGCGCCCTGGCCGAACCGCGTCGTCGACGGTCGGTACACGTTCGCGGGGGAGGAGTACCGCCTCTCCCTCACCGAGCCGCAGCGCGGGCACGCCCTGCACGGACTGGTCGCGTGGCTCGATTTCGCGGTCGCAGAGGCGGGGCCGGATGCCGCGACGCTCACCGCCGAGGTGGTGCCGCAGGCGGGCTATCCCTGGCGGATCCGCGTGGAGGTGACCTACCGGCTCGACGCCGACGGGCTCACCCAGACCGTCGTCGCGACGAACCTGAGCGAGGATGCCGCGCCGTACGGCACAGGCCCTCACCCCTATCTCGTCGCGGGCGCCGCGCCCCTGGACGACTGGACGTTCGAGCTGCCGGCATCCGAGGTCCTCGAGGTGACCGCCGACCGGCTCGCGCCGACCGATCTCGTGCAGGTCGACGGCTCCTCGCGCTTCGACTGGCGGACGCCTCGCACGCTCGGCGCGGTCGAGATCGACCACGCCTTCACCGGACTCGCCCGCACGGGCGGCGTCGCGGCGGCACGGGTGACCGATCCGTCGGGCACCGGCGTCGAGATGACGTGGGGTGAGGAGCTCCCCTGGGTGCAGATCCACACCGCCGACCAGCCCGACGGCGCCGCGAACCCCGCGCACCGGATCGGCCTGGCCGTCGAGCCGATGACGTGCGCGCCGGACGCGTTCAACGACGACCGCTACGACTTCGACGCGGGCCTCATCGTGCTCGAACCCGGCGCGGCGGCGACGGGATCCTGGCGCATCGCAGCGCTCTGACCGCCTCGGCTGCCCCGCGCACGACGGAGCGCCCCGGAGTGTTCTCCGGGGCGCTCCAGCTCGGGGGAAGCGAGGGGGGTCAGTGGTCGCCGCGGATCTCTTCCTTGACCTCGTTGCGGCGCTCGACGGAGTCGCGCTCGGCTTCGGCCTTCTTGACCTCCGCGTCGGCCTTGACCTCGTCGACCTTGTCGTGAACGCGGTCGACGGTGTCCTCGAACCCGTCCTTGATCTTGCGGGCTGCCGTCTCCGCGACATCCTTCGCGTCATCGATGAAACCCATGGGTTCGACTCCTTTCATCCAGGTACGCTCGCCACGCTACGGATGCCGACCCTCGCGGGGGAGGGGGTTGTCACCGTCGCCCGCCGGTGCTAGCCGGACGGCGGGGTGTGCCTCAGGAGGCCGGCGTCGTCGTGTCGATCGCGTCGCGGAGCGGCCTGCGCATCGCGGCCCAGTAGTGCACCGGCGTGAGCCGCGTGAGCACGTCGACCACGCGCGCCTCGCGACCGATCATCGTGCGGGCGCGGCGGCGGATCGTGGCGTCGACGATCTTCGCCGCGGCATCCGCCGGCTCGGTGTGGTACATCGCCGCCTGCGCCGCGGCGGCGCGGTCGGCGACGGCCGGGTCGATCGCCGCGGCGTAGCGGCCGCGCAGGATGATGCCCGTCTTGACCCCCGCGGGGTACACGGCGCCGACCGACACGCTCGAGCCCTCCAGCTCGTGGCGCAGCGCCTCGGTGAAGCCGCGCACGGCGTACTTGCTCATCGCGTACGGGATGCGCCCGGCGGGAGCGGCGAGGCCGTAGATGGAGACGAGGTGGGTGATGTGCGCGGCGGGGGAGCGGCGCAGCGCCGGGAGCAGCGCCTGCGTGATGTTCACGGTGCCCCAGAGGTTCACGTCCATGAGCCAGCGCATCTCGGCCATCGTCAGCTGATCGATGCTGCCGAGCATCGACGACCCGGCGCACGTGATGAGCCCGGCCAGGCGCGGGTGGGCGGATGCCGCCTCGTCCGCGACCCGGCGGACCGCCGCGTCGTCGGTGAGATCGACGGTATGCACGGTGATCGGCGGTGCGTACGCGCGCGCGACGGCAGGCAGCGTGCCGATGGTGTCGCGCGTGTGCTCGAGGCCGGCGCGGTCGCGGTCGACGAGCGCGACGCCGACGCCGCGGGCGGCGAGCTGGCGCGCGACCTCCGCGCCCATGCCGTGAGCGGCACCCGTCACGACCACCGTGGATCCGGTGAGATCGAGTTTCGGCATCCTCGCCCCTTCTCGCGGTCGGTTTCTCCGCTCCCGCCGTCGATTCTCGCCCATGCAGTTCCCTAGGATCGAACGCGAGGGGGTGTCGTGGCTGCGAAGAAGAAACGCGTGCGGACCCGTGATGTCGTCGCGGAAGGTTTGTACATCGCATCGGCGGCGACGCGGTTGAGCCTGAAGAACACGATTCTCGTGCACATCCTCGCCGAAGGGGAGGACTTCGACCCCGACCGTTACCTCGATGAGGCCCGCGCCGCGCTGCTCACGCTCGCCGAAGAAGCCGAGGCGGATGCCGCGCGCACCGAGGCCGAGCGCAAGGCGGCCCGCCGCCGGCACAGCGACTCCGACGGCACGCACGACTACCGCAGTCGCGACACGCGCAACCTGCGCCGCCGCCAGAAGCAGTCGCTGCACGTCGCGCACGAGCTGCGGACCCGGGCGGACGACGAAGAGGAGCTGCGCAAACTCGTCGTCGATGCGCGGGATGCCGCGTGGAGCGAGGTCGCGAAGAACATCGACCGCACGCTGCGCATCGAGGCTGCCCGGCCCGACCTCGAACCGGACTACGAGCGCATGCGCACCGCGCGCATGCAGGCACTGCGCCTCGTGGACCTGCCGAAGCTGCGCGCGCACCGCCGCAGCGTCGCCGCCCAGCAGGGGCTGCGGGATGCCGGCGAGGAACCCGCTGAGCCCGCGGTGGCTCCCGGGTCGTCCGGTTCCGCCGGTTCCGGCCGTTTCGATCCCGCCGAGCTGGAGTAGGCCTCCCGCCGTTCACCCGCCGTGCGTCGCGTCCGCGTCGGATTCGGAGGAGATGACGGATGCCGAGGACGCGCACCCCGGCATCCGTCCTCGGAATCGTGCAATCTCCTCGGAATCCGCCGCCCTCGTCGCCGCCTGCCCGCCGATTCGTCAGATCCCGGGCCGTCAGGTAGGCTGTTCCTCGGTCTTCGCGCGAGTGAAGACATGCGCCCGTAGCTCAATGGATAGAGCATCTGACTACGGATCAGAAGGTTAGGGGTTCGAGTCCCTTCGGGCGCACACTGTGTTGAGACAGTGAAAAGGCCCCGGTTTGCCGGGGCCTTTGCTGTTCGCCGGCGGCCCGAGCGGGCCCGGCCCCCGCACCCGCCGTCAGACCGGTGTGACCCGCAGCCACACGAACCCGTGCGGCGGGAGGGCGAGGCCGTCGTCGAGGTCCACGTCGCTCGTGTGGACGAGGTCGAACGCCGCGCGCTCGAAGCCCGACAGGGTCAGCGGGTCGATCGACACCTCGGTGTCGCCGACGTTCGCGAGAACGAGGACCCGCGAGGCGGCGCCGGGTCGCTGATACCCGACGACCGACGGATGCGGGGTGTGGAACGGGATGAGCTCGTTGCCGGCGAACTCGGGCGTGGACTGCCTGACCGAGATGAGCTTCGTCATCCGCCGGTACACCCGCCCGGCCGGGGTCGACGGGTCGTCGCGCTGCGCGTACCGGTCGCGAGGCCGGTTGCCGCGATGCACCCAGCGCGAATCGCCGCGGCGCACCGGATCGTCGGCGTAGGAGTAGTCGTTCAGCTGCGCGACCTCGTCGCCCAGGTACAGCAGCGGCACTCCTCCGGTCGACAGCGCCAGCGCGTGCGTGAGCACGATGCGGTCCTCGCCGCCGGCATCCTGCGCTTCGATCCCCGCGAGGGACGCCGTCGTCCCCGCGACGCGCGCGTCACCGGTCGCGGGGTTCTCCTGGAACGCGACTCCGCGCGCGAAGGAGCCCTCGTGCCGTCCGGTGTAGAAGCGGTTCAGGAACTGCCGGTGGCGGTAGCCGTCGATGCCGAGCTCGGCGGCATCCTCGTCGGCGAACGTCCACCCGATGTCGTCGTGGCTGCGGACGTAGTTCACCCACGCCGTGCCCGCCGGCAACGCATGCCGGCGATCGAGCGCCTGCTGCAGCATCCGCCCGTCGCGCGTCGCGAGCGCCTCCCACGTCAGCGCCATCTGCAGCGGGTTGTACGACAGCTCGCACTCGTCGGGCGAGATGTAGCTCACGACCTCGTCGGGGTGGACGATCGCCTCCGACTTGAAGATCATCCCCGGCGCGGCCATCGCGAGCACCGCGTTGAATGCCTGCAGCAGCAGGTGCGCCTCCGGCAGCGACTCGCACGCGGTGCCCAGGCGCTTCCAGATGAAGGCGACGGCATCCATCCGCAGCACCTCGACGCCCTGGTTCGCCAGGAACAGCATCTCGCCGGCCATGGCGCGGAACACCGCGGGGTTCGCGTAGTTGAGGTCCCATTGGTAGTGGTAGAACGTCGACCAGATCCAGCGCCCGTCCGCGAGCTGCACGAACGAGCCGGGGTGGTCATCGGGGAAGATCTCGCGCGTCGTCCGCTCGTAGGCGTCGGGCATCTGCCGATCGGGGAAGATCAGGTAGAAGTCCTCGTACTCCGCATCTCCCGCGACCGCCTTCTGCGCCCACTCGTGCTCGCTGCTGGTGTGGTTGAAGATGAAGTCGAGCACCAGCGAGATGCCCGCGAGTCGCAGCTCAGCGGCGAGCTCCGCGAGCTGCGCCATGGTCCCGAGGCTCGGATTGACCCGCCGGTAGCTCGACACCGCGTAACCGCCGTCGTTGTCCCCGTCTGGGGCGTCGAACAGCGGCATGAGGTGCAGATAGGTGAGCCCCAGCTCGCGGAAGTACGGGATCTGATCGCGGATGCCGGCGAGGTTTCCGGCGTACCGGTCGACGTAGCAGACACCGCCCAGCATCCGCTCGGACTGGAACCATTCCGGGTCGGCGGCGCGCTGACCGTCGCGGACCTTGAGGTCGAGAGGCCGCGCGTTCCACGAGGCGGACGCCGCGGCCACCGTGGCGGCGAGCTGCTCGTTGCCGTCGGGACGGTCGCCGTACAACTGCGTGAACAGCGCGTGCAGGCGGGCGAACTGCACGTCGAAGCGGGCGAGAAACGCCTCGTCGACCCGACCGGCCGCCTCGGCGGCCTCCAGCGCGGCGGTGCGATCGGCATTCGGCGTCGACAGCGCGGTCATCGTGCTCCTTCCGATCCACTCAGCCTACGCGGGGCGCCGACCCGGCGCTGTGGCGGCGACCGCGGCGTAGGCTCGAAGGATGAGCGCCTACGTCTCGGCGTTCGAGCTGTTCTCCATCGGCGTAGGACCCTCGAGCTCCCACACGGTCGGCCCGCTGCGGGCGGCCCGCGACTTCGCGCGCCGCGCGGCCGATGCTGCGGGCGGCGCTGCCACGGCTGGCGGCGCTGCCGGCGCGATCGCGCGGCTGGAGTGCACGCTGTACGGGTCGCTCGGCGCGACCGGCATCGGGCACGGCACGCCGGATGCCGTCGTCGCCGGCCTGCAGGGCCACGAACCCGAGACGGTGGATCCCGCCGACGTGCGCGCCGCGTGGACGACCTGGAACGATGGCGACGCCCTGCTGCTCGACGGCCGCATCCCGGTGCCGTTCGCCCGGGACGACATCACCTTCGCCCCGCGCACGCGCCTGCCGGGGCACCCCAACGCGATGACGCTGCGCGCGCTCGATGCGGCGGGCGGGGTGCTCGTCGAGGAGACGTACTACTCGATCGGCGGCGGCTTCATCCGGCGGGAGGGCGAGGACGCGGCGGTGGCCGCGGCATCCGCCCCGTTCCCCTTCGCCACGGCGGCGCAGCTGCTCGACGTGTGCGACGAGCACGGCCTCACGATCGCGGAGGTCGCGCGGTGCAACGAGGAGGCGCTGCGCCCAGAGGTCGAGGTCGCCGTCGGGCTCGACGCGATCTGGGACGCGATGGCCGCCTGCGTCGACGCGGGCCTTCACGCCGACGGCGTGCTCCCCGGGATGCTGAAGGTGAAGCGGCGGGCCGGCGCGATCCGCGCGCAGCTCGACGCGGCCTCGGCCGGCGGCGGACGTGAGCTGCCGGGGGAGTGGCTGGGGGCGTTCGCGCTCGCCGTCAACGAGGAGAACGCCGCGGGTGGTCGCGTCGTGACCGCGCCGACCAACGGCGCCGCCGGCATCCTGCCCGCCGTCGCGATGTACTGGTGGCGCTTCCTCGCCGACTCCGGCCTCGGCGCCGAGAACGCCGTCACGCCGTACGGCGAGCTGGTGGGCTCGGCGCTGCTCGGCATGCACGCGCGGAGCGCGGACGACGGCCAGGACGCCCTGGCCGCGGCATCCGTCGCAGAGGCGAATCGTCGCCGCGGCATCCGCCGGTTCCTGCTGACGGCGACGGCGCTCGGGTCGCTGTTCAAGGCGAACGCATCGATCTCGGGGGCCGAAGGCGGCTGCCAGGCCGAGGTCGGGTCGGCCTGCGCGATGGCGGCGGGCGGACTCACGGCCGTCATGGGCGGCACCAACCGGCAGATCGAGAACGCCGCCGAGATCGCGATGGAGCACCACCTGGGCCTCACGTGCGACCCCGTCGGCGGGCTGGTGCAGATCCCCTGCATCGAGCGCAACGCGATCGCGGCCTCGACCGCGGTCACCGCCGCGCGGCTCGCACTGCGGGGCGACGGCAGCCACTACGTGCCGCTCGACGCGGTGGTCGAGACGATGCGTCAGACCGGGATCGACATGTCCACGAAGTACAAGGAGACCAGCGAGGGCGGTCTCGCGGTCAACGTCGTGGAGTGCTGACTCGGCGCGGCCCGCGGGATGCGGCGTGCGCCTGTTCAGGTGGCGCGTGCCGCGGGAATGCGCCCGTGATTTCCGCGGCGAGCGCCACCTGAACCGCGTCAGGAGCGGCATCCGCTGAAACCTTGTCAGGGGTGCCATCCGCTGAAACCGCGTCAGGGGCGCCACCCGCGTCGGATCAGCGCCTGACGCACGAGGGCGATATCGCGCCCCCGGCTCGGCCGGATGTGCCTGGCGGTGAGCCGGACGAGCTCCCAGTCCACCGTCGCGTAGGCGGCCTGTTTGTCGATGTCGCGGTCCCACTGTCGGCGCGTGACGCGGTGGTGATCGCCCTCGATCTCGACGGCCACGCGATACTCCGGAAAGGCTCCGTCGGTGATACCGAGAAGGATGCCGCGGTGGTTGCGCACTTCGTGGTCGAGCACCGGGTCGGGCAGGTCGGAGTCCCGCAGGTTCTCGCGCCAGTCGGTTTCGAGCAGCGACATGCTGTGCTCCGTGATGCGCGGCAGCGCCGTCCGCAGTCTCTCGGCGCCCTGGCGCCGCCCGGCCTCGATCGCCGCGCGGAGTTGCGCGGGCGTCGCCAGCTGCAGCTCCGGGCGCCGTCGGCCGCGGTCGTCGCGAGGGATGCGCGCGATCGCGTCGCCGAGTTTCACGAGGTCGCGCACGTCGAGGTCACGGCCGAGCAATGCCCAGGTTGTTGCGGGCGTGGCCACGCGCAGACCGGACGCGATCGTGGTGAACGCAAGTCCCGGCTGGACCTTCACCGATCGGATGCCGGGGCGCCGCAGCGCCCGGTGCGGCGCGAACACCGCGACCTGAAGGTCATCGGCAGCGGCGGCGAGGGCATCGAGGAAGGGGAGGTCGAGGGCGGCGAGCGCCGTCGTTCCGATGTAGAACGCGTGGTCGGGGAGGATCAAGCTGTGCGCGCGGGCGCGAGCGAGGATCTCTGCGCGGGCGATGTCGTCAGGGGGCATCGTGGAAGAGCCCGGTCCCTCGCCCCGCGACGCCTCGCCCCGCGTAGCCCCGACCCGCGGAGCTTCGCCCTGCGGGGCATCGAGTCGTCGGGCGCGCACGCCGCGGAACGGGCGCTCGAGATCCGCGGCGCGCAGTCGGCCCTCTGTCGCTCCGGCGGGCCGCCGCTGGCCGGCGAGGAACACGTCGCCGAGGCCGGCGGGGAGGGGTGCGGGTGGGCGCGGCATCCTGCCACCTTGGCGCGTTGCGGCCGCGCGTGGGCGCTGGATCGGTCGTTCTGTGGATGACTCCGCGAATCGGGTGATTGGGGAGAGACCGGTGCGTGGTTCAGGTGACGCGTGCCGCGGAAACACCCCCGCGATTTCCGCGATAAGCGCCACCTGAAATCGCCCCGCCCCGAACCCGAAATTACCCCCGCCACACCCCCGTTCGCCGCCCGCGAACGGTTGGCACTCTCGCCCCGAGAGTGCTAATCTGAAGCTACTTGAGTCGACAAGGCTCAACTTCAGACCAGACAGAGATAAAGGAGAGAAAAATGGCCACGTATGACCCGTTCCGTGACCTCGACCGCCTCGCGTCGAGCCTCTTCGACACGCGCCGCGGCCCGCGCCGCATGCCGATGGACCTCTACCGCGACGGCGACCACTACGTGCTCAGCGCCGACCTGCCGGGCATCGACCCGGGCTCGGTCGACATCGACGTGGACGGCCAGCTGCTGACGATCCGCGCCGAGCGCACCCTCAGCGAGGGCGAGGGCGTCAAGTGGATCACGCGCGAGCGTGAGACCGCGAGCTTCCTCCGCCAGCTGAACCTCGGGCAGGGCATCGACACCGACGGCATCGCCGCGACCTACAGCAACGGCGTGCTGACGGTCACGATCCCGGTGAGCGAGAAGGCCAAGCCCCGCAAGGTGCAGGTGGTGGCGGATGCCGGTGCCCCGACCATCCAGGCCCACGAGAGCGCCCAGGAGCCGCGGCCCGTCGAGCAGTGAGCCGCCGGCGCAGCCGAGAGCTACCCCGGCGAAAGCCACCGGAGAACCGCCCCGAGTCCACCCGGACTCGGGGCGGTTCTCGTGTGTGCGGGACCCGTCCACCATCGAGGGCAGCGACTGCCGCATTCGCGGCGGTGGGCGTCTGCCGATCAGCCGGCCCCGCAAGCGCGAGTTCCTCGCGGCGCTGGCGGAGCACATCGGCTCGCGCGGCATCACGGCGTGAACGACGTCGAAGGCCCCGTCCTCGCCGAGATTCCCCGCTACCTCACCGCAATCGCCGAGTGGGGCGCGTGCGTCGTGTACATCGCGATCTCGCGCCGGCGGTTCGGCGCCGCGCCGACCGCGCTCATCGCCGCGCTGGGGCTCGCGGCGCTGCTGGCCGTGCAGCTGTGGGCCGGCACGCTGTCCATCGGGTGGTGGATCCCCGGCATGCTCGTCGCGGCGGCGACGATGTTCGCGCTGATCCACGCCGGCATCGACGCGACGGCACGCGGGTCCGGCTTCATCGCGGCGCGCGCGTTCGTGCTCGCCGAGCTCGCCGCGTCGGGGCTGTGGCAGATCGACCGGTTCTACTCGCAGCAGCTCGACCCATACCTCCAGCCGATGGGTGCACTCGTGGTCTACGGGCTCATCTTCGGCGTCGTGGCGCTGGGCGAGCACCGGCAGTTCTCCCGGCAGGAGCGGTTCGACGTCGGCGGCGCGCAACTGGTGGGCTCCGTCGCGATCGCGGTCGCCACCTTCGGCATCTCCAACCTCAGCTTCGTGAGCATCGACACGCCCTTCAGCGGCCGGTTCGGCGCGGAGATCCTCTACATCCGCACGCTCGTCGACCTCTCCGGGTTCATCGCGCTGCACGTCCAGTTGCGCGTGCACAACGAGGCCGTCGCGCGGCGGGATGCCGAGGCGATGTCGCAGCTGCTGCGCAGTCAGCACGACCAGTACGAGATCACGCGACGCTCGATCGACGAGGTCAACCGCAAGCATCACGACATGAAGCACCACCTCGACGCGATCCGCTGCGAGCAGGACCCTTCCACGCGCGCCCGGTCTTCGCCCACGACGACTTCACGATGGTGCGCGTGGAGAACACCTTCGATGGCGTCGTGCTGCGCGATGGCGACCGCATCGTCACGCGGCAGCGCGAGCGCGGTCACGGGTACGGGCTGCGCAACATCGAGACGGCGGCGCTGGCGTACAACGGCACCGTGTCGGTGAGCGCCGACGACCGGTGGTTCTCGCTGCGGGTGCTGTTCCCGCAGCAGGAAACGGAGACCGCCTCGGCATCCGCCTAGCTGACGGATAGAATCGGCGCACCAGCACTCCCCGTCACGGACCGTCAGCAAGGATGCCGATGACCGACCCCTCCGCTGCGCCCAGCCCGCGGCCGGCGGGCACGCAGCCCGCCGCACCGCACGAGACCGAGCTGACCACTCCGGTCTCGCTCACCCTGCCCAGCGGTCGGCTCAACCCGGCATCCATCGGCTTCGCGCGCTCGCCGCTGGTCGACACATCGGGCATCGGGGGACGGCACGGCTGGGGGCGCAACAAGCGCTGGGAGTACTGGAACGTCATGACGCCCGCGCACATCGTCGCGCTGACGGTGTCGTCGCTGGACTATGCCGCGGTGCACGAGGTGTGGATCTTCGACCGGGCGACCGCGCAGACGTGGGGGCGCAGCGCGACGGTGATCCCGGTGCGCGACGTGGCGCTTCCCGGCACCCTGGCCGGCGGCATCGCGATCGCCCGCGCGAAGGACCTCGCCGTGACCGTCACCCCCGCCGACGGCGGGCAGGTGTGGCGTCTGCACGCGGAGATCCCCGGGGCGGCGTTCGACATCACTGTGGCCCGCCCCGCCGACCACGACTGCCTCGCGGTGGTCGTGCCGTGGTCGCCGCGGCTGTTCCAGTACACCGTGAAGGACGTCGCGCTGCCGGCATCCGGCACTCTCACGCTGGACGGCATCCGCCACGAGGTCCCCGCCGGATCGTGGGCGGTGCTGGACCACGGGCGCGGACGCTGGCCGTACGACATCGCGTGGAACTGGGGCGCCGGATCGGGCGTGCTCGCCGACGGCCGGACGATCGGGATCCAGGTCGGCGGGCGCTGGACCGACGGCACCGGCGCCACCGAGAACGGGGTCGTCGTCGCCGGAGTGCTGCACAAGATCTCGGAGCCCGTGCAGTGGACGTACGACCTCGGCGATCCGCTGCGCCCCTGGCAGGTCGCCGGCGGGGGTCTCGACGCCACCTTCACGCCGTTCTACGACAAACGTTCGGCGATGAACCTGGGCGTCGTCGCGTCGCGCACCGACCAGTGCTTCGGCACGTGGGCGGGCACGTTCCGGACGGATGCCGAGGTCATCGCGTTCGAGAGCGTCGAGGGCTTCGCCGAGGACGTCCGCAACCGGTGGTGACCGGCGGCGGCCTCGTTACGGGGTTCCGGCGTCGTCGGCGCCGCGGAGCTTGCTCGTCAGCGCCCGCAGCTGGGCGAGTTCGTCGTCGGTGAGCACCGACATCCGCTCCGCGATCGAGCGGCCGTGGGCCGTCGCGACCCGGCGGAAGGCGGCCAGCCCGTCCTCCGTCGCGCGGACGATCGCGCCACGACCGTCCTGCGGGTCGGGACACTTGCTGATAAGCCCGCGCGCGACCATCCGATCCACCAGGCGCGAGACGCTCGGCTGGCTGATGAGCATGTTGGCGGTCACATCGCGCAGGCGCGCGGCGTGGTCGTCGCCACGGCTGACCGTCAGGAGCACGTCGTACTCCGCCTGCGTGAGGTCGTCCTCGCGGAAGTCCCCGCTGATCTCGTGGAGGACCTCGTGCTGCGCGCGGAAGAGGCTCTCCCACGCGGCGATGGCGAGGCGGCGATCGGTCATGGATGCCACTGTAGCCCCGCTGTCGCGGCGATCCGGACCGGCGCGACGGGCGACACCCGGCCGGGCGCACACCTAGGGTGAAGAGCATGAGGCGGGAGCGAATCGGGGCGGCGATCGTATTCGGGCTGATGCTGGTGCTCCTCGCGGGGGCGCCGGCCGCGGCATCCGTCGTCACCGTGCCGGCCGCAGGCTCGGTCCTCGTGCCGGCCGCGGCATCCGTCGTCTCGGTTGACGTCGACGACTTCACGTTCGAATCGATGACGGCCGACTACACGCTCACCCGTGCCGATGACGGCACGAGCCGGCTCGAGGTCGTCGAGCGGATCGTCGCGGTGTTCCCCGAGACCGATCAGAACCGCGGCATCCGTCGGGCGATCCCCGACACCTACAAGGGTCAGCCGCTGCGGCCCGAGCTCGTGTCGGTGACCGACGGCGAGGGCGCGCCGCGGCCCGCGGAGGTCGAGGACGTCGACGGCGAGTTCTCGGTGGTCTCCCGCGCCGACGACTACCTGCACGGGCCGCAGACCTTCGTCATCGCGTACACGCTCGAGAACGTGATGTGGAACTTCCCCGACACCGGCCTGGAGTTCTCTTGGGATGTCAACGGCGTCGGCTGGGCGCAGCCGTTCGGAACGGTGACCGCGCGCCTGCACCTCGCTCCCGATCTCGCCGCGCAGCTGACCGGGCGGATGGCGTGCTATCAGGGTGCACAGGATGCCACCGACCCGTGCGCGTCGATCACCCAGACCCAGGATGCCGACGGCACCACCGTCATCACCGCGCTCGCGACCGGCCTCCAGCCGTACCAGACCCTCACGATGGCGGTGGGGTTCGCGCCGGACACGTTCGCGCTGTTCGACACCGGATACTTCGCCTCGCCGTTCGGATGGATGCAGGCGCTCGCCGGTCTGGGAGCGGTGGGGGCCGGCGTCGTCGCGGTTCGGGCACGGCGGCGGCAGCTGGCCGACGAGCCGGGACGGCCGACGATCATCGCGGAGTACGAGCCGCCACGGGCGATCGACGCGCTGGAGAGTGCGGTGCTGCTCGGCCACGCGACGAAGGCGATCCCCGCGGAGGTGCTGGAGCAGGCGGTCGCCGGCTCGATCCGGATCATCGAGGGGAAGAAGGGAATGTGGGGCAAGGCGAAGCTCACGGCGGAGCTCGTGGACGCCTCCCGGGCCGACGGTGACGGGCGGATGCTGCTCGACGGACTCTTCCCGAAGGGTGTGCCGGGGGAGCAGTACACCTTCGGCACGCAGGACACGCGGCTGTCGAAGGTGGCACAGGGGATTCTCGCGGCGGCGGCGACCGAGCTGCAGACGCGCGGGCTGCGGCGTCCCGTGCCGGCAGCGGTGCGGGTGTGGCCGATCACGATCGCCGTCGTGGCCGCCGCGGCGGCGGTGGCGCTCGGATTCGTCGCGATCGGCGCGGGCACGAACGCTGTGGTGCCGCTCATTGTGATGGTGCTGTCCGTCGTGGTGGCGATCGTGGTGATCGGGATGTGTTCGCGGAAGCCCTTGACCGCGCGGGGTGCGGAGACGCGCGATCATCTGCTCGGGCTGAAGGAGTTCATCGCGTGGGCCGAAGCCGACCGCATCCGCATGCTGCAGTCGCCGTCGGGAGCGGAACGGGTGCCGGTGGACGTCGACGACCCGCGGCAGAAGCTCGCGCTGTACGAGAAGCTGCTGCCGTACGCGGTGGTCTTCGGGCAGGAGAAGGAGTGGTCGCGGCAGCTCGCGGTGCTCTACACCGCGGTCGGCGCGACCGGCCCGTACTGGTATTACGGCACGGGCGCGTTCGACGCGTCGTCGTTCTCGTCGGGGATCGGGTCGCTGTCGGCGGCGGCGTCATCGTCGTCGTCGACGGGCGGGTCTTCGGGCGGCGGGTCGGCCGGTGGCGGCGGTGGCGGTGGCGGTGGCGGCGGGGTCTGAGGCCCCCTGGGTCGTTGAGCGAGGAGCGCAGCGACGAGATGAAACGTCCCGAGCCTGTGCTCAGAGGGCGTGGCCCCCGGTGCCCTCCAGGATGCTCCGCAGCGTCTCCCGCGACACCTCGTCGCGCTCGCCGTCGAGGTGCGCGTGGAGGATGAACGACAGTCCCAGCTCGTCGAGGTAGGCGATCGTCTTCTCGAGTCGCGGGACGACGTCGATGTGGTCGTTGCCGAAGAGGGCCGCCGTGTAGACGGGCTCTCCGGCCAGGATGCTGCGGCGCAGTTCTCCCGAGGAGCGCCCGGTGATGCGGTACAGCGCCTGCAGCACGGCACTCGGCAGGTCGGGGGTGTCGTTCAGGGTGACGGAGAGCGCGTTGTCGGGCATGCGTTCATTGTCTCCCGCCGCCGTCAGAACGGCGCCGGTGCGAAGGTGAGCGTGCGCGCGGGACGGTCTTCGTAGACACGGCCGAGGGGGCTGGTCCATTCGAGGACGCCGTCCGGTCGCTGGCGGACCCGCCACGCGGAGTGGTGTTTGAGCATGTGATGTCGTCGGCAGAAGCAGCCGAGGTTGCACACCGTGGTGGGTCCGTCGTGTGCGCGGGCGATCGTGTGATCGATGTCGCAGCGGTCGGTGGGTTGCCGGCATCCGGGGAATCGGCAGTGTTCGTCGCGTGCTTTCAGCATGCGCCGTTGAGCCGCGGTCGGTCGGTAGCGGTCGACGAGCTGGAGTGCGCTGGTGTCGGGGTCGATGAACAGCCGATCCCAGCCGGGCGCGTCAGCGGCAAGACACCGCGCGGTCGCGGCGTCGATCGGGCCGTAGCCGGCGAGGTATGCCGGCTCGTCGTCCTCGACGATGAGGGAGCGGACCGGGATGGTGACCTGGATGCGGGCGCGGACGGGCGACGCGCTCCCTTGTGCGGCGGTGGCCGGCTGCCCCGTGAGCAGGAGGTCGCACGCGACATCGGCGCGGAGCTGGTCGAGGCTCCGCCGGTCGGGCAGGGGGTCGGCTTCGAGCCCGTTCAGCTGGTCGCCGGTGTCGGGGTGCCGCTCGGCGTCGAGGATCGACGTGGCAAACTGCGTCGCCCGGTCGTAGATGCCGTGGATGAGGTCGGCGGGTGCGATGAGACCGAGCTCTGCCATGCCGTCGTCGAGCGCGGTCGTCCACAGGCGCCGGTCACGACGTGCGGCGCGGTGGCGCTCGTCGAGTGAGAGCGGCTGGAACTGATCGGCGAGCCGACGCGCGGCAGGGCGCAGGCGACCCGCGGTCTCGGTCGCGGCGAGGGGGAGGACGGCGACTTCGTACGCGGCGCGCGCGTCGTCGTCGGCGATGGCGAGGCCAGCGTCGGTGATGACGGAGGCGTGCGCGCGGCTGATCTGTCCGGCGCTGAGCGCCGCCAGCGTCGCCGGGAAGCGCTCGACGAGGATGGCGGCATCGCTCATGTGCGTCTGCACGGTGCGGTCGGACTGGATCGTCGCGGCGCCGATCTCGGCGGCGATCGAGCGGAGCGGAATGTCGCCGGAGCGGTCGGGGAACGCGCTCGGCTCGTCCAGGCGCTCGAGGGCGAGGCACTGGGCGTCTCGGAGCAGCTCCGCCTCTTCAGCCTGGAGTTTCGCGATCTGGCGCCGCCGATCCACCAGGCCGTCGACAAGCGTGGCGAGGCGCTCGCGGTACCGCGGCGGCTCGGACTCGTCGAAGGCTTTCATACCTTCGATTCTGCCGAGGGGTTCCGACATTGGGGGCCGACGATTTCCCGGTCAAATGGGAAAACTGTGGATAACGCATCGAGACTGCCGGTTGGGGAGAGAGCGATGAAGCACGGGCAAGAGTAAGGGCCGGTCGGAGAGGCTTCCGACCGGCCCTTGTCCCTTGCACCAAGAGTGTCCTGCAATCACATGTCGGTAGCTGCCACAGCAAAACAACTACCGTGCAAGCACTCTATAACGACCAGATAACGGTCCACAAGACCTCGTCGTTATCTTTTTGTGACTCATTTCCGCCGCCGATGTGGTGTCCGATTGCCAAGAACCTGTCAGTACTGCCAACCGTTCTGTCAGTAGGGACAAAAACCTGACCGGTCTGACAAGAACTTGTCAGTAAGCGGCGCGTCGCGCAACGGCTCCGCGCCACATCAGCCCTACCTTCGCGAGTGAGCACCACACCTATGTGGCGTTGTCAGGCTCGCCGTCTTCGAACGAGAGGCTACGCGGTGGATCTGACATCCGTCGTGCCCGCGGATCTTCCGCTCGACGCCGTCTGTCGTGGAAGTTTCGATGCGAAGCTCGACGGGGTCGTGCGTCGACTTGACCTGGGCGATCTCGCCCACATCGACGTTAGCAGGATCGGACCCATTCGCTCGTCGGCCTCGTATAAGGATCGGCCGAACTACGCCGGCTACTACTGGGCGGCGACGACGGGTCGGCACCACTGGTTCGAGTCGCTCTACGAGAAGCTCGCGTTGACCGCGCTCGACCGCGACCCCACGATCGTCGCCCTCGCCACTCAACCTCTGGCCATTCGTTGGGCTTCGCCTAAGCAGGTTCATGTTCCAGACATCCTCGTCGAACGGGCGGATCGTTCCATGGCGCTCATAGACGTGAGGCCGTGGAGCAAGGTCAGGGATCGAGACGCGGACACCTTCGCTCGGACCAGCGCGCTGTGCGCGGCGCTTGAGATCGATTACTACCTCTTCTCCAACCTCACTGAGACGCAGGCGCTCAATCTTCGGTTCCTCGCCGGCTACCGGTTCGCGCGGTGGGGATGCCCGAGGGCCATTGCCGAAAGGTTGGCGGCCAGGACGGGAGAAGTTCGGCCGCTCGAAGAATGGCTGCCGGTGATGGAGGGCACTCACGTTCCCGCGAGGGGGCTGCTCCTGGCCGCGATCTGGCACGGGGCGCTGGACGTGACCCTCACGGTGCGGCTTGAGATGGATCTGGATGGCACCTGTGCAGGAAGGGGATGGTGATGAACTTGGAGCTCGGGGATGAGTTGGTCTGGGAGGGCATCAGATTCGAGTTGATCGCGCTCGATGCTGCGGTCGCGCGTCTTCGGGCGGTGGAGGAGCACTTCGTTCGCTCCGCGCTCATCAGCGAACTGCTCATGGACCCAACGATCGAATGGCCCGC
This sequence comes from Microbacterium sp. CH-015, assembly GCF_049707015.1. NCBI lineage: Bacteria > Bacillati > Actinomycetota > Actinomycetes > Micrococcales > Microbacteriaceae > Microbacterium > Microbacterium sp. CH-015. Next base: position 215,964 of record NZ_JBNAFJ010000004.1, on the reverse strand, counting down.
AAGGTCGACACGAGTGAACACGGGTTCCACTGCGCTCATCCTGAACGGTCTCACTGACGCTCAGCGTGCGGTGGTCGAGGTTTGGTTGCCGCACCTTAGGCGGCTCGACGCGCATCTCGTTCGCGGTGAACGCGACTCTGCTACGACGCGGGCGATGGTCGACGAGATCGTTGCCGCTGTGGGCCCCAGGCTTCCCGCGGGGAGCGTCGACGTCCGAACAGTGTGGCGCAAGCTCGAAACCTTCAGAACCGACGGAGCCCTTGGGCTCGTCCATAAGGCCCGGCGCGTGGCGAGCAACGTGCGACGTGATCCGCGGTTGATGGAGATCGTCAGCGAACTGTGCTGGAAAGCGAACTGGGAAGCGACTGGCACCATCGGGCGGATAGTCGATGATGTCCGCTACGAGGTTGCTCAGCGGTACGGCGATTCGGCTCCGTTCGGAGTACCGAGCGAGCGAACTCTGCGTCGCATCATCAGCGAACTGCCTCGGGCCGGGCACCTGACGGGTTCTGCCAAGACACGGATGTCGCTCGCAAACCGCCCGCAGCGCGAGTTTCGTCAGCACGAATCTCCACGACTCGGCGAGCATGTTCAGATCGATACCAATTCGTTCGACGCGGAGATCATGCTCGACGACGGCAAGGTGACGATGCGGGGTGGCGTCGCGCGTCCGGAGTTGACCATTCTGCTCGAGGTCAGCAGCCGGTACCCGATCGCAGCGGTGCTGCGTGCAGGTGGAACCAAGGCGTCCGACCTGGTGACAGTTCTGGCTCGTGCCCTCACTCCTTACGCTCGCCGGCCGGCCAGCGCTCGGCAGACGCGGGAACTCGTGTCGCGCGCGTGGGCCGAACCCCACGGCATCGATCAATCGGAGCTCGACCGCTTCCGCAACGAACTGCCGTTCGTGTTTCCAGAAACGATCACCACCGACAACGGCAAGATCTACACGTCAAACGCGTTTCGGGAAGCCTGCGAACGCCTCGGGATCTCGCTCATCTTCTCGGCCCCGTACACGCCGACTGGTAAACCGCACATCGAGCGCATGTTCGGGACCATCGCGGATCAGTTCGCTCAGTATCTCCGAAGCTACGTCGGCCGCAGCGTCGAGCACCGCGGTAACGACGTCGCGCCCCACCCCGCCCCAACATTGCTGCAGGTGCAGGAGCTGTTGGACGATTGGATAGCGGTGCACTGGATGCACCGCCCGCATGACGGTCTGCGAGATCCGCTGCGGCCGAAACGGAAGCTGTCTCCGATGGAGATGGCGACGATGATGCGCGAGATGGCGCCCGAGCTGCCCGTCCCTTTCGGGTACGAGGAGTACATCAGCCTTCTCCCGGCGGAACCGCGAAAACTTCAGGCCTACGGCGTCAACATCGGATACCGCCGCTACTCTTCCCCACGAGTTCACGACATCGTCACCACCGTGCCCGGTGCCTCGAAAAGGTCGTGGCTTATCCGCCGCGACCCCCTGAACATCTACACCGTGTGGCTCGATCTCGGAGACGAGTTCGTCCCGCTCAACTGGGTCGCTGGCGCGGCGAACATGCCGTTCCGCGATGACGTGTCCAGACACCTCAGATCGACCGACACACCGCCGAACCGAACGTCCGACCGCGCATCGATCGCTCTGAAAGAGGGCCTGCGACAGGGGCGTTACGGCGATCCCAGTAACGCACGTGCTGCTGCGCAGGCCCGAGCGGCGTTGGAAGATCCCATGGCACTCACGCGGTATGTCGAACCAGGCGAGCAGCAAGTCGCCGCTGGCGAAGGTGGCTCAACCAACACGCGGTTCCGTCGCACAGGTGGCAACGGTTATCTCGAGGTGCAGTCAGACGAGGCTGAGTGGGCTGACGCGGGGGGCTTTGCAAGCACCAAGGGTGTGAAGGCCCGACTTGATGATTGACCTGGACCTCGGAGCTGTCCCGAAACCGAACTGGCAAACGAAGGAGGGGTGGTCGGAGTTCGTCTCGGAGCGGCTGGTTGAGCCAGACTTGCTGGCGCCAGCACAGCTAGCTTCGCTGTCACGCGAAGAACGCATCAAGTACTGCCAGAGCCGCCTCGATTGGGACTGCTGCACGGATAGGTGACATCTGATTTGGCTTGCCCGGGAGGGCGGCCTGGAAGGATGTTGCTGTGCCCAAGCCCTATCCCACCGAGTTCCGTGACGACGTCGTGCGCGTCGCCCGCGACCGGGAGCCCGGAGTGACGATCGAGCAGATCGCGAAAGACTTCGGTGTTCACCCGATGACGCTCCAGAAGTGGCTCCGCCGCGCCGACATCGACGAGGGCGCGAAGCCCGGTCAGTCCCGCTCGGAAGCGGCGGAGATCCGTGAGCTGAAGAAGAGGAACCGGCTCCTTGAGCAGGAGAACGAGGTGTTGCGGCGGGCTGCGGCGTATCTGTCGCAGGCGAACCTGCCGGGAAAAGGACGCTTCTATGCCTCGTGTCAAGTCATGCGGGTGCGTAGTTCACGGTAGAGCGCTCGGCAGACGTAGCGTTTCAGGCAGCGTCGGATCTCACGGTTGGAGAGTCCTTCGGCGCGGCGGCGGGAGGCGTACTCACGGGTGGTGGGGTCGTAGCTCAGGCGTGTGCGGACGACGACGTCGACAGCGCGGTTGAGTTGGCGATCGCCGGACCGGGAGAGGCGGTGGCGGGTGGTGTTGCCGGATGACGCGGGCAGCGGGGCGATGCCGCCGAGGGCGGCAAATGCAGCTTCTGATCGAACGCGGCCGTGGTGGGAGTAGGCCGCGACCAGGATCGCGCCGGGCACGGCTCCGACTCCGGGGACTGCCTGCAGCCCCGGCGCCAGCGTTTCAGTGAGCTGCCCGAGCTGGCGGTGGTTCTCTCGCAGAACTTCGGTTTGCTCGAGCACGGCTCTGGCGAGTCGCCGTGCTTCTTCGCGGAACACCCGAGTTGTCGCGTCGTCGCGATTCGTGCGCCAGGCTGCTATCGTCGCGATCTGGGCGTCGGTGAGCGGCTTGCGGGCGTCGACCGAGAGGTCGATGCTGCGGACAAGGGCGGTGAGGGCGTTGCGGTTCGCGGTGCGTTGCTGATCGACGAGCGCGCGGGCAGCCAGGAGTACGCGCAACGCCGTCCGGTTCCCGGTTCGCCGTGGCTGGGCGAGCTTGTCGAGGTCTTCCCTGATCACGCTTCTCGCGGCGGCTTCCGCGTCGATCGGGTCGGACTTCCCGGTGCGGGCGCGTGACGGTCTGGCGACCGGTCGGATCTCCGTCACTTCGAACCCGCTCGCAGCCAACGCCGCCGCGATGCCCGCGCCGTAGGAGGACGTCCCCTCGATGGCCGCGAGTGTCGTCGTCCCCTGGGAGCGTCGCGCGATCCATGAGAGCGCGCGGTTGGTGCCGGCAGAAGTGGTGGGGAAGGTGGCCGTGTCGATGATGCCGCCGGTGCGGGTCTCGACGAGGCAGTAGGTGTGTGTTCGGGCGTGAGTGTCGATGCCGACGACGTGTTCGAACTGATCGGCGACTGTGGTCATGCGAGCTCCTCTGGGATATCAGCACTTCGGCGGGCTGGCTCGGGTGGGGTCGCTCAGAGACACATCTGTAATGAGTCACGCCATTGCGGGCGGACAGGCTTCTGATCAAGGCATCTGCGCGGGCAGGCCGAGCCGCGGCACGGTCGCGGACACGTCCTTTTCAAGACACCGCCGCGAGCGGCGGGTCGGTTCTACCCGGAGTCACACGACCGAGCCGAGGCCCAGCCTGTCAGCCGGCCGCAGGCCCGCCAGAATCCATTACAGCTCTACCCGCTCGTGACAGAGCTCGCCGCAGCAGGGATCCCTGTGACGGTGACGTGTCGGGTGCTCAAGCTCTCTCGCCAGCCCTACTACCGGTGGCTGGCTGACCCCATCACCGCGAGTGAGGTGGTGGAGGCGTATCGCGCGAACGCGCTGTTCGACGCTCACCGCGATGACCCCGAGTTCGGGCATCGGCTGCTCGCCGACGAAGCCCGCAATGAGGGCGAGCCGATGTCGGATCGCACCGCGTGGCGGATCGCCTCCAGCAACGGCTGGTTCAGCGCGTTCGGCAAGCCCAAGCGCGGTAAGGGTCGCAAGCCCGGCCCGTCCGTCCACGACGACCTCTGCGCCGTGATCGACGAGCACGGCCGGGTGCGGCACGTGTTCACCGCCGACGGGCCGAACGAACTCTGGCTGGTGGACATCACGGAGCACAAGACCGCTGAAGGCAAGCTCTACCTCTGCGCGATCAAGGACGCGTTCTCCGGCCGGATCGTGGGCTACTCGATCGACTCCCGGATGAAGGCCCGGCTGGCGGTCCAGGCCCTCGAGAACGCCGTCGCCATGCGCGGTGACGTCGCCGGCTGCATCGTCCACAGCGATAGAGGATCTCAGTTTCGAAGCAGGAAGTTCCTGCGCGCTCTGAACCGTCACCGCATGGTCGGGAGCATGGGAAGAGTGGGGTCGAGCGGGGACAACGCGGCTATGGAATCGTTCTTCGCGCTCCTGCAGAAGAACGTCCTCGACCGCCGCTCCTGGACCACCCGTGAGCAGCTGCGGATCGCGATAGTGACCTGGATCGAGCGGACCTACCACCGCCGACGCCGTCAACGCCGCCTCGGCCGTTTGACGCCCATCGAGTTCGAGACCATCATGAACACCACCGTCGCACTGGCGGCGTGACTAGGAACTGTCACCTATCCGTGCAGCAGTCCCGTGTCCGCCGCTTTGGTGCTGGCGACTGCGACCAAGCCATGCATCGAACTTCGTTCGCTCAGAAGATCTAGTGATCGGCGCCTTGACGGGTGGATCGACGCTCCCTACGGTTATCGGGTAATCGATTACCGTCCTCCCCTAGGGCAAGGACGTCGTTGACCCGCTGCGAAGCTCACCGGGTCATGGGGGGAGCCAATATGGGACGAGTGTTCGTGGTCGGTTCATTGAACTTGGACTTTGTCGTCACGGTTGATCGGCATCCTGCGCCGGGGGAAACAGTGGCCGGCGGTGACGTCCGAAGACACTGGGGCGGTAAGGGCGCAAACCAAGCCGTGGCCGCGGCCAGGTCTGCGCCAGACGGAAAGGTTCAAACCGGTTCGGTCCACTTGATCGGGCGCGTCGGTGACGACGAGGGCGGGTTGGCTTACCGGCAACGCTTGTCGGAGCTTGGTGTTGCGGCTGACTCCGTTATTGCGACATCTGATGTGCCCACTGGCTCGGCGATCGTGGTCGTGAACAGTGAAGGTGAGAACGCGATCGTGGTGTCACCCGGGGCGAACTCCTCATTAGTTTCCAGCGATCTGGAACCGCTCAATAGTCTCGACGTCACAGACGTTGTCGTGGTGTCGCTAGAGGTGCCGCTAACCATCGTTGCTGCAGCATCAGAGCGCGCTGAAGCTGCCGGGGCAAGGTTCATTCTGAACCTGTCTCCATTTGGTCCCGTGCAAGATCATGTGCTGCGGCGCGCTGATCCGTTGATCGTCAACGAGCATGAGGCTGCCCTGTTACGGATGACGTTTGGCTCGCACCCCTCGATGCTCATCACGAGAGGAGCGGCCGGTTCCGAGTGGAACGGACTTCACATCCCTTCGCGCACCGATGTGGAGGTGGTTGACACCACGGGAGCAGGGGATGCCTATTGCGGAACGCTCGCGGCTGCTCTCGCCGGAGATGCAACCACAGAACACGCGATGCGACTTGCGACCGATGCTGCCGCCGCCGCCGTCTCGCGGATCGGCGCTCAATAGTCAAGAGGAGCGTCTGCGCCGGAGTTAATCAACTTGAAACAGAAACGTATTGGCACGCTTCGATCGGACTGCTTTAATCGGGTAATCGATTACCCGGCGGACGGACTCCCGAGCCGCCCCGTTGAAGGGACATCACCATGACACAAGCCACGACCGGCCGCCGCTCCCGCCGCCGAGTGCTGCGCGTCGCCGCCATAGTTGGCAGCTTCGCTGTAGTTGCCGGACTTGCCGCGTGCTCGTCCGAGACGGATGAACCGGGTGATGACGCCTTGACGTCGATCAGGTTCGTGCAGGAGTGGCCGGTACCAGATGGCTTCTGGATTCCCTGGGTCGTGGCGAAGGATCAGGGGTTCTACGAAGAGGCCGGCCTTGATGTCGACATCATGACACCGCCGAACGTGGCTGCCACGATGCAATATCTGGGCACGGACGAAGCCGACATTGCGTTCACAACGAGTGTCGATATCGTGACGGCTCGGTCTCAGGGCGTCCCTGTGGTGGGGATCGGGGCGTACGGCACGAGCAACAACTGGGGTCTCATTAGCAAGACGAGCGAGCCGATCGACCCTGCTGATCTCGAGGGCAAGCTCATCGGCACCTATAACGACGCATGGTCTAACGCGCAGCTCTCGATGATGTTGGCTTCTGTCGGCAAGACCATTAGCGATGTCACGCTCGTCACCGCAGATTCCAGCACCGTCCCGCTCTTGGTCGAAGACCAGGTAGACGTCATCACCGGCATCACGAACGCCGAAGGCAGCGAACTCGAGTCTCTTGGCGTCACGGACTACTCGATTGCGTTTTCGAAGGATTTCGGTGCGCCCGATGCGCCTGTCCTGATGCTTGCCGCGAACGAGGAATGGCTGTCCGGCAACCTCGAGTCTGCGCAGTCGTTCATGGAAGCGACGATCAAGGGTCTCAACTACGCGCGTAACAACCCCGAGGAAGCCATCCAGATCTTCATGGACACGTACCCGGACGCGCAGACGCTCGAGTTCACGCAGCTGCAATGGGCCGCCACGGCGGCGTTGTTCGGCGACGAGGGCGAGGAAGTTACCGCGGCAAAGCTGGAGCAGTCTGCGGATGTGTGGCAGAACCTGGTGGACGTTTCCGTTGAATTCGATCTCATCGACGAGGCCATTCCCGTCGAGGAGCTCTTCACGAACGAGGCATTGACGAAATGACGCACAACCGCACCATCCTCCTTGCAGGTGAATCGTGGAGCACTACCTCGGTCCACACGAAAGGATTCGACACCTTCCACACGACCTCCTATGAGGAAGGAGCTTGGCCATTCATTCGGTCACTCGAAAAAAGAGGATGGACGGTCGAGTTTCAGCCCAACCATGTCGCTTCCCTCGACTTCCCCTACACGGCCGCCGAGCTCGACAAGTATGACGTCGTGGTGCTCAGTGATATCGGCGCGAACACCTTGTTGCTGACTCAGTCCGTCTTCACCCAGGGCAAGCCGGCGAGGAGTAACCGTCTACGTGTCCTCGCGGAGTGGGTACGGGCCGGCGGGGCGTTGCTGATGGTCGGCGGATACCTCTCCTTCCAGGGAATCGAGGCGAAAGCCAACTATCGATCAACGCCGCTCGCGGATGTCCTTCCCGTGCTCATGGAGGTTGGCGATGATCGCGAGGAGGTGCCGGAGGGTGTTCGTCCTCTATCCGCGGGGTCGCACGACGTCACGGCTGGTCTGGCCGGCGAGTGGCCAGCAATTCTCGGATACCAGCGGTTCACGGCTCGTGAGGGCGCTGAGGTCGTCGCGACGGCCGGCGATCACCCGCTCGTCGTGGTGGGGGAGGCCGGCGAGGGGCGAGTCGCCGCAGTCGCCACCGATATGGGCCCGCACTGGCTGCCCGCTGACTTCATCGCATGGGACGGCTATGGACAGTTGTGGGATCAGCTGATCGGGTGGCTTGCTGACAGTGGAACCAGGGAGGAAGCGTGAACGTGGACCTGTCTCTGGCGGACGAACCCCCTGAGGGTCTCGTCCGTGCGCAGCGGCTCGCCATCCAGGTTGCGGAGGAGTTCGCAGAGTCTGTCCAACCCGGCATGACGGAGTGGGAGACCCACGACGCAATCGACGCCCGAGTCATTGAACTTGGTGGCATCGGCGTTTGGACTCCGACGGTTGTGGGTTTCGGCATCGGCACGCTCAGTTGTTTTCCGACGGACGTACCCTCTAGTCGGCCACTGTGGAACATCGACCTTGGCACCATTGATGTCCACCCCATAACCCAGGACGGGTGGTGGGGGGACTGCACGCGCACGCTCATCCGCGGCGGGAACGTTCCGCAGCAGCAGGCGCTGAATGCAGTTGAGGGCATCCACGAGGGGTTGCTCGCGTCCGCTCGCGCTGGAATGCGCGCCTGCGATTGGTATGCCGAGTTTCGGTCAGCGCTTGAGCCCACGGGGCTCGTGCTGCTTGACCGCCTGGGTAATATCGGCCACTCCCTGACTCAGGATTCGTCCTATGACCTCGGCTACATCGACGCGTACAACACCACGGTAATGACCGGGGCCTGGGCGGTGGAGCCGTTCATCGGCAACCACCTGTATGGAGTCAAGCGCGAAGACGTCGTCTGGTTTGGTCCTTCAAAGGTGACAGTCATCTCATGACGGAGACAACCCATTCACCCAAGGTCGAGCTGAGCCACGTCTCACAGCGCTTCGGAGAAACAGAGGCCCTTGCACCGACGAACCTCACCATTCGCCGCGGCGAGTTCGTCTCAGTCATTGGCCCTAGCGGCTGCGGGAAGACAACCCTCTTCAACATTCTTTCCGGGATCCTCACGCCCACCTCTGGAGCAGTGCGAATCGACGGTGAGGACACCACCGGCAAGCCGGGTCATGTGGGCTACATGCTGCAGAAGGACTTGCTAGTTCCCTCGCTGAGCGCCCTCGAGAACATCACCCTCGGTGCACGCCTGCACGGACGCGTCACATCGGAGCAGCGCAAGGAAGCGGCAGAGCTGGCACGGCACTATGGGCTGGGAGCCTTCCTCAATCACTTCCCTCACGCGATGAGCGGCGGAATGCGCCAACGCGTGGCCCTCATGCGCACGCTCGCGTTCGCCAAAGACGTCATGCTTCTCGACGAACCGTTCGGAGCGTTGGACAGCCAGACACGGCTCGACATGCAGCAGTGGCTGCTGCGTGTCTGGGCCGAGACGGGTTCTACCGTCCTGTTCGTCACTCATGACATCGATGAAGCCGTCTTCCTCGCCGACAGGGTCGTCGTAATGTCGCCGCGGCCGGGCCGGATCAGCGAGATCCTCGACGTGAATCTGGAACGTCCGCGCGGGGTCGACATGCTCACCACGGAGGCGTTTATGTCGCTCAAGAAGCGTGCGCTCGACCTCATCTACGGGCGAACTCGCGGCAACCTGGACACGGAAGCAGTGAACCCATGAGCGTCAACGCCGAGCTTCCTCGCAGCAGTTCACGACGCTGGGTGACCATCGTCACTCCGATCCTCTCCATCGCGGGACTAGTGCTGATATGGGATCTGGCCGTCCGGATCTTCGGCATTCCGAAGTTCGTGCTCCCCTCGCCGGGCGAGGCCTTCGCCGCCATCATCACCGACTGGGACGCGATCAGCCGCGGGATCGTGGCGACCGCGCAAGTGTTCGTACTCGGATTCATCATCGGGGCGGCCCTTGGGTTCATCCTCGCGATCGTGATGTCGTCGTCGAAGATCCTGTTCAGGTTCCTGTACCCGATCATGATCGTAAGTCAGGCCATCCCAGTCGTCGCTATTGGGGCGGCATTGGTGATCTGGCTCGGGTTTGGGCTTGCGCCGAAGCTCGTAGTCGTGGCGATGATCGTGTTCTTCCCGGTCCTCGTCAACGTCCTGGACGGACTGCGTTCAGTCGATACCGACAGCATCAACCTTGCCCGTGCCATGGGCGCTTCGCGGTGGAGAACATTCCGGGTCATCAAACTACCCGCGACACTGACGCCCCTCTTCTCAGCGTTGAAGATGTCTGCGACCTTCTCCGTGACTGGAGCAATCTTGGCGGAGTCGCTCGCATCAACGACAGGGGGCCTGGGCGTCTACCTATCCACGATGCAGGGTCGATTCAACACCCCTGGCGTTTTCGCGGCCATCATCGTGCTCGCTTCTATCGGACTGCTTGCGTTCCTTCTGATCTCGCTCTGGGAGTCGGCGGCGACGCCGTGGCGTCGGACGAGCGTCGTGCCGAAACGTCGGCGGTACCAAGATGCTCCGACCTAGACTGACTAGATGAGCAGGCGTCCTACCGTCAAGGATGTGGCCGAGGCGGCGGGGGTGTCCGTTGCAACCGTTTCGCGTGCACTCTCGGGCGCTCGTGTTGTCCGGCCAGAGCTTCGAGAAGTGGTCGTCCGAACTGCCGAGAACCTGGGCTACCGGCCGCATTCAATCGCGCGCGCCCTGCGTCGCTCGCGTACGGGAGCCATAGGAATGGTCGTCCCCAAAATCGAGAACCCGTTCTTCCCTCAGCTCGTGGGACACGCGGATCGGGTGCTGCAAGAGCACGATCTTGCGTTGCTGTTGTGCAGCTCCGATGACGATCCCAAAAACGAAGCCAAACGGATCTCCATCCTCGCCGAACGTCAGATTGATGGCCTGCTCATCAGCCCGTGCTCTCAATCAGCTAGCGCCGCCGCATTGATCGACGCGACGACGCGGATGCCCGTCGTACAGTTCGATCAGCGGGTGCCGTCCGTGCGTTCCCCCTTTGTCGGAGTGGACGACGCGGCAGGCATCGCGGCCGTCACTTCGCACCTGGTTGCGACTCATCGGCGTCGTGTGGCCTTCATCGGGGCGGACACAGACAATTGGTCCGGTGGAAGACGTCGCGAGGGTTTCGAGACGTGGGCACGCTCGATGGATCCGAGTGCATTGGGCCGGATGGAATCCGGTGACTTCTCGCGAGAGTTTGGGCTCCAGGCGGCGAAACGGCTCCTTTCCGCCGACGGGGACATTGACGCTATCGTTTGCGCCAACGACCTCTTGGCTCTAGGTGCCCTCGATGCCGCTACTGAGCTAGCGATCGACGTGCCGAGCCGACTCGCTATCACTGGCTTCGATGACATCAATATCGCGACGGTTTCCCGTCCCACACTGACAACAGTCCGTCAGCCAGTCGCGGAGATCGTTGAGACGGCGATCGATATCCTGCTCCGCGCAATTAACGGCGACGAAGACGAGTTGCCTGACGTGCTACTTCCTGTGGAGCTGGTCATCCGGGGCAGTGCGCCGTGACCTCAGCGAAGAGCCTTCCTATCCCAAGCATCGAGCAGCTCGTCGTAGATCGACACAGCTTGCTCCAGGAGAACCACCGACACTGATTCGTTCGTGGTGTGGGGTTGGTCGGGATCACCGGGTCCGACGATATAGCTACGACAGAGGCTTGGGTCTAGCACAGCGGCATCGGTGAAGTAGGACACGCCATGGGCCTCATCCCTCCGGCCGGTAACGCCTCTAACCACGTCCGCTATCGCTCGGGTGACCGAGGAGTCCGCGGGCGACCACACCGCGGGCAGTTCCAGCACAGTATCGACTTGACCGAACTTTGCTAGCACCGCGCGCACCGGCTCCGATGGTGCCCCCGGGACCGGGCGCACATCAACAGTCATTCGTGCGTCATCGGGTACCAGGTTGGTCTGACTGCCCCCGCTGATGGTGCCGACGCTAATTGTGCGAGCGCCGAGCTCAGAGTGCAAAGCTCCCGGTCCTACTCCCCGAAGAGCGGTGATTGCGTCCGCCAGCGGTTCAATCGCGTTGATGCCGAGCTCAGGCCTCGATCCGTGAGCGGACAAGCCTGTCGTCGCCAGCTCAAACCATGTCGCGCCCTTGTGTCCGAGGCGGACAGCGTTCGCAGTGGACTCGCCGATGATGAGAATGGCCGGAGGCTGCATGAGTCCGGCTTTGCGAACAGATTGCGCTCCGCCACAACCCGTTTCTTCGCCGGCTGTTAGGACCACGGTGAACCCGCGCGAGTTGCGGCGCGCGGCTGCCGTAGCGGCGAGAATAATCGCTGCCACGCCACCCTTCATGTCGCTGCTGCCACGACCGACAAGGCGGGCGCCATCCTGATACGCGGACAGCGCGCCGTGCCTCCACTCGGCGCCACCATAGGGCACCGTGTCGACGTGCCCCGAAAGGACGAATGGGCCGCCGCCATTCCACTTAGCCACCAGGCTCGACCGCTCAGGAAGCCATGGGACGGTTTCGACGTCGAACCCGGCGTGAGCCAGTATTGGGGCCAGCAGACGGATCGCCTCCGCTTCGCTGTGCCCTGCGGTGTCAATGCGGATCAACTGCGAAGTCAGGTCGACTACGGATTCAGTCATGCGATGCCGAAAGGAGGTAAGCGTCCATCCGTCGGTCTTTGACCGGGTTGTTGAACTGTCCCCAGCCTCGGCTTCGGCGAGCGTCAGATAGGTCGACATCTGCCAAGAGCAGCTCGGGAGCGGTTGGGCTCGCGGGACCGGCAAGTGGCCAGCCGGTGTGCGAGACGATAAGGCTCTGCCCGATGAACTCCTGGCCTCGCTCGACACCCACACGGTCCGCCGCGGCGATCACGACGCCGTTGCTGTGAGCGGACGCCATTGACAGGATCGTCGCCATCGCCGGTTGCCCTTCCTGCTGTCCGGGGATGGGGACCCAATTCGTCGGAACGCAGACTAGGTCTGCGCCCGCTAAGACGAGCGAGCGGTAGCTTTCGCCGAACCAGCCGTCGTAGCAGATCATCATTCCGACCCGACCGATCTTCGTGCGCACCACGGGGAAGCCGACGTTGCCGGGTTCGAAGTAGAGGGCTTCCTCGTCCCACAGATGTACTTTTCGGTACACCGTGTGGGTGCCGTCTGGGAGGCACATGATGCTGGCGTTGTACAGCGCTGCGCCGTCGCGCTCGGGAAAGCCGGCGACAACGATGATGTCCAGCCGAGCGGCTAGTTCCTTCCATGCCGACGTGGCCGGCCCTAGACCGGGGACTTCGGCCAGGTCGAACGCCTCTTCGCGTGAACCCATCATGTAACCGGAACTCACCAGCTCAGGAAGTACCACGAGGCTTGCGCCTGATGAAGCTGCACTCTCGATCACATCGGAGGTGGTCCGAATGTTGGCGGGTACATCGCCGAACACGGGCTCGACCTGACCGGCGGCGATGATGATTTGGGTCATGAGGGGCCTCCGCGGCTAGGTAATCGATTGCCGGTAGTTTGCCACGATGTTCGATCCACGATCGATGAATTCACAACCATGAAACATCAGGCATCGAAAATGTCCTTAGGCGGATGAATCGGCGAGGGGCGCACATAGGTGACGCCTTCACGCGGCCAACTTCGGCTTGTCAGTCGTCTCATCATGCAACCCCAGTGCGCTTAGTGATCTCGACGGGGCGCTCAGGCGATCTCCTCATAATTCATCCTTGCCAACCCGAAGAGCTTGTACTTAGTATCCTGAGTATGAGAACTGGCTCCTCCCTGTACGCGACCCTCCGTGACGATCTGCAACGCCAGATCACATCAGGCCGACTCGTCGTCGGCAGCTGGTTGCCATCGGAAGCGGAGTTGCAGAGACAGTACGGAATCTCACAGTCGCCTGTCAGGCGCGCGTTGCGCGACTTGGAGCAACTCGGGTTGATCTCTCGACACCAGGGCCGTGGCTCGGTTGTGCGGAGTCGCGAATTGTCAGCCGCTAACCGGATGATCGGTCTCGGCACCGAGTTGCGCGAACGGGGTCACGTTGTCGAGTCGGTCTCGCTTGAGCCCGCTCGCCTTGAGACGGCGCCAGACCACGTTTGTCGTGAGCTGGAACTTGCCGAGGGATCGGTCGCATATCGCTTGCATCGCATGTTCCTAGTCGATGGGGAGCCATGCGTCGTGTTCATTCACTTCTTGTCCCCGGCAATTGGCGAAGGTCTCGGAGATGACCTCGACCGCGCATCGTCCTTGTACCAGTTCCTGAGTTCACGAGGGTTCGGTCCAACGGGGGCCAGGGAGACCATTAGCGCCGGGACACTCACGGGAGCGCAGGCCGCGGAACTGGACCTAGCTGCAGGCTCTGTGGCGCTCATCCGTCACCGAGTTGCATTCACCGCGGATTGGACGCCAGTCGAGTCGACGACCTATTGGGCGCGGGCTGACCGCTACTCAATGAACTTGGACATCCACGACCCATCACAAGGCTGACGGGTCGCTCGAAACCACTACCTCGCACCACCTTCACGCTGTACCGCGGTACCCCCGCGCCGTCACTTCGTCGACGCGGTCCAGCTTTGCCGAAAGGAACCGAGAGTGAATCAGCCCATCAAAACCCTGCGATCTGCCGCCCTAGCCGCAGTCGCATTGCTAGCTATGTCCGCCCTGACGGCGTGTGGAACCTCCACCCCTGCTGGCGAGGCGGGGGAGGAGCCAATCAAGATCGCCTTCATCGGCGAATCGTCCTCGACAGACGTGATTTGGTCCTACCGTGCGGATCGGATGCGTGAAGAGGCAGAGGAGCTGGGAGCTGAGTTCGTCGACCGCTACGCAGAGGGTGACTATGCCCTTCAAGCCCAGATGATTGACGAAGAGGTAGCTCGTGGTGTGGACGCCATCATCGCGCCATTCTTCGACCCGACCGTTGCCAACGACGCGATTCTGAACGCGTTGGAGCAAGGGGTGGCGGTGTACGCGCTTCTTGGGGCGCCGGATCTCCCGGAGGCCGACATGGCAAAGATTGCGGTTGCACTCACGGATTGGGGCGACGTAGGAGCCGAGCTCGCGAGTGTCGCGGCGGACTATGTCGACGACGGAGACACCGTGGTCTGGCCGGCGGAGGCGCCCGACGGCACGTACATTACTGACGCTGTCGCGGCATTCAAAGAGGAGATGGCAGGCGAGGGGAAGACCGTGACCGTCGACGTCATCGACGTAACCGGAGATCCAACAACGGCGTCCTCCAACATCCTCTCGTACCTCGTCGCCAACCCCGAGGTTTCAGCTCTGGCTACCTCCGGCGCAATTGCGATCGGTGCAGCCAACACGGCGATGACGCAGGGAAACCTCGACGCCGGGCGACCTCCGCTGTTCGGGCAGGTCGTGAATCCGTCGTCCGCGAACGGAATCTTGACGGGCTATATGCCGGCCGGAGTCAACCTCGAGCTGACCGAGTCCTCCTACGAAGCAGTTCGCACCGTGGTCGACATGGTCAAGACAGGCGAGGTCCCCGCCCCGGTGAACGTGCCACTGATCGTGGTCACGAAAGACAACCTCGAGGAAGTCGTTCCCGAAGCGCTTCGCGACTAGACGCCGAACCTCGGCGACAACCAGATCGGACCCGAAGTGACAATACATACAGATGACACCAGCGCACACAAAGATCGGGTCGCAGGCGGCCTAGCTGCCGCCCTGCTCGGCGACGCACTTGGCAGTGTCACCGAACAACTGACGGTCCGACAGGTCCGCGAACGATACGGACGTGTCACCACCTTGCTGGCACCCGCCGAGGGCACCTTCGCCGATGGCAGACAGCCCGGTGAGCTCACGGATGATGGACTCCTCACTCTGAGTATCCTCCGCGAGCTCACCGCCGGCTCGGGTGAAATCGAGCCTGACAATGTCGCCCGACTGCTCCTCGAGTGGGCGTCTGACCCGGAACTGCTGTCGCGCTTTGCTGGGCCATCGAGTCGGAAAGCCATCCTCCTGCTTCGCGGCGGAGCCACTCCCCGCGAAGCTGGAGCCCCGGACCCACTGACGAACGACCTTCGGACGTCAAACGGCGCAGCCATGAAGGTCGCGCCAGCTGGATGGGCCTCTCCCGGTGATTTAGTTCGCGCCGCCCGGACCGCAGCAAAGATCTGTGTAACCACTCACAACTCCGATATTGCGTATGCTGGCGCAGCCGCCGTCGCGGGAGCGGTGAGCGCCGCCATGAGCCCGAGTTCGGCAACGGACATCGCTCACGCGGCAGTTACAACCGCGCGGATCGGTAACGAGATCGCGCGCGGCCAGGCCATCGAGGTGCCGGGACCGTCCATCCCAGCACGCATCGAGCTTGCCTGCGATATCGCGACAGCCGGCGCCTCGATAGAAGTTCGAATCCGCCGGTTAGGGGAGATCTTTGGAAACGGCCTTCCGATAACTGAGGCAGTGCCGATGGCGATCGGGATGTTCGTCGCAATACCGGATGATCCGCTCGACCTCCTCCTCAAGGTCGTCAACCTGGGTGGCGACTCCGACACCGTGGCTGCGATCACAGGGGCAATCAGCGGCACCCACAAAGGGTTCGATGCTCTGCCTGCAGACATGGTCCGAACCCTCGAAGCGGCCAACCAGATTGATGTCCGCGCTGAAGCATCACTTTTCGTGGACGTGATCGCGCGTCGAAGGGCGAAGGAGTCTCTCGCATGAACGAAAACCCGGATGCCCCGGTGGGGCGATTCGCACTCCAATCGCCCCGGCTGCTCACGGCGACGCCCCGTGCCATCTTGAACATGGGGCCGCAAGCGCTGCTCGACGGTATCCGCATGTCGGAGGGGCGAACAATTACCGCCGTCGCCCGAGTGCGTGGCCCCAACGCATGCGATGGCGTTTCCAACATGGAGCTTTGCGCTGCGTTCGGCGCGGACATCGTTGCGCTCGGCCTCTACGACCCGCACAACCCGTACTTCCCCGGGTTGCCAAACAAGGTCCAACTCGAGCCCGACGACACCATACTCGCCCAGGTTCAGGCTGACCTCGGTCGTGGTTGGACGCTGAGGGAGGTACGAGAACTGGTCGGACGGCCGATCGCTGCCGCGCTCTATGGCACCGAAACAAGCTTTCCCGATCAGATGGAAGCCAGCTTCGTGAAGGCGGTCGCCACCGTCGAGAACGCTCGACTTCTCGCGGATCAAGGCGCAGACATCATCCAGGTCATGGATTGGCTGGCAGAACCGGACGTACTAGCCGACCGGATTCGTGACATCAAGCGTGAGGTCGGTGATCACGCAATTGTTGCCTTCGCGCGTCCCAACGGTTGGGGATTGTTCGGGAGTTTTGCGCCGCGAGAGGCCATCACTCCGACCGAGATCGCAACCCTCGCCCGCGCGGGCGCCCAGATCATCGAGATACCCGCGGTCGGGACCTTGCCGGGAACAACTCCGGAGCTCGTCGGCTCCTGGGTGAGCGCCATCCATGAGGCCGGGTCTCTCAGCAACCTTTGGATCGCGTCATCCCAGGAGGGCGCCGATACCGACACCATCCGGGCTATCGCCTGGGGATCGAAGCAGGCCGGCGCTGACATCATCACAATCAGTGACGTCGGTCTCACGGAGTCGGTCCCAGACCCCGAAAACATACTCGCTCTGAGCATCGCGATTCGGGGGCGACGGCACACCTACCGTCGCATGGCCTTCTCGACGCATCGATGAGCGACATGACCGTCGACCTGCTGCTCATCAACCCGTTCTTACATCCTGATCTCGTCGTCTATCCGAGCGGTCCGGGCTTGGTGGAGGGGCGGCTCGCCCCTGCGTACAAACAGGACATCCGCGCAGGAGGAGCGGCATACACAGGAAAGGTTGCTGCTCAATTTGGGCGGAGCGTGTCATACCTGGACTGGGTGGGCGACGACATGTTCGGCAATGTGACCATCGCGCAGCTTTCCGCGATGGGCCACGAAACGAGCGGGATCCATCGGTATACCGGCCAGCACATGGTCTGCGTGTCGGTGGCGGACTCCCGTAGCCAAGGCGCCACCATGGTCGCCACGTACCCACCGGATTGGCAACGGTCTTTCGCGGAGATATCTGACGGGATCCAAGGCGCGCCATCAGCCACGGACGCATACGTGTACTCGTGGTTCTGGTCCTTCGCCCACCCTGATCTGCAAGAGGCCCCTACAGCCGAACTCATGGCCGAGATTCACCGGCGACATGGCCGGACGGTGCTGGACCCGAACTGGAAGCCTGACGGGCCGCCACCGCCGCACGAACTGGCTGAGCTGCGGAAGTCTCTGCCCCTCGTCGACGTGCTACTGCCCAACACCCGCGACGCAAGCCTTCTGGTCGGTGATCATGACCCCCCAGAGCAGGTGCGACGTCTCCTGGGGTTGGGCCCCGCCGCTGTCGTGCTCACCGCTGGCGGCACCCGTGCGTACTGGGGGGAAGCGAACGATGGCCGTGTCTACTCGATCCCAACGCTGCAAGTCGACGTCATCGATACCACCGGAGCGGGCGACGCCTTCGGCGGAGCACTCGTCGGCGCGACGCGAGACCTGCCATCCAGTGTGGCGATCGCCTGCGCCACCGCTTCCCTCACCACCGCTGCTCTTCTGGGCGACGGACCACTACCGAACGACTCGCTTCGTACGCAGAGCGCGCAGCTGCTTGCCGAGATGGAGGAACACCGATGAGCGTGACAACAAGTCAACCTACGAAGAGATCGAACTCCAGAACGTGGCGCAGTCTCATCCCACAGAGCAATACCGCCATTTCCGCCGGCGTGCTTGTACTCGTTGTGATCGTGATGACCGTCGCAACCAACGGTCTCTTGCTGTCGCCCGCAACTCTGTCGGTTCTAGCTACCTTCGCGCCCGAGATTCTCCTGATCACGATTGCCATGGGCTTCGTCCTGCTGATCAAAGAGATTGACCTGTCGGTCGGGTCCATCTATGTCGTCTCGGCTGTCGTATTCGGGAGCACCTACAGTTCCCTGGGGGCGCCACTCTGGGTCTGCGCCCTCATCGCTATCGCAGCGGGCGGGGCGATGGGCATGATCAATGGTCTGCTCGTTGTGGGGACCGGCGTCACCGCCTTCATCGTCACTCTAGGCACCATGTGGGCATACCGAGGCCTCATGCTCGTGAGCGTCGGAGGTTCCAGCATCTCGGTGCGCCCGGACGACGGAGACCCGACCCTCGACATCCTCGCCGGCAACCCGTTCGGTATTCCGAACCAGGTGCTTTGGCTCATCGTGATCGTGGCCGTGCTGGTCTACCTGCGGAACAAGACGCGGCTAGGGGCCTGGATGCAAGCGACCGGCAGCAACGAACGGGCTGTGCGCATGATGGGCGTACCGGTCAAGAGAGTCCGAGTCTTCGTCTTCACCCTGTCAGGGGTCCTCTGCGGCATCGCCGGGGTCTTGCAAGTCGCCCACTCGAACCAAGCTGTCCCGCAATCCGGTGACGTCGTCATGCTCACAGCCCTCGCCGGAGCGATCATCGGCGGGGTCAGCCTCAACGGTGGTCGCGGCGGAGTTCTCGGGCCGCTGTTCGGCGGCCTTACCCTGCGAGTAATCGGCATCGGCCTGGTCATGATGGGTGTAATTGAGTACTGGACGAACGTGATCACCGCGGTCGCGGTCATCCTCACTGCATGGGCTTTCATGAGCTTCGACCGTTGGAGAGTAGGCCGGAAATGAACACGACAAGCACCACGGCGCCGGCAGTCATCAGTGCCCAAGGCGTGACCAAGAGCTTCGGTAACGTCCACGCACTCCAAGGAGTCGACCTCGAATTGGCGAGAGGAGAAGTGCTCGGCCTCATCGGCGACAACGGAGCGGGGAAGAGCACCCTCATCAAGATCCTCAGCGGTTTCGAGAGGCCGACGTCCGGCACCATCTCGCTAGATGGAGAACCGGTCACCTTGCGCAGCACTGCGGACGCCCGAAACGCCGGTATCGAAACGGTCTATCAGGAGCAGGCGCTGGCTGATGATGTGACTATCGCGCGCAATCTTTTCCTGGGGAAGGAGCTGAGGCGTGGGTTCGGCCCGATCAAGCCACTCGACGACCGACGAATGGCCACGGAAGCGCGTCGGATGCTCGACGATCTCCGGCTACGAGTCGGTGTCGACCAGGAAGCGCGGTACTGCTCGGGAGGTGAACGCCAAGGAGTCGCCATCGCTCGGGCGGTGTATTTCAACGCGAAGCTCGTGATCCTCGACGAGCCGACGAATGCCCTCGGGGTCGTCGCGGTCGAGCGAGTGCTCGAGCTTGTGGAGGAGCTCAAGTCCCGGGGAATCGCGTGCCTTTTCGTCTCGCACAACATCGATCACGTCTTCAGAGTTTGCGACCGCATCGCCATGTTTGTGCATGGAACAAAGGTGCTCGATTCACCCACCGAGCAGCTCACAGAACGCGCTGTTCTGGACATGTTGAACGACCGCAGCGGACAGCGGCTCCGCACTGACCCCTCCGAGTGACGCGGCAACGATTGATCTGGTTGGCAGCTCGGTGAGCTTGTTCACGCGTCGAAGTATCGGGTTGACCCATTTCGGGGCGGTCGCGCGAGAGATGCCCATCTCTTCGACCATGTGCGCGATCGGCCGGCTCTGGCAGCGTTCGATCATGTCCTAGCGTCCTCTGAATGAGAAACGTTCGTCGCCCGGTAGTACGTCAGCGCAGTTGCAGGTCGTTTGACTCGAACGTCACTCCCAATGGCTCCAGCACTACAGATCGAGGGCCTTCCTCCACCACTCCCGCCCTCCAGGCATCGAATCCGACGGCTTGGGCCGCCTCGATGAGCGCGTCGCTGCTGCCCGGAGCGCCGTACAAAGCAAAGCCCGCTCCCATGTTGAACGTGCTGTATGCGGTGCGTGTGTCGAGGTCCAGGGTGTCGCTCATGAAGCTGAACAGCGCCGGGACTGGGGGCAATGACGAGATGCGGTAGCGCAACGCGCGCTCGGGGCGCATGAGCTTGCGCAGGCCGTGCCCGGTGATGTGCGCGGCATAGGTGAGAGGCAGTCCCGCGTCGTAGACGCGCCGGATGAGGCGGGCGTAGATGTGACTGCGCGAGAGGACCGCCTCGCCGAATGTTTCGCCCGTGCTCAGCGTCGCGTCGTAGCCTGCACGCTCGGCCGTGCGCCGCGCGAACGAGGCACCGTTGGTGTGCAGGCCGTTGCTCTCGATTAGGACGATCTCGTCGCCGGCGCTTAGGCGCGAGCCCAGAAGAGGGCCGCGCCCGGCCGGGAAGCTACCTACGGAGCTGCCGGCAAGGTCGATTTCTCCATCGGCGACGATGCCGCCGAGCATGGGGGACTCGCCGCCGCCCCACACCGCCTCGCTGTCCTCGCACGCCTGCCGCCACCCCTCGACCAAACTCTCGAAGCGCCCGGACACTTCGTACCAGGAGGGCGTCCCGGTGGCGAAGTACGCGTTGACCACCGAAGGGAGCGCGCCCACACTGCAGACGTCGTTGACGATTGCGCTTACGGTGTCGTAGCCGACGTCCGCGAAGTGATCGACGCCGAGGGTCGCCTGCACGTCCGCGGCGATCGAGGATTTGGTGCCGAGGCATTCCATGACGAGGGCGAGGTGCACGCCGCCGATCTGGAACGTGAAGGCTGGCTCCCCCCTGGAGTCGTCGTCAACTGACACCCCCCTGGTTGCCGCGTACGACGAGGTGCTGAGGGCGGCGAGGATGGCCGCTCGCTTGCCTGCGTCGAGAATGTCGTAGTGCACGCCGGCGGCCTGATAGCTCTCGCGATCCGTCATGTCTGATCCCTTCGTCCGGGAAATGATATCGATTACCCGCTCGGTAGCAGGAGCAGCTGGGGCGCGAACGGATTCTTGTATCGACCACGACCGGGTTCAGGGATCGACCACGAACCGTGCGACCCCCGGAAGCTTGACGACGCCAGCTGACGTCGGATCGCACCTCTACACGGTTCATTGTTGAGCGAAAGCGAGCCGGGACGCGGAGGTGCCAATCTCAGGTTCGACTACTGGCAAAGTTCTTGGCAAAACGACGCGCTTAAAGAGTGTTCACGATCCCGCAATTTCGCGGGTGCGCTGGTTGCCGTCACGACAATCTGGGTGACATCGGACATGTGGATCTACTGGACAGGAACTGCGCGCAGCTTGTGCCCGACTTCTTCGTACGGTTCCGCGACGGATCGGCTGCGCTTGTCGACGTGAAGCCCCTTGCTCGCATCGAGCCCGATGATGCTGAAGCCTTCGACTGGACATCAGGATATTGGGGCGCATTGAGGCCGAATGCGAGCACGCTTTCGCCGAGTGCACGTGTGCCGCCGATATTTCAGACCAGTCGTGCAACCGTGACGCGTACGTCGGTGCGGACCTGAAATCGTCTGCATCTGCGGCTCCGCCCGGTTCGTCGATGAGATGCGCGCGGAGTATCGCACGTTGACACTCGGCGGCATCATCGCCCTCGCGCCAGGCGAGGTGGGCGGAGTTGTGTCGGAAGAGCAGAAAGCGGTGCTCGACGCACTGCACCTGCCGAAGATCGATCTGGCTGATCGCGTTCTCGTGGTCAACCCTGGCGGCTACATCGGTGAGTCGGCGAGCGGGGAGATCGCCCACGCACGAGCAGCCGGCAAGCCGGTCTCGTTCACCCACCGCGTCGGACAGTGATCCCAGTGCCTCGGCCGCGCGTCACGCGCGAATCTCGACGCCGGGCAGATCTCCGAAACGTGCTCTGGCATCCCGGGAGATGAGCAGGCGGCCCGACTGCCGGGCGTGTGCGGCGATGATGAGGTCATGCGCGCGCCGTGGGCGCCCGTGCTGCCTCACGTGATCGAGCAGCACGGCGTGCTCCTCGGCGGTCGACGTCGTGTAGGAGAGTACCTCGATCGCCTCCTCGACGTCGTCGACGAATCGTTCGCGCGCTGACCGGCGGTGCTCATCCGAGGCGAGCACGCCGTGACGGAGTTCGGCGAGGGTGATCGCTGCGATCGCGAGGTCGTCGGACTCAGCGATCTGCCAGACGCCGGTCCCGTGCCGATCGAGCTGGATGAGGGCGTTCGTGTCGAGGATCAGTCGCGCCACGGGTCCCCGTTGTCCGGGGTGAGTATGTCGCGGGCACTCTCCGCATCGGCGGCGAAGTCGTCATCGAGAGCCAGGTGTCCGGCGCGCCGCTGGAGAAAACTCCCGACGGTTCGGGCGGCAGCAGGCATGATCCGCGCGACGACGCGGCCATCGCGGACGATCGTGAACTCCTCGCCGTCGCGTTCGATCCGATCGAGCAACGCGGAGAACCCTCGGGAAGCGTCTCTCGCGGTGATGGTTGCCATGCCGCGATCATACCCCGATGTCAGACACGTCTGACAGGCATCGCGCTGGCGAGGATGCCAAGATGAACACAGCCGCGCGGGCCTTCGCGGGGCATCGGAGTCAGGAGGTACGGCAGATGGCTGGCACTCGACCTTTCGGGGTGACCCTCGTCGCGATCATCGCGTGGATCAACGGCGCGTGGGACATCCTCGTCGGGATCTTCTCGATCCTTCCCGGCGGCACGTCGATCTGGGCCGGGCCGTTCCTCATCGTGTTCGGCATCAT
This sequence comes from Microbacterium sp. CH-015, assembly GCF_049707015.1. Taxonomy (NCBI): domain Bacteria; kingdom Bacillati; phylum Actinomycetota; class Actinomycetes; order Micrococcales; family Microbacteriaceae; genus Microbacterium; species Microbacterium sp. CH-015. The sequence goes on along the minus strand of NZ_JBNAFJ010000004.1, from coordinate 192,986 downwards.
CACGATCCTCGTGAGCCTCGGCCTGTTCGGCGGACGCAACTGGGCGCGCGTTCTGACGGCGATCCTCTTCGTGCTGAACCTTCTCGGCGCTGTCGCGCTGCTGTTCCAGGGCCAGATCTGGCAGGGCATCGGCGGGGCGGTCCTGCCGGTGATCGGTCTCGCGCTGCTGTTCTCGGAGCGCGCCAACGCGTTCTTCCGCAGCTGACGTAGCGGAGCCGCTGACGCAGTCGGCTCGACGCGTCAGGCGACGCGATACAGCAACTCCCCGTGAAGGACGGAGAACCAGCCGTCGTCAGCGGCGGCCCATTCGCGTGACGGCACTTCCGCCCGAACTCAGGCTTCTCCCAGGATCGGTCGGGAGAGGGCCCGGCGCGGCGGACGCGCGCGCGGAGGGTCAGTACCAGCCGGTGGACTGCGAGTGGCCCCACGCGCCGCACGGCGTGCCGTAGCGGCCGGAGATGTAGCCGAGGCCCCACGCGATCTGTGTCGCGGGGTTCGTCTGCCAGTCGGCGCCGGCGGACGCCATCTTGCTGCCGGGGAGCGCCTGAGGGATGCCGTAGGCGCCGCTCGGGTTCGCCGCGTTCACGCGCCAGCCCGACTCCTTGTCCCACAGCGACACGAGGCACGCGAACTGGTCGTCGCCCCAGCCGTAGTTCGCCGCCATCATCGACTGCGCGATGCCCTGGGCCGAGCCCGGGTCGACGTTGATGTTGACCGCCGGCGCGGATGCCGCGGCCGACGCCTTCTTCGCAGCGGCGGCCGCCTCGGCGGCCGCCTCGGCCTCGGCCTGCGCCTGAGCGGCGGCCGCAGCAGCGGCAGCCTCGGCGGCGGCCTGAGCGGCGGCGGCTTCGGCGGCAGCCTTCGCGGCGGCCTCCTCCTCGGCCTTGCGCTGCTTCGCCTCGTCGAGGGCTGCACGCAGTCCCGCGGTCTCGCCGCGCACCGCGGCGGTCTCCGCGACGGCATCGGCGGTCAGCGCGGGAATCATGAGGGTCGGTGTCACATCCAGCGCCTCGAGCTTGTCGACCAGGTCGCTGAGATCGGAGGTGTCCACGACGATGTCGGAGGTGCCGACATCGAGACCGGATGCCGTGATGTCCATCGACACCTTGCTCGCGCCGGCGATCGCCGCCTGCGCCTTCACCAGTGCCGTCTGGCCGTCCGCGGTGATCACGCTGAGCGGTGCCGACACCGTCTGGGCCGCGGCGGAGTCCCGCTGGGCGGCCGGCGCCGCGTCGGCGGCGAAGGAGGGGAGGGCCCCCGAGGTGGTCGTGGCAATTCCGGCGACGAGACCGAGGCAGACGAGCGCAGGCGTGACGGAGCGAAGTGCGAGACGGGGCATAAGAGATGTACTTCCGGGTGAATCAGCACCGCAGCAGCACGGAAGGCCGGCAGTGCGCGTCCTCGGGTGGACACGAAGGTCACAGCTTCACAACAGTTTCTGGACGTCCCCGGCGCAGAACCTGGACAGAACCTGGACGCGCCGCCGTGGGCGACGAGCCTGCGCAGCCGCGATCACACGGCATCCGCCCTCGCGATGGAGGGCCTATCGACGCGTCATCACGCCGGTATAGAGTCGAGAACACAGGCGGTTCCCAGGCGGCATCCGTTCACTCCGGAGGGGCAGAACCATGGCATCGAATTCCGCATCCGACATCGTCGACGCGGTCGGCGGACCCGGCAACATCGCGAGCCTCACGCACTGCGCGACACGACTGCGATTCCAGCTCCACGACGGCGACAAGGCCAGCAAAGAGGCCGCCGAAGCCGTGCCCGGCGTGCTCGGCGCGGTGCCGCAGGCCGGCGACCGCTTCCAGGTGGTCATCGGCGGCGGCGTGCAGAACGTCTACAACGAGATCATGGCGCTGCCCGAGATGGCCGGCGCCGCCGGGGCTGCGGCGGGCGGTGGCGACGGCGAGTCGGATGCCGACATCAAGGCCCGCGAGCGCGCGAAGGGTCCGCGAGGCACGAACGCCTGGCTCGACAGTCTCTTCGAGTTCCTCTCCGACTCGTTCCGCCCGATCCTCGGTGCGCTGCTCGGCGCATCCCTGTTCATCACCTTCATGGCGCTCATGGCGACCCTCGAGGTGATTCCGGCGTGGAACGCTCCGGGTGTCACCCTGCCGCCGTCGTGGGCGTTCGTGAACCTGATGTGGCAGTGCGTGTTCGTCTTCCTGCCGCTCATGGTCGCCTACAACGCCTCCGCCAAGATCGGCGCCGACCCCTGGGTGGGCTTCGCGATCATGGCCGTGCTCATGCTGCCCGGGTTCACCGGTCTCGCCGCCGGGGTCGACAAGACGGCGCTGTTCGGCTTCGAGCAGGCGCAGGTCGCGATCGTGCAGGTGTGGGGCCTTCCCATGCCGATCGCCGACTACTCGTCGCAGGTGTTCCCACCGCTGCTCATGGCGGCCGTCCTCGGCCCGCTGTACAAGGGGCTGAAGAAGCTCATCCCCGACAACCTGCAGCTGATCTTCGTACCGTTCCTCGCGATGCTCATCATGATCCCGCTGACGGCGTTCCTCATCGGCCCGATCGGCGTCTACGTCGGCGCGGGCCTGGCGAGCGCCCTCGCCGCGATCAACACGTTCTCACCGTTCATCTTCGCGATCATCATCCCGCTGGCGTACCCCTTCATGGTGCCGCTGGGGCTGCACTGGCCGATCAACGCGATCATGCTGCTGAACATCCAGACGCTCGGCTACGACTTCATCCAGGGCCCGATGGGCGCGTGGAACTTCGCGTGCTTCGGCGCGACGGCCGGCGTGCTGTTCCTCGCCTGGCGCGAGAAGGACAAGGTCATGAAGCAGACGGCGACGGGCGCGCTCGCCGCCGGTCTGCTCGGTGGCATCTCGGAGCCCTCGCTCTACGGCATCCATCTGCGGTACAAGCGCATCTATCCGCGGATGCTGGTCGGCTGCTTCACCGGTGGTCTCATCATCGGGGTCGGCTCGCTGATCCTGGGCCTTCCGAACGGAATCACGACGCAGGCGTTCGTCTTCACGTCGCTGCTGACGATCCCCGCGTTCGACCCGATCGGCCTGTACGTCATCGCGGTCGCCGGCGCGTTCATCGTCGCGATGCTGCTCATCATCTTCTCGGGCTACAAGAATCCGGCGGATGCCGCCGCGCCCGCCGCGGCGACCGCTGTCGCCGGCGCGGCCACCGCGGGCGCCGCCCGCGACACGATCCCCGCCGTCGCCGGAGGGCAGGAGCTCGCCGGAGTCGCGGGTGAAGGCGCCGCCGTGGCGCCCGCCGCCGCGACGGCCACCGCCGTCGCCGGACCGGATGCCGGGGTCGGCGCGCTCCTGCAGGTGGCCTCGCCGCTGGACGGCACCGTCGTCGCCCTCGACACGGTGCCCGATCCGGTGTTCGCCGGCGGAGTGATGGGCCCGGGCGTCGCGATCGAGCCGACGGGCGACACCGTCTACTCGCCGGGCGCCGGTGTCGTCGCGGCCGCTCAGCCGACCGGGCACGCGTTCGGGCTGCAGCTGGACAACGGCGCCGAGGTCCTCATCCACGTCGGCATCGACACGGTGAACCTCAAGGGCGAAGGCTTCGACGTCAAGGTCCGAAACGGGGACCGCGTCGAGGTCGGCACCCCGCTCGTGAGTTTCGACAGGGCCGTCATCGAGAAGGCCGGCTACCCGCTCATCACCCCGGTGATCGTGCTCAACGCCGACCAGTTCGACACCGTCGACCCGGTCGCGCTCGGCCCGACGACGCACGGCAGCCCGCTCCTGGACATCCAGCGGAAGGCGTAATCGCCGGTCCTCTCGTTTCGGGGAGCGCAAATGGCTCCCCGAACCGGGTTTCGGGAACCGTTTGCGCTCCCCGAACGGGGTCAGCGCGCCGCGGCGACCGCGTCCCAGACGGCGTCGGCGACGGCGCGTTTGGTGCCCGCGGCATCCGCCACGACCTCACCTCGGGCGTCGAGCAGCAGCGCGCGGTTCTCGGCCGCCTCGAAGCCCTCGTCCCACGAGACGCGGTTGACGGCCAGCAGGTCGACGCCTTTGCGGGCGCGTTTGCGGCGGCCGCGCTCGAGCAGCTCGGCGTCGTCCGACGCGGTCTCGGCGGCGAACCCGACGATGATCTGGCCGGGCCGGCGGCCGGCGACGAGCCCCGCGAGGATGTCGGGATTCTCGACGAGGTCGAGCTGCAGGGGACCGTCCTCTTTGCGCAGCTTGTGCGCGGCGACCTCGGCGGCCCGGTAGTCGGCGACGGCGGCGACCATCACGACGACGTCGGCAGTGGCCGCGGCATCCGTCATCGCGCTCTCGAGGTCAGCGGCCGTCGACGCGCGCACCAGCGTGATCCGCGGATGCCGCGCCGCCGCCGTCAGCACACCGTCGTCCACGTGGGCCGCGACGAGCGTCACGTCGGCGCCCCGGTCGGCCGCCGCCAGCGCGATCTCGGCGCCCTGCCGTCCGCTGGAGCGGTTGCCGAGGAACCGCACCGGGTCGATGGGCTCACGCGTGCCGCCCGTCGACACGGCCACGCGTCGGCCGGCGAGGTCGCCGTGCGCGGCGGTGCCGGCGGCGACTGCGAGCGCTGCCGCGACGATCTCGTCGGGCTCGACCATGCGTCCCGGGCCGCTGTCGCCGCCGGTGAGCGGACCGTCGGCGGGGCCGACGATGTGCACGCCGCGCTCCTGCAGGGTCTGGATGTTCTGCTGCGTCGCGGCGTGCTCCCACATCGCGGTGTGCATCGCGGGCGCGACGACGACCGGCGCGGTGGTCGCCAGCAGCGTCACGCCGAGCAGGTCGTCGGCGATGCCCGCCGCCATGCGGGCGAGGGTGTTCGCGGTCGCCGGCGCGACGATCACGAGGTCGGCGGAGGTGCCGAGCGCGACGTGGCGCACCTGCGCGACGTCGTCGTGCACGCTCGTCGTGACAGAATTCCTGCTGACGGCCTCCCACGTGGCCGTCCCGACGAACCGCAGCGCTTCCGCCGTGGGTACGACGTGCACCTCGTGACCGCTCGTCACGAGGGTGCGCACCACCTGCACCGTCTTGTACGCGGCGATGCCGCCCGTCACACCCACGACAACGAACATGGTCCGATCCTCCCACGCGCCGGGATGCGGGCGGAGAGGTCACGAGCACCGTGTGCACCGTCATCGTCCACGTTCCCGAGTCTCCGGCGGCGACCGGTGAGCCGGTGCGCCTGCTCGCCGTGCGCGACGAAGACCCCGCCCGCACGTGGGACCCACTGGGGGAGTGGTGGCCCGAGCATACCGGTGTCATCGGTGTCCGTGATCGTCGCGCGGGCGGCGCGTGGCTCGCGGCCGACCCGACCGCCGGGCGCGTCGCCGTCATCCTCAACCGCGCCGACGTCGTGACCGAGCCGGAGGAGACGCTCGGCTCGCGCGGGCACGTCGTCCTCGACGCGCTCGCCGGGGCGGCCCCGGTGGCGGGCTCCGCGGGGGAGCGCCCGCGGACGCACGGCTACAACCTCGTCGAGGTCACCGCCGCCGGCGCCCGCGTCACGATGTGGGACGGCGTCACCGTGCGCACCGTCGATCTCGCGCCCGGCATCCACATGATCGCCCACGACGACGTCGACGACCCCGCGACCGCCCGCATCTCGGCGTGGCACGACGCGTTCGGAGACACCGACCCGCATGACGCGCACTGGTGGGAGGGCTGGCTCGACGTCCTCGAGCGCACGAGCGCGGTCGGATCGGTCGACGACCGTGCGATCGTGCGCGACAACCGGCCGTTCGGCTATCCCACGCTGTCGCTGCTCGTGTGCGCGGCATCGGTCGGTTCCGACGGTGCCGACGTGCGGTACGGCGAGTTCGACGAGCCGGGACGCTGGAACCGGCTGACCCTGCGCTGATGTCGGATGCCGCTGCTACCGTCGGCGGCATGGGTGACGATGTCGAGGTGGTCTTCTTCGCGGATGCCGCGGCCTTCCGCGCCTGGCTCGAGGAGCACCACGCCACCGCGACCGAGCTGTGGATGGGGCTGCGGCGCAAGGGTCACCCCGACCGAGGGCTGACGTGGGAGGACGCCGTTCCCGAGGCGCTCTGCTTCGGGTGGATCGACTCCACCAGCTACCGGATCGACGACGAGGCGCGCCGTCAGCGGTGGACGCCCCGCAAGCCGACGTCGAACTGGAGTGCCGTCAACATCGCGCACGTCGAGCGCCTGCTGGCCGAGGGGCGGATGCATCCGGCGGGTATCGCGGCGTTCGAGCGGAGAGACAAGAGCGTAGCGGGGTATTCGTACGAGACCCGGCGTGAACTCGGCGCCGACGGGCTCGCGGCGATCGCCGCGGTTCCCGCCGCGCAGGCGTTCTGGGAAGCAGCGCCACCGTCGTACCGCCGCGTGGCCGGCAACTGGGTGCTCTCGGCCAAACGCGAGCAGACCCGCGCCGACCGGCTCGCGACGCTCGTCGCCGACTGCGCCGCTGGCCGGCTCATCCCGCCGCAGCGCTACGGCGACGAGCCCCGCTGGGTCGCCCGCGCCGCCGCCGCCTCCGGTCGCCCCGCGAGGGAGCGCCAGCAACCGAGACGAAACGTCGTAACTCCGTCGTGACCGTTTTGGGCGTTTCGTCTCGCTCGTTCCTCGCTCGCTCAACGACCGGCGGGGACGCCCCGGGGTCGCTCAACGATCGGGGTCGCGGGCGTTCCCGAAGCCGAGGGGCTGGACGAGCACGTGTCGGCGGTCGCGGAACCACACGGCGCCCGACACGCGGTGCTCGGCCCTCGTCGTGAAGCGGTAGCGGTACGAGACGACCCGCACCCACCGGGGCGGCGCGCCGCCGAACGGGTCGTGGTGCAGCATCCGCAACGTCGCGGCATCCGCTTCGAGGAGGCGCACGAGGAACGCGGTGAACCAGTCCTCGAGCGACCGCCCGAGCGGGAGGAACCACATCAGCCAGTCGAGCCGCAGGTGATACGGCGCGAACTGCCGCGGGATGCGGTGGAGGTCGCCCGGCTTGCCCTTGAACGCGTACTCGCGCCATTCGGCGGTGTCCGGGTCGGCATCCGTCGTCCCTTCCACGACGTACTCGATGCGCTCCTTCGTGACCGTGCCGAACGCACCGTAGGCGTTGGCGAGCTGCCACCGGTTGAAGCTCGCGTTCATGAGTTGACGGCGCGAGAAGAGGTTCCGCGCGGCGGGCACACTGAGCACGACGTACCCGAGCGTGACGACACCGGTGACGACGACCCAGTACGGCGGAATGCCGCCGAGCGGCGCGGCATCCGGCATCCGCTCACCGGACCCGGGCACCGACACGGCCGAGAACGCCAGCACGATCGTCGCCCAGTTCAGCCACGCGAAGTTGCCCGTCAGCACGAGCCACAGCTGCGTCGCGATGACGACCGCCGCCGCGAGGTTTCCGACGACGGCGGGCCAGGGCCCGGGGATCCACAGCCCCAGGATCGGCGCGAACAGGAACCACGGCACGATCAGCTGCGCGAAATGGTTGCCCAGGACTTCGCCGCGGTGAAACCACGTCGGCAGGAGGTGCGCCTGGCGGCTGAGGGGGCCGGGCATGGGCTGCGTCTCGTGGTGGTACATCAGCGCCGTGAGGTCGCGCCACTCCCGCCCGCCGCGGATCTTGATCATCCCGGCGCCGAACTCGAGGCGGAACACCAGCCACCACATCAGCACGATCACCGCCGTGGGCGGCGGCTGGGAATCGGACCCGAGGAAGGCCGCGAGAAACCCCGCCTCGAGCAGCAGCATCTCCCATCCGAACCCGTAGAAGGTTTGCCCGATCGAGGTGATCGACATGTATCCGAGCCACAGCGCGAGGAAGGCGAGCATCGGCAGCCAGGGCGGGCCGAGCTGAGGGATGCCGGCGACGAGCAGCGCCGCGACGACGATCCCGGCGGCGCACAGCGCGACGAGGCGCCGGTCGGTGTAGCGGGTCCGGCGGAACAGCGTCGGCCGCAGCAGCTTCGCGCGCGACGGGTTCTCGGACGCCCACGCGAGCAGCTCCGGCGCCGGCAGCAGTCCGCGCTCGCCGAGGAGGGGCCGGAACTGGTTCAGGCTCGAGACGAAGGCGACGAGGAACAGAGCGGCGATGCCCCGCTGCAGCACCTGCCGCGCGAACTCGAAGTCGACCGCCGCGAAGCCGTCCATGCGGTCACCCTACGCCGCGGCATCCCGCGTCGGGGCTCGCTTCGGCCGAGGTTGTGGGCGCAGATTGTCGCTTCCGCGGGGGATGACGACCATCTGCGCCCACACCTTCCTGGCCCACACCTTCCCGGCCTGCGCGTCAGCGGAGGCGGCGCAGCAGAAGGATGCCGTCGTCGAGGTGTGCGGGGTTGCCGTCGGGGTCCTGCACCTCGCGGCGCCGCAGCTCGGCCTTCTCGACCTCCCACTGGTCGGGGTCGAGATCGAGCAGCGCGAGTTCCTCGGCCGGCGTGCGCATCGGCGGATGATCGGCCGGCAGCTCCCGCGCCCAGGGCGGCGGCGCAGCGTGCGACACCGCCAGCATCCGCCCGCCCCGCGCGACCCGGGTGAGCGCATCGCGGAGGATCTCGATCCGCGGAAAGTCCGGCTCCCACGAGTGCAGGAAGCTCGAGACCACGAGGTCGAACTCGCCCCGCGGCAGGCCCCCGACGGCGTCCGCTGCACGGAAGTCGATCTCGCGCCCCCGCGCGCGAGCTTCCGCGGCGGCGCGGGCGACGGCCGAGGCGGACACGTCCACCGCGGTGACGGTCCAGCCGTGCTCGGCGAGCCACACGGCATCCGCCCCCTCGCCGCATCCGATCTCGAGGGCCGTTCCGGGCGCCAGTGTCGACACGACGGCGGCGGTCGTCGCGTTGACCCGGCCCGACCAGACGCGGTCGTCCTCGGCGTAGCGCTCCTCCCAGTGCGCATTGCGGGCAGCGCGCCGCGCGGCGACGGCGGTCGCGGCATCCTCGGCGACGAGCCCGGCGTTGGCCCCGGCTCCCGCCATCGACCCGGAGCCCATCGACAACGGGACGTTGCCGTACGGCGCCACGACGTTGCCCGCCGCCCACACGCGCGGGTGACTCGTCGCGCCGGTCGCGTCGACCGCGAGCGGTGCGCCGGGCGCGTCGGTTCGCGCCAGCCCCAGGCCGTCGACGAATCCGAGGGCCAGGCGGGGGAGCGGCGCGGTGAACAGTGAGTCGAGCGGATGCCGGGTGCCGTCCGCCGTGACGACACCAGCGAGCGCGTCGTCCACGACATCAACCCCCGTGACCGGGGTGGTGACGATGCGGATGTCGCGCGCGATCAACCGCGCCCGGACCGCGTCGGGGAGAGATTCGGCGGCCGCGGTGAAGGCCGTGACATCGTCGCTCCACTGCCGGACGAGCTCGATCTGGTGGATGCTGGCCGGCGACGTCGCCAGCACCCCGAGGCGGCGCCCCGCGACCTCGAACCCGTGGCAGTACGGGCAGTGCAGCACGTCGCGTCCCCAGCGGTCGGCGAGGCCGGCGACGGCGGGCAGTTCGTCGACGACACCGGCCGCGAGCACGACGGCGCGCGCGAGGTCGTGGGTTCCGTCGGCGCGGGTGAGACGCGTATTGCAAACGAGCTTGCGAGAATGGCAAGCTGTCAACATGACTGAGACGGACCGTGTCGGGCCGCGACTGCGTGCGGCCCGCCAGGCGAAGGGATGGACGCTCGACGATCTCGCTGGCCGGGCGGGAATGTCAGCGAGCACGCTCTCGCGACTCGAGTCCGGCAAACGGCAGGCGAGTCTGGAGCTGCTCGTCCCGCTGACGCGGATGCTCGGCATCCGCATCGACGACCTCGTCGCTCCGCCGCCGGACCCCCGCGTCCGGCGCCCCGCGATGCGGCGGCACGGTCACATCGTCGCGCCGCTGACGCGCGAGGACTCCCCGGTGCCGACCTACAAAGTGACCTACTCCCCGGTGCCGACCTACAAAGTGACCTACCCGCCGGTCGACGACGCGCCGGCGGCGCGCGTGCACGACGGCTTCGAGTGGTTCTACGTGCTGAGCGGGCGCGTGCGGCTCGTGCTGGGCGAGCGCGAACTCGTGCTCGAGACAGGCGAGGCTGCCGAGTTCGACACGCGCACGCCGCACTCGATCAGCGCGGTCGGTCCGGGGTCCGCCGAGATCGTCAGCATCTTCAACCCGGACGGCGAGCGGCTGCACACCCGCAGCGCGGGCTGACGCATGGCGCGTCGAGGCGTCAGCGAACGAAGATCTCGGGCAGGGCGTCGAGGTAGCCGTCCTCGTCGAAATCGGGCAGCAGCGCGCGCTGCAGGATGAAGCCGGGAGCCGCTGACAGGACGACGGGCGCCATGCGCGTGCCCCACGCAACCGGATCGGTGCCCGTGCGGTCGGGATGCGCGGCCGCCCAGTCGGTGAGCCGGTCAGCGACGGTCTGCCGCAGCTGACCGAACACCCCCGCCACGAGGACGCGGATCTCGTCGTCGACGACAGCCTCGCCCCACAGCTGCGGAATCACGCCGCTGAAGTTCTCCGAGCGGATGCCGTGGATCAGTGTCACCATGATCTCGCCCGGGCTGAGGGGGTGCTCATCGTCCGCGCGCGCGGCGAGTTCATCGCGGCGAGCGGTGAGAATGCGGGCGGCGGCCGACACGAACAGCTCCTGCTTGCCCCCGGGAAAGTTGCCGTAGATCGCGCCCGCCGACAGGCCTGACTCGGCGACGAGGTCCGCGACGGAGGTGCGGGCGTAGCCCTGGCGCAGAAAGCATCGGATGGCGACGTCGATGATCTCGTCGCGCCGGGCGACGCGGTATTCGTCCGTGACCTTCGGCATGTTCCTCCTCGCGTTGACAGCCTAGCCAACTCCGAGTATAAAGAACGAGCATTCGTTTTTATTCAGATCTCCGAGTCTCCGAGGTTCCGTGATGTCCGCATCCACTCCCACTCCCACCCCCACTCCCCATACGCCGATCGGCCGCGTGCTCGGCCTCTCCGTCGGCCTCGCCGCAATCGTCGCGGTCATCGTCCTCGCGTTCGCGTGGCCAAGCGTCACGGCCGAGCCGCACGACCTGCCCGTCGCGGTGAGCGGCCCCGCCGAGGCCGTCACTGCCGTGACGGATGCCCTCGACAAGAAGCAGCCCGACGTCTTCGCGTTCGATGACGTCGCAGATCGGGATGCCGCGGTCACCGCGATCGAAAAGCGCGAGGTCTACGGGGCGATCGTCCTGGGCGACGCGCCGGGCGCGGCACCCGAGGTGCTGACCTCGTCGGCGGCGAACCTGTCGGTGAGTCAGCTGCTCACGCAGGTCGGTGCCGCGCTCGAGACGCAGGTCAACGCGCAGGCCGCTGCCGCCGCGGCAGCCGCCGGTGCGCCCGCACCCGATCACATCACGGTCGCCGTCACCGACGTCGTCCCGCTCGCCGACACCGACCCGCGCGGCACCGGCCTCACGGCGGCGATGTTCCCGCTCGTCATGGGCGGCATGATCGGCGGCATCGCGATCGCGATCGCCGTCATCGGTGCGATGCGTCGCGTGCTGGCCGTCGTGGTGTATTCGGCCGTCGGCGGCGTTGTGCTCACCGGCATCCTCGCAGGCTGGTTCGGCGTGCTGCAGGGCGACTTCTGGGTGCAGTCCGCCGTCATCGCGCTCGCCCTCTCGGCGATCGCCGCGCCCATCACCGGGGCCGTCGCGTTGCTCGGCCGCGCCGGCATCGCCGTCGGACCGGTCATCATGATGCTGTTCGCCAACCCGATCTCGGGCGCCGCGATGCCCCGGGAGTTCCTGCCCGGCATCTGGGGTCAGGTCGGTCAGTGGTTCCCGCCCGGCGCGGCGGCGAACCTGCTGCGCGATGTCTCGTACTTCCCGCAGGCCGACGCCTCGTTCTCCTGGCTCGTGCTGGCGGGGTGGACCGTCGGCGGCCTGCTGCTGTCGGTGCTCGGCCACTTCCGCACCGCGGGCGGTGCCGAGCCCGACGCGCTCGCCGCGCACGAAGACGATCCGGTCGCCGTCCCGGCTTGACGCCCGCCGCGGCGCTACGCGCGGTGCGCGCGGTAGTAGTCCAGCAGCGCGCGCGTCGAGGCGTCTTGGGCGGCCGCGGCATCCGCGTCGCCCTCGATCGCCGGCGCGATCTGCAGGGCGAGCTGCTTGCCCAGCTCGACACCCCACTGGTCGAAGCTGTTGATGCCCCACACCACGCCCTGCGTGAAGGTGAGGTGCTCGTACAGCGCGATGAGCTCGCCGAGCACGCGCGGGGTCAGCGCCGGCGCGAAGATCGACGTCGTGGGGCGGTTGCCTGGGAACGTGCGTGCCGCGACGAGCGGGCCCGTCGTCCCCTCGGCCTCGACCTCCTCGGCGGTCTTGCCGAACGCGAGCGCCTTCGTCTGTGCCAGGAAGTTCGCCAGGAACAGCCCGTGCACGTCACGTCCGTCGTCGGTGAGCGCATACGCCGGGTTCACGAAGCCGATGAAGTCGGCCGGGATCAGGCGCGTGCCCTGGTGGATGAGCTGGTAGAAGGCGTGCTGGCCGTTCGTGCCGGGCTCGCCCCAGAAGATTTCGCCGGTGTCGGAGGTGACGGGGGATCCGTCCCACCGCACCCGCTTGCCGTTGGACTCCATCGTGAGCTGCTGCAGGTACGCCGGGAAGCGCGACAGCTGCTGTGCGTAGGGGAGCACCGCGTGGGACTGCGCGCCCAGGAAATTCGTGTACCAGACGTTGAGCAGGCCCATCAGCGCCGGGACGTTCCGCTCCAGCGGCGTCGTGGCGAAGTGCTCGTCGACGGCGTGGAAGCCGGCGAGCAGCTCGCGGAACGCGTCGGGACCCAGCTCGATCATGAGCGACAGCCCGATCGCCGAGCCGACGGAGTAACGGCCGCCCACCCAGTCCCAGAATCCGAACGCGTTGTCGGGGTCGATGCCGAACGCCGCCACCTTGTCCAGGGCCGTCGAGACGGCCACGAAGTGGTGCGCCACGGCATCCTGCCGTGCGGCGTCATCGCCCGAGATCGCACCGGATGCCGCGAGTCCCGCCCACAGCCAATCGCGCGCGAGCCGGGCGTTCGTCAGCGTCTCGAGCGTCGTGAAGGTCTTCGACGCCACGATGAAGAGCGTCGTCTCGGGGTCGAGATCCTTCGTCTTGTTCGCCAGGTCGAACGGGTCGATGTTCGACACGAACCGCGCCGAGATCCCGGCGGTCGCGTAGGGCTCGAGCGCGGCCGAGATCATGGCGGGGCCGAGGTCCGACCCGCCGATCCCGATGTTCACGACGGTCTGCACATTCTTGCCGGTGACGCCGACCCACTCGCCCGAGCGCACGCGCTCGGCGAACGCGGTCATCGCGTCGAGCACGCCCTGCACGTCCCCGTCGATGTCTTGCCCGTCCACGACCAGGCGCGGCTCGGCGCCCGCCGGGCGGCGGAGCGCGGTGTGCAGCACGGCGCGGTCCTCGGTGGTGTTGATGTGCTCGCCGCGGAACATCGCGTCGCGGCGCTCGGTGAGGTGCACCTCGTCGGCGAGCTTCACGAGCGAGGCGAGGATGCCGTCGTCCACCAGGTTCTTCGACAGGTCGATCCGCAGGTCGGCGAGATCGAACGTCAGGCGCTCGACCCGTCCGGGATCGTCCGCGAACCAGCGGCGGAGGTCGGGGGTGAACCCGTCGGCGCGGGCGGTGAGCTCGCCCCAGGCGGAAGTGGTGGTGGCATCGATCGGCGTGGTCACGGGACCCACGCTAGCGCGCCGCGGCCGGAGGCGCGTGCGTCAGGTGAGGCGGCCGTCGGCGAGGGCAGGGAGGGGAGGTCAGTCGCGGTCGAGGATCGCCGCGCCGGCGGAGACCTGCACGCTCACGCGGTGCGGCGAGGCGGGATCCTCCGTCAGCGTGTGGCGGAACTCGCCCGCCGACACGTCGGAGGCGATGGCGTACGCCGTGTCGGGCAGGGTCAGCTGCAGCCTGCCCGCGGAGACGTCGGCGGTCACCTCGGTCGGCGCCTCCCCGGTGAGCGTGCCGGTGACGGCGCCGGCGCTCAGGATGATGTCGGCGGTGTCGACGTCATCGAGGTCGAAGACGGTGCGCCCGGCGGAGGCGTCGACATCGAGGTCGTGCGCCGTGCCCGACAGCTCGATCGAGCCGGCGGCGAGCTCGATGTCCAGGTCCTTGTAGGTCCCGTCGGCGTGCAGCACCCCGCCGCTCACACCGAACTCGGCGTCGATCGCGGTCCGCTGGAGCGCCGACGGCAGCGTCAACACAGCCTCATCGGTGCCGCCCCAGTGCCAGCCCGTCCACCACGACCGCTCGTTCGTCACGCGCAGCACGTCGCCGTCCCGCTCGAAGCGCCAGTCGCCCGCGGCGCCGTCGACGGTGAGCGCGGCATCGCGGCCGTACTCGACCGTGAGCGACGCCCCGGAGATGTCGATGTCGAGCGCGGCGATGCCCGCGGCATCCGCCGTGAACGTCTCGGGGCGCAGGGTCGCGGCGCGGACGGCGGAGAAGATGCCCGCCGTCACCGTGCCGAGGATGAGGATGCCGCCGACCACGATCGCGAGGATGGCGATGACGCGGGCGGTGGTGCGCCGCGGCGGCCTGCCGGGCCCCTCGGGCGAACCAGGCGCCCCGGGCGAGCCGGGCGTCGTGGGTGGGCCCGCCACCGGCGGCGGGGTGAGGGGCGTCGTCGTGCTCATCGGAGTGCTCCGTTCTGGGGCGCCGTGCCGGAGCCGCCGTGGTCGAGGTGGACGAGCGCAGCGAGCACCCGGCGGTTGCCGTGCTCGTCCTGCTCGAGGTCGAGTTTCTGGAAGAGGGAGGTGATGTGCTTCTCGACGCTCGCCTCGCTGACGAACAGCGTCTGGGCGATCGCCTGGTTGCTCTTGCCTTCGGCGATGAGCGCGAGCACCGAGCGCTCCCGCTCGGTGAGCCGCGCCATCCGCTTGTCGCGGGACCGGCGGGTCAGCAGCTGAGCCACGACCTCGGGGTCGAGCACCGTGGCGCCGGCCGCGATGCGCTCGATGGAGGCGAGGAAGTCGCGGATGTCGGCGACGCGGTCCTTCAGCAGGTAGCCGAACGCGGCCGACTGACCGGTGATCAGCTCGCTCGCGTAGCGCTCCTCGACGTACTGGCTGAGCACGAGCACCGGAATAGCCGGGTCGGCTGCGCGCAGCGCCAGGGCGGCGCGGATGCCCTCGTCGGTGAACGTCGGGGGCAGGCGCACATCGAGGACGCACAGTTCCGGTGCGGTCCGGGCGACGGCGGCGTCGAGGTCGGACGCGTCGGGCAGGGCGGCGACGACCTCGTGGCCGGCGTCCTCCAGCACGCGCACGAGTCCTTCGCGCAGCAGGGCGGAGTCTTCGCAGATCAGGATGCGCACGGGACGCTCACCTCCAGGGCGGTCGGGCCCCCGGCCGGGCTGTCCAGGCGGGCGGTGCCGCCGGCGGCGAGGATGCGGTTGGTGATGCCGTCCAGTCCACCACCGGGCAGCACCCGTGCGCCGCCGATGCCGTTGTCCTCGACGCGCGCCCAGAGGGTCCCGTCGTCGCGGCGGCGCACCACGACACGGGCCTCCGAGCCGCGGGAGTGCTTCGCCGCGTTCGTCAGCGACTCCGCGATCGCGAAGTACACGGCGGCCTCGGCCTGCGCGCTGCAGCGTCCGTCGACGCGCACGTCGACCTGCACCGGGATGGGGGAGCGGGCCGCGAGCGCGCTGAGCGCGGCATCCAGCCCACGATCGTCCAGGACAGAGGCGTGGATGCCGCGGGCCAGCTGCCGCAGCTCGGTGATCGCCGCCTTCGTGGAGGTGTGCGCCTCGTCGACGAGGGCTTTCGCGGCGGCGGGGTCGTCGTCGATCTTCTGCTGGGCGAGACCCAGGGTCATCGCGACGGAGACGAGCCGCGGCTGGACGCCGTCGTGCAGGTCGCGCTCGATGCGGGTGCGCTCGACCTCGCTCGCGCGCACGGCGCCCGCCCGCTGCGCGCCGGCGACCTGCGCCTGCGCGGCGAACTGCGCCTCCTGCGAGGGGACGAGGATCGCGCGGGTGAGCACGGCGTGCAGCAGCGCGACGCCGAGAAGCACGGCGAGCGAGATGACGACGCCGAGCACTCCGAGGCCGACCGCCCACCCGTCCTCGATCTGGAAGCCGGTGCCGGGGACGCGCACGGTGTCGGCGGCCCCCAGCGGAGCGAACGCGAGGCCGACCGAGGCGACGAGCCCCGCGACGGTGGGTAGCACGACGAGGCCGAGCACCGTCGCGATGGCGGCGCTGGCGACGCCGCGCCACATCTGCCCGTCGATGAACTGCTGCCACAGGGTGCGCATCCAGCCGCCGAACCCGGGGACGCCGCTGCGTCGTGCGCGCAGCGTGGGAACGCCGAAACCGTACAGACCCTCGACCCGCTCGTGCTCGAGCCACGAGGTCGCCCACAGCAGATAGAGGAAGGCGAGGAGGAACAGGATGCCGATGCCGAGCACCAGCAGCAGGCTCACGCCGAGGCTCAGCAGCGTCGCGAGTGCGCCGAACAGGAGCGAGCCGACGAGGCCGGCGGCCGCCAGCTGGGCGATCGCGCCGAGGTGGGAGGCCAGATGGGGCCGCGTGGCGCGCGCGACCGACGGCGGCGCGGCGACCGACGGGGAGCCGGTGGCGGATGTGGCGATGGTCATGGCTCCACGGTAGGGGTGCGCCGCGCGCGCCGCCCCAGAGCCAGCCCGACGAAGCGCTTCGGGTTATCCCTACGCAGCGCCTGGGAAGATGAGGAGGTGACCGTACCCGACATCCGCCTCATCGCCGTCGACATGGACGGCACGCTGCTCCGGCCCGACGGGTCGATGCCCGACGGACTGTGGGCGCTGCTCGAGCGACTGCGGGAGCGGAAGATCGCGTTCGCGCCCGCCAGCGGGCGGCAGCTCGCGACACTGCAGCGGATGTTCGCCGGTGTCGACGCCGAGCTCGACTACATCGCCGAGAACGGTGCGTACGTCGTGAGAGGGGATGCCGAGGTCAGCTCCGACGCGATGGATCCGGTCTTCGCGGCCGCCGTCGTCGCCCGGTTGCGCGGCCTCGTCGCGGACGGCGCACTGCGCGCCGGGCTCGTGGTGTGCGGCAAGCGCTCGGCGTACATCGAGGACACCGCGCCGCAGTTCGTGGCCGAGGTCGAGAAGTACTATGCGAGGCTCGAGGTCGTGCCCGACCTGCTGGCGGTGTCGGACCAGATCCTCAAGCTCGCGATCTTCGACATCGACGGCGGCGAGGCGCACACGGCGCCGGCGTTCGCCGACCTCCGCGAGAGCCATCAGGTCGTCGTGTCGGGCCGGCACTGGGTCGACATCATGAACACGACCGTGAACAAGGGTGTGGCCCTGCGGAACCTGCAGGCCGCTCTCGGTGTCACGCCCGCCCAGACCGCCGCCTTCGGCGACTATCTCAACGACCTGCAGCTGCTGCAGGCGGCGGACTGGTCGTACGCGATGGCCGACGCCCACCCCGACGTGGCTGCCGTCGCGCGGTTCCGCGCGGGCTCCAACGCCGAGGCGGGCGTCCTCACCGCGATCGATGAACTGATCGGCTAGTCGCCCTTCACATTCACGAGCTGATGCAGGGTGTGCCGCACCTCGACGAGATCGGCCGCGTCGGCCATGACCCGGTCGATCGGCTTGTACGCCTGCGGGATCTCGTCGATGAACGCGTCGGTGTCACGGAACTCGATGCCCGTCATCGCCTCGCGCAGCTGCGCGTGCGTGAACGTGCGCCGCGCGGCCGACCGCGAGTACTCGCGCCCCGCGCCGTGCGGCGAGGAGTTCAGTGACAGCGGGTTGCCGAGACCGGACACGACGTAGGATGCCGTGCCCATCGACCCCGGGATGAGGCCGAGCCTGCCAGCATCCGCCTGAATCGCCCCCTTCCGCGACACCCACACCTGCTTGCCGAAGTGCTTCTCGCTCTCGGTGAAGTTGTGGTGACAGTTGATGCGCTCGAGCTCCTGCACGCCCTCGCCCATCGTCTCCGACAGCTGCCGGGCGACGCGGTCCATCATCTCCTCCCGGTTCAGCAGGGCGAAGTGCTGCGCCCAGCGCAGCTCGGCGATGTACCGGCGGAACTCCTCCGTGCCCTCCACGAGGTAGGCGAGGTCGGGGTCGGGCAGCTCGATCCACCACTTCTTCGCGAGCCGCTGCGCGACGGCGATGTGGTGCGTGGCGATCTTGTTGCCGACACCCCGCGAACCCGAGTGGAGGAACATCCACACGGCATCCGTCTCATCGACGGACACCTCGATGAAATGGTTGCCCGACCCGAGCGACCCCAGCTGGTTGCGCCAGCGCCCGGCGTAGCGGGCGGGATCGAACTCCTTCGCGGCGGCGAGCTCCTCCAGCTCGGCGACGCGCGGCTCGGCGGTCGCGACGATCGTGCGGTTGTCGCGGCCCGCCGACAGCGGGATCGCTCGCTCGATCTGCTCGCGCAGCGCCACGAGGTCGCGCGCGAGCAGCTGCGCCTTCGTGAACTGCGTGCGGACGGCGATCATGCCGCAGCCGATGTCGACACCGACGGCGGCCGGCATGATGGCCCCGAGCGTCGGGATGACCGAGCCGACGGTCGCCCCCTTGCCGAGGTGCGCATCGGGCATGAGCGCCAGGTGCGGGTAGATGAACGGCATGCGTGACGAGGTGCGGGCCTGCTCGACGGTCTTCTCGTCGATGAGGCTCGCCCACGACAGCAGCCGGTTCGTGAGCTTCTCCATGGTTCCTTTCCTTGCGTGGTGACGGCCCGGGGGGCTGTCGCGCAGGGAGGGCTGCACGAGAAACGCCCCAGACCTTATCGGTGCGGGGCGTATGACGGTAACGGTGTCAGACGGCGCGCGCCGGAGGGTACGACTCATTGCGGAGGCTGGGCTGACCCAGCTCCGGCTGCAGAAGATCACGCTGATACGTGGTCATGTCGTCCTCCGAGGGATGCTGTGCCGGTCGGCGCAGCCTTGTCACGATAGTGGCGGTCCGGCTCCGGGTCAACCGGAGATCCGTCGACGCGAGCGGCGTAGCGTGGAGGCATGGTCACGATTCCCACGGTCACCCTCAACGACGGCGCCACGTTCCCCGAACTCGGGCTCGGCACCTACAACCTGCGCGGCGAGGACGGCACCGCCGCCATCGTCTCGGCGATCGAGAACGGCTACCGGCTGCTCGATTCCGCCGTGAACTACGAGAACGAGGCGGAGGTCGGCGAAGCGGTGCGACGCAGCGGCATCCGCGACGAGCTCATCGTCACGACGAAGATCCCCGGCCGCGACCACGGCTACGACGAGGCGATCCGCAGCGCCGAGGGCTCGCTCGAGCGGCTGGGCCTCGACCGCATCGACCTGTACCTCATCCACTGGCCGAACCCCAGCGTCGATCGCTACGTCGATACGTTCCGGGCCATGATCGCGCTGCGGGAGGAGGGGCGGGTCGGCTCGGTCGGCGTATCCAACTTCACCGAGCCCATGCTGACGCGCCTCATCGACGAGACCGGCGTCGTCCCGGCCGTCAACCAGGTCGAGCTGCACCCGTACTTCCCGCAGGCGGCGCTGCGCGCCTTCCACGCCGAGCACGGTATCCGCACCGAGAGTTGGAGCCCCCTCGCGCGCCGCAGTGAGCTGCTGAGCGAGCCCGTCATCGTCGAGCTCGCCGAGCGTCACGGCGTCACCCCCACCCAGGTCGTGCTCCGCTGGCACACCCTGCTGGGATCGACGCCCATCCCCAAGTCCGCCGACCCGGCGCGTCAGATCGAGAACGCCGACGTGTTCGGCATCGGCCTGAGTCTCGACGAGATCGCCGCCGTGACGGGCCTGCAGCGGGGGCGGCTGTGGGACGGCGACCCCGACACGCACGAGGAGATGTGAGGCCGCCCCGCCCGATCGGGAGCGGACGACCATTGCCCGGTCGTAGGGGCGGGGCGCAGACTCAGTGCGGAGCGTGATACTCGTCGGTGCCGCGCTTCCAGTAGCCCTTGACGACGACGTGGTCGGTGTCGAGCCCCCAGCGCTCGAGCAGCAGCGCCCGGCCGTGCGTGACGATCGACTGTTCCGCCGCGACGAAACCGAAGACGTCACCGGCCGGACGGTCGGTCGCGGTCAGCGCATCCAGGCGGGCGGCGAGAGCGGCCCCGGCCGCCGCGCCGCCGCGGTGCACCTGCTCGACGACCACGCCAGCGGGGGCATCGAGGGGCAGCTCCTGGTCGGCATCCGCCACCTCCACGAGGATGCGTCCCACCGCGTCGGCGTCCATCAGGTGCGTGAAACGCCGCATGGCGGGCACGGCGGTCTCATCGCCCGCGAGCAGCCAGGCATCCGGTCGTCCGGTCAGCACCATCGATCCGCGGGGCCCGCCGACGTCGGCGATCGCGCCGATCTCCGCGGTCGCAGCCCACGGTGCGGCGACTCCCTGATCGCCGTGGATCGCGAACTCCAGGTCGAGCCATCCCTCGTCGGCATCCCACGCCAACGGCGTGTACTCGCGACTGGGGGCCGCGCGCAGATCCTCGACCGACGCGGGCGGGGTGTCGGGGAAGAACACGCGGATGTGGTCGTCCGATCCCAGCGAGGTGAACCCGCGCAGGTCCGCTCCCTCGAGCCGGATGCGGACGTAATCCGCGGTCAGCCACTGCCGCGCCGCCAGATGCACCTGGCGGAAGCGCAGCTCGAGCCCGGCCCGGGACAGCGTGAACGAGGGCGTGGAGGTGGGGGAGGTCATGAACTTAGGTTACCCTCACTCGCCGCCCGGGGCGCCGGGTTACCGCGCCGGCGCGCGCCGGTCAAGCCCCTCCGTGGCGACCTCGTCGATCCGTAGCGTCGCAGCGGAGGGGCGCGGCGGACGGTCGCCGGCCCCCGCACCGGAAGGGAGAGCGACATGAGCGACATCACGGGACAGGACGATCCCGACAGCACCGACACCGACGTGACCCGCAAGCCCGGGGGCCTCGGCCAGGACGGAACGATCCCGCCGGACCCCGACGGCGTCGCGGCCGGTCACACCGACGAGCCGTCGAACTTCAACCAGGAAGAGGACGAGGAGGCGCCGCCGGAGAGCGCGCCCTGACGGCTCGAGGGGATCGCGGCAGCGAGGGGAGCCCAGCCTGACCGTGCGGTCAGAGCTGGGCGCCGTCGTCCCAGGGGACGTCGTCGTTCGGCGTGCGGCCGCGCCACGATTCGTAGGCGATGAGCCAGCCGATCGACGCGAGGTGGCGTCGCATGATCAGGTTAGGCTAACCTGACCTGCGTCGGGTCGCCCGTGGCGACCCTGTGCCGACAGCGAGGCGGCGTGCGACTTCCGCTGCGCACGCGTGCCGCGCCTACCCAGGAGAATCACGCATGAGCAGTACGTTCCGTCGTCTGTCCCTCCCCGCGTTCGCCGTCACCGGCGTGCTCGCCCTCGCCGGCTGCGCCGGCAGCGCCCCGGCCGCCGTCGAGAGCGAGACCGCGGCGCCCGAATCGGTGACCGTCACCGACAACCACGGTGAGCAGACCGTCGCGCTGCCGCCGCAGCGCGTCGTCGCCACCGACAACCGCACCATCACCGTGCTCGACGAGTGGGGGATCGAGGTCGTCGCCGCGCCGCTGGACATCTTCCCGGCGGGCCTGTCGTACAAGGAGGACGGGGCCGACGTCATCAACCTCGGCAACCACGGCGAGCCCGACCTCGAGGCCGTCGTCGCCGCCGACCCCGACCTCATCATCAACGGGCAGCGGTTCGCGAGCTACTACGGCGACTTCCAGACCCTCGTCCCGGATGCCACCATCGTCGAGCTCGACCCGCGAGAGGGCGAGGCGTTCGATGAGGAGCTGAAGCGCCAGGTCACCGTGCTTGGCGAGATCTTCGGCAAGCAGGACGAGGCGGAGAAGATGGTCGCCGACTTCGAGGAGTCGATCGAGCGCGTCACCGCCGCCTACGACGGCACCGAGACGGTCATGGCCGTCATCACCTCGGGCGGCGAGGTCAACTACGCCGCGCCGACGAGCGGACGCACCCTCGGGCCGGTCTTCGACGTCCTCGGCCTCACGCCCGCGCTCACGGTGGACGGCTCCACCGACCACCAGGGCGATGACATCTCGGTCGAGGCGATCGCGGCATCCAACCCCGACTGGATCCTCGTGATGGACCGGGATGCCGGGGTCAGCGCCAACACCGACGAGGCCTACACGCCGGCCAATGACCTGATCGGCACCTCGGAGGCGCTGAAGAACGTCACGGCCGTCACGGCCGGCCACGTCGTCTACATGCCGCAGGGCACCTACCTCAACGAGGGCATCCAGACCTACACGCAGTTCTTCAACGACCTGGCCGACGCGCTGGAGGCGTGAGCGCGACCACCCGCATGATCTCGACTGCCGACGTCGCCGTTCGCCGGCGGTCACGTGGACGCCTGTTCACGTGGCCGCTGGTGGGCGGCCTCGTCGTCGTCGCCGGCCTCGTCACGCTGTCGCTGTTCGTCGGCGTCTATGACATCTGGGGCGCGCCCGACGGCGGCGAGATGTTCCTCATCACCCGCATCCCGCGCACCGTCGGGCTGATCCTCGCCGGTGCCGCGATGGCGATGTGCGGCCTCGTGATGCAGCTGCTCACGCAGAACCGCTTCGTCGAGCCCACGACGACCGGCACCACCGAGTGGGCCGGTCTCGGTCTGCTGCTGGTGATGCTGCTGTTCCCCGAGGCACCGCTCATGGCCCGCATGATCGGCGGCGTCGCGATGGCGTTCGTGGGCACGATGCTCTTCTTCTTCTTCCTGCGCAGGGTCATGCTGACCTCGTCGATCATCGTCCCGATCGTCGGCATGATGATCGGCGCCGTCGTCGGCGCCGTCTCGACCTTCATCGCCCTGTCGACCGACATGCTGCAGAGCATGGCCATCTGGTTCACGGGCTCGTTCACGTCGGTCCTGCGCGGACAGTACGAGCCGCTGTGGGTCGTGCTCATCGTCGTGGTGGCCGTCTTCATCGCCGCCGATCGCTTCACGATCGCCGGCCTCGGTGAGGACGTCGCCACCGGCGTCGGCCTCGACTACCGGCGAATCGTCCTCGTCGGCACCGCCCTCATCGCCCTCGCCTCCGGTGTGGTGACCGTCGTCGTGGGCA
Source organism: Microbacterium sp. CH-015 (assembly GCF_049707015.1). Classification (NCBI taxonomy): domain Bacteria; kingdom Bacillati; phylum Actinomycetota; class Actinomycetes; order Micrococcales; family Microbacteriaceae; genus Microbacterium; species Microbacterium sp. CH-015. The sequence goes on along the minus strand of NZ_JBNAFJ010000004.1, from coordinate 170,010 downwards.
ACCTGCCGTTCCTGGGCCTGATCGTCCCGAACGTGGTGTCGCTGATCCGCGGCGACGACCTGCGCTCCAACCTCCCCTGGGTCGCGCTGGGCGGCATCGCCCTCATCACGGCGTGCGACATCGTCGCCCGAGTCATCAACATGCCGTTCGAGGTGCCGGTCTCACTCATCCTCGCGATGGTCGGCTCCGTCGTCTTCATCGCCCTTCTGCTGAGGCAGCGTCGCCGTGCCTGACATCCTCACCTCTGTGCCGCCTGCGCCGCCTGCACCGGTGCGCCGCACCGGCGCCTTCCCGACCGCGGCCCACGCCCGCCGCTACACCGTGACGCTCGCGGCGCTCGCCGTCCTCGCGGCGGCGATCGCCCTCGGCATCCTCGTCTGGGACAACCCCGCCCCCGCGGGCAGCGACGGCTTCTGGCGTATCGCGCAGCTGCGCGTGTCGAGCGTCGTCGTGATCGTGATCGTGGCGATCTGCCAGTCGCTGGCGACGATCACGTTCCAGACGGTCACCGCCAACCGCATCGTGACGCCCTCGCTCATGGGATTCGAGTCGCTGTACACGGCGATCTCGACGGCGGCGATCTTCTTCTTCGGTGCCGCCGGTGCGCTCATGGTCCAGGGGGCCGGCCCTTATCTGCTGCAGATCCTCGTGATGCTCGTCTTCTCCGGCATCCTCTACGGCTGGCTGCTGTCAGGCCGGTACGCGAACGTGCAGATCATGCTGCTCGTGGGAATCATCCTCGGCGGCGCGCTCGCGGCGTTCTCGACCTTCCTGCAGCGCCTGCTCACTCCGACCGAGTTCGACCTGCTGACCGCGCGCCTCATCGGCAGCGTCGCCAACGCGGATGTCACCTACCTGCCCATCGCGGTGCCGCTCATGGTGCTGGCCGCCGCCGGGCTGTGGTGGGGTGCGCGGCGGTTGAACGTCCTCGCCCTCGGCCGCCCCATCGCGCTCGGCCTCGGGTCGCCGCAGCGGCGCGACTCGATCCTCGCGCTGCTGATGGTCTCGATCCTCATGGCCGTGTCGACCTCGCTCATCGGGCCCATGACCTTCTTCGGGTTCCTCGTCGCGATGGTCACCTATCAGCTCGCCGACACGTACGACCACCGACGGATGTTCGCGATGTCGTGGCTCGTGGGCTTCGTCGTGCTGGGCGGCGCGTACTTCGTGCTCAAGCACGTCTTCTACGCGGCCGGGTCGGTCGGCATCATCGTCGAGATCGTCGGCGGCACCTTCTTCCTCATCCACCTCCTGCGAAAGGGGCGCCTGTGATCTCGCTCACCGCCGTCGAGAAGCGCTACAGCACCGAGGTCTCGATCGGCCCGGTGGACCTCGACCTGCCGGCCGGCGGCATCACGGCGCTCATCGGCCCGAACGGCGCCGGCAAGTCGACGCTGCTGACGATCATCGGCCGTCTTCTCGACGCGGATGCCGGGACCGTCTCGATCGCGGGACACGACGTGGCCTCGACGAAATCGCGGGAGCTCGCGAAGGTGGTCGCCGTGCTCCGGCAGGAGAACCACTTCGTGACGCGGCTCACGGTGCGTCAGCTCGTCGGCTTCGGCCGCTACCCTCACTCGCAGGGCCGTCTCACCCTCGCCGACGAGGCCGTCATCGACCGCTCGATCGATTTCCTGGGGCTGCAGGGACTCGAGGGTCGCTACCTCGATGAGCTGTCCGGCGGTCAGCGTCAGCGCGCCTACGTCGCGATGGTGCTCGCGCAGGACACCGACTACGTGCTGCTGGACGAGCCGCTGAACAACCTCGACATCCAGCACGCCGTGCAGATGATGCGCCACCTGCACCGCGCCGCCGCCGAACTCGGCCGCACGATCGTCGTGGTGCTGCACGACATCAACTTCGCGGGCCACTACGCCGACCGGGTGTGCGCGATGAAAGACGGGCAGGTGGTCGCGTTCGGGACGCCCGACGAGATCATCCGCGGCGATGTGCTCACCGGCATCTTCGACACGCCCGTCGAGGTGGTCGACGGCCCGCGCGGCCGCCTTGCGGTCTATTACTGAGTCGCAGGTCAGCGGCCCCGGTGGTCCTCGGGCGCCAGGCGCGGCCCGCGGCGGGGCTCGACGGCGCCGCTCAGCCCGATCAGTCGGATGACCCGCTGACGGTGACCGCGCCACGGCTCGAGCAGCGCGCACATGCCGTCATCGTCCACCCGGCGGCCGGTCAGGGCGTACCCGACCTGATGGCACAGGTGGTAGTCGCCGACGCTGACGGCGTCGGCGTCGCCGAAGGCGCGGATGCGGGTCTCCGCGCTCGTCCAGACGCCGACGCCCGGCAGGCTCGTGAAAACGCGGTCGCGTGCATCGCCGTCCGTCGCGGATGCTGCGGCGCGCTCGATCGAGGTGCGCCGTGCCGCCGCGGACACGATCGTCTTCGCCTGCGGCGGCTCGAGCCCGGCGCGATGCCAGGTCCAGCTGGGTATCAGACGCCAATCCGCGGGCGGCGCGAACATGGGCCGCGGCGTCGGTCCCGGCGCGCGCTCGCCGCACCAGGTCAGGATCATGCGCCACGCCCCGAAGGCCTGGAGCCCCGTCACCTTCTGCTCGAAGATCGCGCTGACCAGCGCGTCGAAGACGAGATCGGTGCGCCCGATGCGCAGCGCCGGGTGGCGGCGGTGGACGTCGGCGATGAGCGGATGCCGGTCGGCCTCAAACCCGTCGGGATCGTCCGCCGCGCCGCACAGGCGGGGAAGCTGCTGCAGTGCCCAATCCGCGCCCGGTCCCCAGGCCGCGCCGCGGACACGGTCGCGCTCGACGCGGATCGCGAGCGTCGCGACGCCCTCGGGAGTGCGGCTCACCCGCCAGATGATGCCCTCGTGCACGGTGTGCGAGGGATCGTGCGCGCCGCGCTGCTGATACGCGATCGCCCGGCGGGCGTCGATCGCGACGCGGGGTCGGTACTCGGTCTCCAGGGGCCGGTCGGGCGCGGCGCGCGGATCGCGCGTCTGCGTCGGCATCCGCACCCCGCTCTTCATGCCGTCAGCCTAAGCGACCGCCACCGACATCCCTCCGCCGCCTCGCGGGGTGGGGAGGGGGGACGACGCCGCGCGTGGCCTCAGAAGCGGTCGGGCGAAGGCGTGCCGTGACCGTAGCGGATGACGACGTCGGCGTGGCGGTCGAACCGGTAGCCGATGCCGCGCACGGTGCGCACGACGTCCTCGTAGCGGCCGAGCTTGGCGCGCAGGCGCCGCACGTGCACGTCGATGGTGCGCTCGCCCGGCGCCTCATCGGCGTCGGCGTGGCTCCACAGCGACGAGACCAGCTCGGTCCGCTCGATCGTGCGGCCCTCGCGGAGCACGAGGTACTGCAGCAGCTCGAACTCCTTGAACGTGAGGGCCGCCGACTCGCCGTCGATGTGCACGCGGCGGCGGGAGATGTCGATGGTGACGCCGCCGGGGACGTGGTCCTCTTCGGACTGCTCGTTCTTCGTGCGTGCGACGGCGCTCGGCTCGTGCAGGGCGAGGCGGACGACGTCGACGTCACGGCCGCCGGCGCCGACGGGCGCCAGCGCGACGGTCGCGTAGGTCTCGGCGTGTGGGGCGAGCTCGCCGAGCGTGTGGCGCAGCGCCTCGACCAGCGTCGACAGCGAGACGCCGTCGGCGGCGGCTTTGGCCTCGTCGATGCCGACGTACAGCGCGAAACCGCGCGGCGCGGTGCCGACCCGGATGCTGCCGGTGGTCGGAGCCGGGGTGACGGGGGCGGGCGTCTCGACGGCGTGGAGGTGGCGGACGGCGGTGGGCTGGGCGAGAAGAGCGGCGTTCGACATGGTGACGTGTCCTTTGGGAGGAACCCGGAGCTGATGCCTCGACGGGTTCGAGTGTGTTGCGATGGCCGGCGGGAAATGGTTCCCAGAGCCGATGTGCGAGCGATCCGGAACGTGCGTCGTGGGCGGTTCGGGATGCTCGGGGGTGCGACGGCGCGTTCCTGAAGACTCAGGTCGGCAGCGGCGGGTGCACCCGGCGGGGTTTACCGTGTCAGCGACACATTCGGCAACACATGACAACGCGCGGCATCATGATGCCGGCAGTTCCGTTCGCCTCCCGGGCGGACAGAGTGCGTGCGATGTCAGTCATGCGCCTGATTATGACGAACCGCGTCGCGATGTGTCAAACCGCACGGATGCCGCGGCGCCCGCATGACGGAATATGACAGATTGCTCAGCCCGCGCGTTCCCGCGAGAATCGACGGATGCTTGAACCCGCCCCCGCGCCGCGTCTGGGGGATCTGCTCTCACCCGGCACGCCCGGCGGCGCCGACGCGATCGTGTGGATCGACCATCCCCGCCGGGTCGTGATGCGTCGGGTGGTGGCGCGGCCAGCGCGAGGTCGACGCGTGGCTCGCGTCGCTGCCGCGCACCGGTCACACGGACCCGACGGGCCCGACCGGGCGTACCGTGGAGGAATGACCGCTTTCACGTTCACGGATGAGAAGGACCAGTCGCGCTACACGCTCCACCGCGGCGATGACCTCGTGAGCGTGCTCGACTACCGCGACGACGGGCAGACCCTCGCGATGACGCGGGCGTACACGATCCCCACCTTCCGCGGGCACGGGTACGCGGGCGAGCTGGTGGCGCGGGCGGTGGCGGATGTCGCGGCGCGCGGCGACCGCGTCGTCAGCCCCGTCTGCTGGTACGTCGCCGACTGGTTCGCCGCGCATCCCGAGCACGCCGGGCTTCTCGCACAGCGTCGCGCCGGCTGAGACCGCGCGGGCTACCCGCGTCTCGCGGTCGGGTCAACCCCCTGCGCGCCCCGCGATCGACCCACGAGAGTGGTTCCACGACAGTGAGGAGCGCATCATGGGCAACGACCTTCCCGAGGGCGTCGTGAACGCCGAGCCGTCCGGCGGCTGGGAGAGCGGCGACGCCGCCGACGCGGAGACCACCGACGCGGAGACCACCGACGCGGAGGCCGCCGACGCGGAGGCGACGGACGGTTCCTCGGAATCGGCCGTCGAGGGCGGCATCCGCTATACGCCGGAGGATGCGCAGGCGGATGCCGCGGCATCCGGCGCCGGTGCCGTCACCGTGCCGGATCAGTTCGTCGAGAGCGCCGAGATCCAGGCGGGTATGGACCCAGACCTGCAGACCGACGCCCAGTCCGAATCCTGAGCGACCGGGTCGCCCGCCGCCGTCACCGGTCCAGCCAGCGGCGCAGCTCGGCGACGGTGGGCTCGGCGGTGCGGATGAGGGTCTCGTGGTGGTGCCCCTCGACGACGAACGAGGTGGCATCGGGGATGGCCGCGACGACCTCGTCGAACCACGGCTGTGGCACGACGACGTCGAGCTCGCCCCGCACGACGAGCGTCGGAACGGCGATGCGCGGATAGGCGTCTTCCGGCCGGTGTACGAGCATCGCGTGCATCTTGCGGCGCAGGTGCGGCCCCGCGCGCAGGTATTCCCGGCCGCCGAGCAGCAGCACCTTGACGCTCTCACCGAGCAGGTCCCGCCCGAGCCGCCACAGCTGCGTCAGCGGGTGGCGGTGATGCCGGTCGACGGTGGGGGCGACGAGCACGATCCGCTCGACGGCATCGGGGTGGCGGACGGCGACCTCGGTGACGACCTGCGTCCCCATCGAATGGCCGAGGAGGATCACGGGACCACGGCCGAGGTGGCGGACGTACGCCGCGACGAGGTCGGCGAGGCGTTCCATCGCCGGCGTGCGCTCCGGCTCCGGCGCATCGCCGTAGCCGGGCAGGTCCACCGCGACGACGAGCGCGTCGCCATCGAGGTGCTGCACCAGGTCGGCGAACACCTTGCGCCCCATGCCGATGCCGTGCACCAGGACGAAGGTGCGCGTCGCGGCTCGGTCGCCGCGCTCCTCGGCGATGAGCGTCGCGCCGTCGTGGGAGAACTCCTCGATGCGGCCGTCGTCGGAGGGCACGCCGGTGATCTCGTCGATCGCGCGGTCCACGGCATCCGTCGCCTGCTCGACGACGTCGGATGCCGTGTCGGCGGCGGCCTGGAGGGGGCTGTCGTCGGTGGGCATGGATCGAGGCTAGAGCCTGGTCGGCGTCGCACGCTGAGCGTACGGTGAGGGCATGTGCCGCGCCGAAGAACCGAGACGAGGAGGCGAAGGCGCGCGAGCGCTCCGCCGACCGGTACGAGGCGCTGCGCGCCTTCGAGGCGGCCAAGCGAGCGGAGCGCGCGGCCTCATGAGTCGCCGCGGGGCGGACGCATCGCGGTGCCGACGCGCATAGCCTGGAGCCGATGACCTCGCCGCAGACCGCCAGCATTCCGCTCGATCACGCCCAGCGCTGGCGCGCGTTCTGGGTGTGCGTCTCCGTCGCAGCCCTCACGATCCTCGACCTCAGCAAGGTCAATGTCGCCCTGCCCTCGATCGAGTCGGCGTTCGGCGCCGGCTCCACGCAGCTGCAGATCGTCGTGTCGGGCTACGTCCTCATGTTCGGCCTCGCGCTCGTCCCGTTCGGCCGCCTCGGCGATCAGCGCTCCCGCAAGACGCTGTTCCTCGTCGGGCTCACCCTCTTCCTCGCGATGAGCGTCGTGTGCGCCCTCGCGCCGACGGTCGAGATCCTCATCGCGGGTCGCCTCGTGCAGGGGCTCGCCGCCGGCATCCAGATGCCGCAGGTCCTGGGGACGATCCAGCAGATCTTCGTCGGCAAGGAGCGCGGCCAGGCTTTCGGCCTGTTCGGTGCGACGATCGGCATCGCGACGGCGATCGGCCCCACTCTCGGCGGGCTCATGATCGCCGTCGGCGGCGCTCAGGACGGCTGGCGCTGGATCTTCTGGATGAACGTGCCGCTGTGCCTCATCGTCATCGCCGGCGTCGTGGGGCTGCTGCCGCGCACCCGGCGTCCCACCCCCGGGAAGCTTCAGCTCGACCCCGTCGGCCTGACGCTCCTCGCGCTCACGATCATCACCCTGATGTGGCCGTTCCTGTTCACGACGGGCTCGCCCGACGACGATCCGCGCCGCTGGTGGACCCTCGTGCTCTTCGTCGTGTCCGCGACGGCGTTCACGTGGTGGGAACGGCGGTACGCGGCATCCGGCCGGTCCCCGCTCGTGCCCTTCCGGCTGTTCTCCATCTCGTCGTTCCGCAACGGCACGCTCGTCGTGACGACCTACTTCACCGCGATTCCGGCGATGTTCCTGCTGACGACGCTGTTCCTGCAGGCGGGCGTGGGCCTCGAGCCGGTGTACGCGGGCATGGTCTCGATCGGCTTCGCCGTCGTCAGCGCCGGATCGGCGTGGATCGGCGGCAACCTCGTGGGGCGCCTCGGGCGTCCCCTCGTCGTCGGCGGTCTCGTCATCGTGCTCGTCAGCATCGTCGCGCTCGCGATCGTCGCGTACACCGTGCCGGCGGATGCCGTGGCGTACGCGATGGCGGGTGTCATGGCGATCGCCGGTGCCGGGGCGGGCCTCGTCGTCGCGCCGAATCAGACCCTGACCCTCGCCGACATCCCCACACGCTCGGGCGGTCTCGCGGGATCGGTGGGTCAGCTCGGCCAGCGGATCGGCACCGCCGTCGGGACGGCGGTCGGCCTGTCGCTGTTCTACTCCACGATCTACCGCGAGAGCGACGCCGACCACCACGGGCTCGAGGTCTACCACGACGCGTACGCGTACGGCATGGTGGCCGTCGGCATCTTCGTCGCCCTGGCGCTGCTGATCGGCGTCATCGACCTCGGCGCCCGGCGGCGCGCGCAGCGGAGCTGAGCTGGCCGGTCTCACGCCGTCCGCCGCGGGTCTGCCGGGCGATGTCGGGGGTCCGATTTAGCGTGGGAGCATGCGCATCCTGCACACCTCCGACTGGCACATCGGGCGGACCTTCCACGGTCACGCCACGCTCGATGCGCTGCGCGGTGTGCTCGAGACCCTGACGGCGCAGGTCCGCGAGAACGAGGTCGACGTCGTCGTCGTCGCGGGCGACGTGTTCGACTCCGCCACCCCCGCGGCGGCCTGCTACACACTCCTCAGCGACACCCTGCGCGCCCTCGCCGACACCGGTGCGCAGGTCATCGTCACGAGCGGCAACCACGACTCCGCGGCGCGGCTGGGGTTTCAGGCAGGACTGCTCCGCGACGGCATCCACGTCCTCACCGATCCGTCCCGCATCGGCGATCCCGTCACGGTCAGCGACGCGTTCGGACCGGTGCAGTTCTACGGCATCCCGTTCCTCGAACCGGCGCTGCTGCGCGCGCAGTGGCCGGGCGTCCGGTCCCAGGCCGAGGTGCTGGGACGGGCGATGGACATCGTGCGCGGCGACCTCGCCGTCCGCGGCGGGCGCTCCGTGGCGATCGCGCACTGCTTCGCGGCCGGGGTCGAGCCGACGCCGCACCTGGAACGCGACATCCAGCAGGGCGGCCTCGACGTCGTGCCGCTGTCGGTGTTCGAGGGCGTGGACTACGTCGCGCTCGGGCACATCCACGGCCGGCAGCAGCTCGCCCCGCGGGTGCGGTACGCCGGCGCGCCGCTGCACTACAGCTTCGGCGAGGGCGACAAGCCGCGCGGCTCGTGGCTGATCGACCTGGATGCCGAGGGGGTCGCCGACGCGACCTGGCTCGCCCTGCCGGTGCCCCGCCGCCTCGTGACGCTGCGCGGGCCCTTCGAGGACCTGCTGACGGGCGCCGCCCACGCCGACGCCGAGGACGCGTGGGTGTGCGTCGAGTACACCGACGCTCTGCCCGCTCGCGACCCCCTGCGCCGCCTGCAGGAGAGGTTTCCGCACTGCGCCAAGGTCGTCCACGTGCCGGAGGTCCTCGCCGCCGGCGACGTTCGCAGCTACGCCCAGCGCGTGCGCGCGGCGCGCAGCGACGCGGAACTCGTCGACGCGTTCCTCAGCCATGTCCGCGACGGCCAGGGGACCACCGACGCCGAGCGTGAGCTGCTGCGCGACGTGCTCGACGAACGGGTGCGCGCGGAGGCACTGGCGTGAAGCTGCACCGGCTCGAGCTGACCGGGTTCGGCCCCTTCCGGCAGACGCAGGTCGTCGACTTCGACGCGTTCGACGATGACGGGCTGTTCCTCATCTCGGGGCGCACCGGAGCGGGCAAGTCCAGCATCCTCGACGGCGTGAGCTTCGCGCTGTACGGCACCGTCCCCCGGTACGAGGGCGGGGAGAAGCGGTTGCGCAGCGACCACAGCTTCCTCACCGACCCGACCGAGGTGCGGCTGGAGTTCACGGTCCGCCAGACCCGCTGGCGGGTGACGCGCGCTCCGGAGTACGACCGACCGGCCAAGCGCGGCGGGGGAGTGACGACCGAGATCGCGCGCGCGGAGCTCGAGGAGCTCGTCGACGGCACCTGGGTCGGGCGGGCGGCGAAGCCCCGCACGGTCGGCGAGGTGCTCGGCGACGTGCTGGGGGTGAATGCGCAGCAGTTCCAGCAGGTGATCCTGCTGGCGCAGAACAAGTTCTCGCGTTTCCTGCTGGCGCCCGGCGAGGAGCGGCAGACGCTCTTGCGGACGCTGTTCGGCACGAAGCGCTTCGAGCAGTACCGCGACGACCTCGAGCAGCGACGGCGCGACGCGCAGCGTGAGCTGTCGGCGGTCGACGCCCGCGCGCGGACCCTGCTCGGCGAAGCGGAGCGCCTCATCGACGAGGGCGGGCTCGCGGACGGCCGCGCCGACGGCGAGGAGCGTCCGGTGGACCTCGCGGATCGCCGCGCCGCCGCCGATCACTCCCTGCAGCGGGCCGAGTACCGCGTCGAACAGGCCGCCACCGCGCAAGACCGGGCCGATGCCGCCCACGCCGCCGCGGCCGCCGCGCATGCTGAGCTCGTGCACCGCGCCCAGCGCGGGCGCGACCGCGCCGCTGCGCGCGCCCGCCTGACCGAGCTGCAGGAGCGCGAGCCCCTGATCGCCGCCGACCGGGCACGCCTCGAGCGCGCACGCGCCGCGGCGACGCTGCGTACGCCGCTGGAGACGGCGGAGCGCGCCGAGCGCGCGCACGCCGACGCGGTCGCTGCGGCCGCGTCGGCGGCTGCCGCCTGGCGCGACGCCGGCGGTGACCCCGGGGGAGACGTGCGCGCCACCCTCGATGCGCTGACGGGCGAGCTCGCCCGCTGGGAGGCCGCCCTCGCGCACGAAGCGGACCTGGGGCGCGCGGCGGCGGCGGTCCGCGACCTGGAGCGCGAGCGGAGCGCCGTCGGCGAACTGCTGACCGCGATCGATCAACAGCTCGCGCTGATCCCCGACGAGCGCGCGGCGATCGATGAACAGCTGGCCGCAGCCGATCACGCCGCGAGCCGCGTCGCGGATGTCCGCGCCACCCTGGCCGGGGCCGTCGACGTGCGCGACGCCGCCCGCGAGGCGGCGACACTGGCGACCGAGGTCGCCGCCGCGGAATCGGCGTACGCCGACGCGGTCGCAGTGGCGGGGGCAGCTGGCGCCCGGGTCGGGGAGCTCCTGCGGCAGCGCCTCGCCGGCTACGCCGGTGAGCTCGCCGCCGGACTGGTCGCGGGGGAGCCGTGCGCCGTCTGCGGGTCCACCGAGCATCCGCGACCCGCGCACCGCGCCGGAGACCCGGTCACCGACGACGACCTCGCCGAGGCCGAACGGGCCCGCGATGTCGCCGCCGCCGCCGAGAAGCAGGCCGCCGGCGTCGCGCACGAGGCGCGACAGCGTCACGCCACCGTCCGAGAGCGTTCCGGAGGCATCGCGCCCGACGCGGCAGCGGCAGCGGTGGCGGCGGCGGAGGCGCAGCTGCGAGCCGCCGAGGAGGCGGCCGCGGCCGCCGCGGCGCTGCGCGACCGACGCGCCGAGCTGGACGAGCTGACGGCTGCCGCGGAGACCGAGCGGGCCGCGCTCGCCGAGCGCGCCCTGCGGGCCGGGGAGCAGCACGCCGCCGTCGCGGCCGATGCCGCCCGACTGGAGGCGATGGTCGCCGAGGCGCGCGGTGGGTACGACTCCGTCGCCGTTCGTCTGGCCGCGACCACGGTGCAGCGCGACGCCGCCCGCGCGCTCGTCGACGCCGACGCCGCCCTCGCGGAACGGACCCGTTCCCGCGATGCCGCCCGCGCCGATCTGCAGGCGCTGCTCGCCGCGTCGCCGTTCACGTCGGCCGACGACGCTGTCGCGGCACTCCTGGAGGAGTCGGCGCTCGCGACCCTCGACGCGACGATCGCCGAACACCGCGCCGCCCTCACCGCCGCGAAGCAGCGCCTGCTCGATCTCGAGCTCGACACCGCCGGCGATGACGTCGATGAGGCGCAGCTCGCGGCATCCGCCACGGCCCTCGCCGACGCCGACGCGGCCCGCTCCGCCGCCATTGCTGCACACCGCGATGCGGTGGGCACCGCCGCGCGGCTGCGCGGACTGCTCGCGCAGACCGATGCCGCCTACGCCGACGTCGCCGAGGCCGCCGAGGCCGCCGCGATCGTCACACGACTGGCCGATACGGTGGCCGGCCGGGCGCCGAACACGATGAAGATGGACCTGGAGACGTTCGTGCTCGCCGCGGAGCTCGAGGAGATCGTGGCCGCCGCCAACATCCGCCTCGCGGAGATGTCGTCGGGGCGCTACACCCTGCACCACTCCGACGCGCGCGCGGCGCGGGGCCGTGCGTCCGGGCTCGGCATCGACGTGCTCGACGCGCACACCGGCCGACTGCGTCCGCCGCAGTCGCTGTCGGGAGGCGAGACGTTCCTCGCGTCGCTTGCGCTGGCCCTCGGTCTCGGTGAAGTGGTGACCGCGCGCGCCGGCGGCATCCGCCTTGACACCCTCTTCGTCGACGAGGGGTTCGGCTCACTCGACCCCGAGACGCTCGAACTGGCGATGCGCACGCTCGACGAGCTGCGCGCCGGCGGCCGCACCGTCGGGGTGATCAGCCACGTCGAGGCGATGAAGGAGCAGGTGCCGGCCCAGGTCCTCGTCGAAGCGACGCCGGAGGGCCCGAGCGTCATCCGACAGGATGCCGCGGTGCGCCGGTAGTCCGGCCCGCCCGCGTTTCCGGGCCGGCGCCCCTGCCCGCCCCTACTGCAGGTGCGCCTCCGCCGACGCGAGGATCTCCTGGTACAGCGAGCGCAGCTTCTCGATGTCCTCGTCGGACGCGCCGCTGCCGGTGAAGGTCTGGTCGACGATCTGGTCGATGCCGGCCTCGCCGCTGACCAGCAGGGCCTGTCCGATCATGACGAGGGTCTCATCGGGAAGCGCCTGCGCGACGACCTCCGGCGTGGCGCTCGGGTCGATCTGCGCCATGATGTCGTTGACCTTCGGCCGGACCTCCGCGAGGAACGCCGCCTCGTCCGCCGTCGCGGCGTCGTCGGTGGCACCGTCGTCGGTCGCACCGTCCTCCGCGCCGCCGGAGATCTCGGAGGTCGGGGTCGGCGCCGGCACGACGCCCGTCGAGCCCGAGTCGAGGCTCGTTCCCGCCGCCGTCAGTCCCGTGACGACGATGGCCCAGATCAGGGCGAACGCGCCGATGGTCGCACCGACGACCGACAGCACCAGAGCCGTGATGCTGAGGGGCTTGCCGCCGTTGCGCTTGCCCGCCAGGCCCACGATCGCGAAGACGAACGCGGCGAGCAGGACGAGGCCGCCGATGATCACGGCGATCAGGCCCACCCATGCGACGGGGATGAGTCCGATGAGGCTGAGCACGATGCCGACGATGGCGAGGCTGAGGGCGGTCCACGCGACGCCCTTGCTCCGCGTGTCGGGGCCGGCCGGAGCGGGCGCATACCCCGGCGCCTGCCCGTAGGGCGCCTGTCCGTAGGGTGCCTGCCCGTAGGGCGCCTGCGGCGCCTGTCCGTACGGGGCTTGCGGTGCGGGCGGGTACGCCTCGGTGGGCTGCTGATCCGCGGGCGGGTACGCCTGGGTGGGCTGGTCGTCCGCGGGGGTCGGGCGGTCGGCGGGGTCGATGGGCGGGGTGGTCGACATGGCCATCTCTCGTCTGTCGGGGGCATCGATCGTGCCGCGGCGTCGCCCTCGGCGGATGCGTCGGCGGTACATCGAGACTACCGATCATGAGCGGGCGCGGGTTTGACACGATCGTCCGGTGCCCGCGTCGGCGCGATCTGGGACAAGATGTGAGGCAACGGCATCCCCGATGCCGCCGAGACGGTGAAGGAGCGACATGACACTGCAGACGGTTCTGCTCGATACCCCGGCCGGCGTCGACGCGCGCCTGGGATGGGACCCGGGCACGACGGTGCACGACCGCCGCCGGATCATCGCGAAGGAGCTCATCGCGGCACGCCTGCACTGCGAGGTCAAAGACGTGCGGATCGAGCGCGAAGCGCCCCGCGGCTTCGGCTATCACACGCGCCTCATCGCCTCCAAGGACGGCGAGGAACTGCCGATCGCGATCGTGACCGCCAGCTACCGCGCCGCCACGGTCGTCGCGATCTGCGACCCGGGTCTGCCGCTGGGCATCGACATCCGCGACATGACCCCCGAGCCCGCCGACATCCGGCAGATGCAGAAGCATTCGCGCCTGTTCGACGAGAGCAACATCCCCGACCTGCTGCAGCACTGGGTACGGGTGCAGGCCGTGCTCGAGGCCGACGGCCGGGGTGTGCGCGTCTCGCCCGAGCTCGTCCGGCTGGATGCGGGGCGCCACCGCGGCTGGATCCCCGATCGCAAGATGAAGTACACGCTCGTCGACGCGTCGCGCGACAGCTGGGTCATCACGATCGCGGTGGGGACGCTGCCCGCCGCCTGATCCGGCCCGTCAGCCGGCGAGATCCGGCAGCGCCGTGTCGAGCTCGGCGAGCCACACCGCGGCGTTGCCGTCGCTGGGCGCGCGCCAGTCGCCGCGCGGGGACAGCGAGCCCGCCGGCAGCACCTTTGGCCCGTTCGGGATCGCGGTGCGCTTGAACTGCGCGAAGCCGAAGAAGCGCGTGAGGAACGCCCGCAGCCAGCGCACGATCTCCTCACGGTCGTACGTGTAGCGGTCGGATGCCGGGAACCCGGGCGGCCAGGCGCCGGCATCCGCATCCCGCCACGCGTGCTCCGCGAGGAACACGATCTTCGACGGGCGGAACCCGAAGCGCAGCACGTGGAACAGCGCGAAGTCGTGCAGCGCGTAGGGGCCGATGGTGTCCTCGGTCGACTGCACCTTGCCGTCCTGCCCCGCCGGCACGAGCTCGGGGCTGATCTCGGTGTCGAGCACCGACTGCAGCACCGTCTTCGCGGCATCCGTCAGGTCGGTGCCCGACTCATCGGACGCGGAGTGCGCGATGACCCAGCGGATGAGGTGCTGGATGAGTGTCTTCGGAACGCCCGCGTTGACGGCGTAGTGGCTCATCTGGTCGCCGACGCCGTACGTCGCCCAGCCGAGCGCGAGCTCGGAGAGGTCGGAGGTCCCGACGACGAAGCCGCCGTTCTGGTTCGCGAGGCGGAACAGGAAGTCGGTGCGCGCACCCGCCTGCACGTTCTCGAAGGTCACGTCGTACACCGGCTCGCCGCCGGCGAAAGGATGCCCGATGCCCTTCAGGATCTCGGTCGCCATCGGGCGGATGTCGATCGTCTCGATCGACGCGCCGATCGCCTCGGCGAGCGCGATCGCGTTGGAGCGCGTGTGGTCGCTCGTCGCGAAGCCGGGCATCGTGTACGCGAGGATGTCGCTGCGCGGGCGGCCCATCCGGTCCATCGCGCGCGCGACGACGAGGAGGGCGTGCGTCGAGTCGAGGCCGCCGCTGACGCCGATGACCGGCTTCGGCGACCCGATCGCGCGCATGCGCTGCTCGAGGCCCGACACCTGGATGTTGAACGCCTCGTAGCAGTCCTGATCGAGCCGGGCGGCGTCGTCGGGGACGAACGGGAACCGGTCGAGCGGGCGCCGCAGGCCGAGGTCGGACGCCGGCGGCTGCACCTCGAACGCGATGCGGCGGCCGTTCGGCCAGCTCTGCACGCGGTTGTCGTCGAACGTGCCCTGACGCAGACGCTCCTGGCGGAGCCGGTCGAGGTCGACGTCGGCGTACGCCGTGCGCGGCCCGTCGGGGAAGCGCTCGGTCTCGGCGAGGAGGTTCCCGGCCTCGTAGATCATGGTCTGGCCGTCCCACGACACGTCGTTCGTCGACTCGCCCTGTCCGGCGGCGGCGTACGCGTAGGCGGCGAGGCAGCGGAAGGACTGCGACTTCGCGAGCAGGTGGCGGTCGTCGGCGCGGGCGACCGTGATCGGGCTGCCGGAGAGGTTCAAGAGCACCGTCGCTCCGGCCAGCGCCGCCCGCGACGACGGCGGCACCGGCACCCACATGTCCTCGCACACCTCGGCGTGCACGACGAGCCCGGCGACGTCGGTCGCCTCGAAGAGCAGGTCGGTGCCGACCGGCACCTCCTCACCGGCGAGCGTCACGGAGTCGGGCGCCTCGGCCCCGGCGGCGTACCAGCGGGCCTCGTAGAACTCGCGGTAGGTCGGCAGATAGCTCTTCGGGGCGATCCCGAGCATGCGCCCGCGGTGGATCACGACGGCGCAGTTGTACAGCCGGGCCCCCAGGCGCAGCGGCGCGCCCACGACGAGGAGGGGGCGGAGGTCGGCGGATGCCGCGGTGAGGCCCGCGAGCGCGGCGAGGACGGCGTCGAGCACGGCATCCTGCATCACGAGGTCGTCGATCGCGTACCCCGTCAGGCACAGCTCAGGAAAGAGGGCCACGGCGGCCCCCGCCTCGTGAGCCTCGCGAGCAGCGGCCAGGACGGCGTCGGCGTTGCGGGCGGGGTCGGCGATCGCGACGGGGATCGTGCACGCCGCGACGCGCGCGAAACCGTGACGGTACAGACTCTCGAACGGCAGGTCCTCGCTCACGGCTCCAGTCTGTCAGGTACGCGCGCTCGTCAGGGTGCGGGCGGCGCGGCACCGTGTCGGCGCCCGCGGCTAGTGTCGATCGCGGAAGGGTGACATGCGATACATCGAAGCAGGCGCGGCCGGGCCGGCGCGGATCGTCTGGAGCGCGAGCGACCTGAAGGCGGCGGCGGAATGCGAGTTCGCGTGGCTGCGCGCCATCGACGCCAAGCTCGGACGCGTGCCGGCGGTCGTCGAGCCCGAAGACGCGACGCTCGCCCGCGCCGGCCGTCTCGGCACGCAGCACGAGCTGCGCCAGCTCGAGGCGTATCGCACCGCTTTTCCGGGGGAGGGTCGCGTCGTGGAGCTTCCCGAGACCCGGTCGTCGGATGCCGAGGCCGTCGCCGCGGCGGTCGCCGCGACCACCGCCGCCCTCGCCGATCCCGCCGTGGACGTCGTCTACCAGGCGGTGTTCGCCACCGATGAGTTCGTCGGCTTCGCCGACTTCCTCGTGCGCGACGCGGCGGCGGGTGCGCCGGAACCGTGGGTCGTGCAGGACACCAAGCTCGCACGGCACGCGCGGGTCACGGCGCTCATGCAGCTGGCGGCATACGTCGATCAGCTCGATCGGCTCGGCGTGCCGCACCGCGACCGCGTCGAGCTGCTGCTGGGTGACGGCAGCACCTCGGTCCACGCAGTGCGCGACCTCATGCCGGTGTTCCGGTTGCGCCGTGAGCGGCTCCGCGCCCTCATCGCCGACCGCGACCTCGCCGCGGGTGCCGGCGGCGCGCCGATCGCGTGGGGCGATGAGCGCGGAGCGCTGCGCGTCGTCACGTGCGGCCGCTGCGCGACGTGCGACGCCGAGGTCACCCTGCACCGAGACCTGCTGCTCGTCGCCGGCATGCGGCCAGTGCAGCGCGACCGGCTGCGACTGGCCGGCATCCGGACCATCGATGACCTCGCCGAGGCGCGAGAGGCGCCGGAGCGCATGTCGGTGGATACCTTCACCGGGCTCCGCACCCAGGCGCGGCTGCAGCTGACGAGCCCCGCGGGCGGCGTGCAGCCCGCGCCGGCCGAGGGGCACGCGGTGCCGACGTACGAGGTCGTGCTCCCGCAGGCGATCGGTGCGCTGCCGCGCCCCGACCATGGCGACCTGTTCTTCGACTTCGAGGGCGATCCCCTCTACACCGAGACCCCCGCCGCCGGCGGGGCACCGCAATGGGGCATCGACTACCTGTTCGGCTGGGTGGACGACGCCGAGCAGTACTCCGCGCTGTGGGCGCACGACTTCGCACAGGAGAAGCAGGCGCTCGAGGACTTCCTCGACGTCGTGGCGCTGCGTCGGCGGCAACACCCGGGCATGCACATCTATCACTACGCGCCGTACGAGCCGACGCATCTGCTGGCGATGGCCGCGCGGTACGGCGTGCGCGAAGCCGAGGTGGACACGCTGCTGCGGGAGGGCGTGTTCGTCGACCTGTACCCGATCGTGCGGCGGGCGCTGCGCGTGGGATCCCGGTCGTACTCCATCAAGAAGCTCGAACCGCTGTACATGGGCGACGAGGTGCGCACGAGCGACGTGCAGCGCGGCGACGACTCGATCGTGAAGTACGTCGAGTCCCGCGCGCTCAGCGATGCCGGGGAGGATGCCGAGGCGCAGACGATCCTCGACGACCTCGCCGACTACAACCGCTACGACTGCGTCTCGACCCGACGCCTGCGCGACTGGCTCGTCGAGCGGGCGCGCGAGGCGAACCTCCGGCCGTCGGCCGACATCGATGCAGCGGAGCGTCCCTACGAGCCGTCGCCCCGGGCGGAGGCGCTCACTCGCCTCGCGGACGCCGCGGCATCCGCCGCCGATCTCGACGAGCGCGCGGTCACCGCGCTCCGGCTGGGGGCCGCGGCGATCGACTACTACCCGCGCGAGGCGAAGACCTTCTGGGCGACGCATTTCCTGCGCCTGCGGGAGCCGGTGTCGATCTGGGAGGACACCCGCGACGTCGTCGTCTTCGACCATGACCGCTGCCGCGTGCTCACCGACTGGCACATCCCCGAGGGTGCGCGCGTGCAGCGCCGTGTCGTCGAGCTGCGGGGCGACCTCGCGCCGGGCACCAAGCTCACCGCCGACTCGTCGACGTTCGTCGTCTACGAGCTGCCGGCGCCGTTCCCCATCGACACGAGTCCGCGGTGGATCCACGCCGCCCGCACCGTCCGCGTCGTCGACGTGCTCGATGACGGCGTCGTCGTGGAGGAGAACGCGATCCAGGGCTTCACCTGGCAGGATCTGCCCATCGCCCTGACGCCGCCCGCGCCGCCGCAGGCGGGCAGTCAGCAGGCGGCCATCGACCAGTGGGCGGACACGCTGATCGAGGTCGCGCCGACGGCGTCCGGTTCCTTCCCGCACGACGCCGCCACCGATCTGCTGCTGCGGCGGTCGCCACGCACCGCGAGCGGCGTACTGCCGCGGGGCGGCGCCGACGACGTCGAGAACATCGTGCGTGCCGTCCACGAGCTGGACCGCAGCTACCTCGCCGTCCAGGGGCCGCCGGGCACCGGCAAGACCTACGTGGGATCGCACGTCATCGCGCGTCTGGTGGCCGAGCGCGGCTACCGGGTCGGGGTCGTCGCCCAATCGCACGCCGTGGTGGAGCACATGCTCGACCGCATCGTCGTCGCCGGCGTTCCGAAGGCGCAGGTCGCGAAGGCGACGAAGGGCACACCCACCGGCGCGGAGTGCTTCACCCCCATCGCGAAGGACGGCTACGCGGCGTTCGCCGACGAGCATCCGGAGGGGTTCGTCATCGGCGGGACGGCGTGGGACCTCAGCCATGCCGGGCGGGTCCCGCGCGGCAGTCTCGACCTGCTCGTCATCGACGAAGCCGGCCAGTTCTCGCTCGCCTCGACGATCGCCGTGTCGGTGGCCGCGCAGCGGCTGCTGCTGCTGGGCGACCCGCAGCAGCTGCCGCAGGTGAGTCAGGGCACCCACCCCGAGCCGGTCGACACCTCCGCGCTCGGCTGGGTCATGGACGGGGCCGCGGTCATCGCCGACGACCGCGGGTACTTCCTCGCGCAGACCCGGCGCATGAGGCCCGAAGTCGCCGCTCCCGTGTCGGAGCTGTCGTACGAGGGCCGGCTCGCGGCGCACCCGAGCACCTCGGCGCGGCACCTCGCCGGCGTCACGCCGGGGGTCGTCCCGGTGCCGTTCGGTCACACCGGCAACGCGACCCAGTCCGCCGAAGAGGCCGCCGCGGTCGTCGGGATCGTCCGCGACCTCGTCGGGCGGTCGTGGACGGCGGGGGAGGATGCGGCGCCACGCCCGCTCGCCCCCACCGACCTCATCGTGGTGACCCCGTACAACGCGCAGCAGGTGCTCGTCGAGGAGGCGCTCGTCGCAGCCGGGTTCGGCGCCGTGCCGGTCGGCACGGTCGACAAGTTCCAGGGGCAGGAGGCGGCGGTCGCGATCGTGTCGCTGGCCGCGTCCAGCGGACGCGACGCGCCGCGGGGACTGGAGTTCCTGCTGCTGCAGAACCGCCTCAACGTCGCTGTCTCCCGGGCGGAGCACACCGCATACATCGTGTACGGAACCGGACTGCTCGACGACCTGCCCCGCACGCCGGACGGCGTCGCGAGGCTCAGCGCCTTCGCCCGGCTCGTCGGCGCGGATCGGCCGTAGACTCGCCACAGCCCGCACGCCGCGGCCACGGACAGGGGGAAGTCATGACCGATGAGGTTCCGCGCCAGTTCGAGATCGAGGTTCCCCCCGACGTCGTGCCGGGCAACTACGCCGACTTCGCGAACGTCTGGCACACGTCCGACGTGTTCGTCATGGACTTCGTCTCGCTCGCGCGTCCGCCGCAGGCAGGGGCGGATGCCGACGGCAACCCCGTCACCATCGTCCCCGGGCGCGTGGTGCAGCGGGTGCGGATCCCGCCGCAGCAGGTGTTCGAGCTCGCCAAGGCGCTCACGCAGCAGCTGGAGTTCTGGGAGCAGGAGACCGGGCGGCGCTCCGGTTCCTGAGGGTTCCTGAGGGTTCCTGAGCGCACGGTTCACGTGCGAGGGCTATACTCGCCGAGCCCCCCGATGAGCGGGCCCCGACCCGAGGCGGTGAGACACCATGGCAGACGACAGTAGACGCGCCGCGGTGCATCCCGCTCGCGTCCTCGCACGCTGAGAGCCGGCTGCTCCGCGGCATCCTCGCGCGTCCCGATCCGGGGCGCCGATGACGCGCGCCCCGGCGCGCCCGCCCGGCAAGGAGACCCCCTCATGACCCTCATCGACAACGCCGTCTACGTCGACGGCATCCGCGTCGCCACCCCTGTCACGCTGGACGAGGCCTACGCGCTCCAGGAAGCGCACCAGGGCTTCGCGTGGATCGGGCTCTACCGCCCGTCCGACAAAGAGCTCGCCTCGGTCGCGACCGAGTTCGATCTGCATCCGCTCGCCATCGAAGACGCGACCGGAGGCCACCAGCGTTCCAAGGTCGAGCGGTACGGCGACACGCTGTTCATCGTGCTCCGCCCCGCCCGGTACGACGACGAGCACGAGCGGCTCGACATCGGCGAGCTGCACCTGTTCGCCGGTCCCGACTTCCTCATCACGATCCGCCACGCCGAGTCGCCCGACCTCAGCGCCGTGCGCCGCCGGCTGGAGGCGCAGCCAGAACTGCTCTCGCTCGGGTCGGAGGCGGTGCTGTACGCCGTGTTCGACCGCGTGGTCGCCGAGTACGAGCCGGTCGTCGCCGGCATCGAGAACGACATCGACGAGATCGAGGACGACCTGTTCGGCGACGCGGACGATGACGCGCTGTCGCGCCGCATCTACGAGCTTTCCGGCGAGCTCGTCCGCTTCTCGCGCGCGACGTACCCGCTCGTCTCGATCATCGAGTGGCTGCAGCGGGGGCAGGAGGCCTACCACGTCGACATCGAGCTGCAGCGAAAGCTCCGAGACGTGCGCGACCGCGCCATCCGGGTCACCGAGCGCATCGACGGTTTCCGCATGGTGCTCGACAAGGCGCTGACCGTGCACTCCGCCCTCGTCGCGCGGCGCCAGACCGAAGTCAACCTGGAGCAGAACGAGCAGGTGAAGAAGATCTCGTCGTGGGCGGCGATCATCTTCGCGCCGACGCTCATCGGCACCGTGTACGGCATGAACTTCGACGTCATGCCGGAACTGCACTGGGAGTACGGCTACCCCGTCGCGCTCACGGTGATGATCGCCTTCCCGACGCTGCTGTACGTGCTCTTCAAGCGCCGCCGCTGGCTGTGACCGACGTCACCGGCGCGGTCGCCGGTGCGGGCGCTCAGACCGTGCCGTAGAGGCGGTCGCCCGCGTCGCCGAGACCGGGCACGATGTAGCCCCTCTCGTTGAGGCGCTCGTCCAGGGCGCCCAGCACGAGGGTCACGTCGCGATCACCGACCTGCTCCTCGATCTTCGCGAGGCCCTCGGGTGCGCCCAGGATGCAGATCGCGGTGACGTCCTGCGCGCCGCGCGCGAACAGGAAGTCGATCGCCGCACCGAGCGACCCGCCGGTGGCGAGCATCGGGTCGAGCACGAAGCACTGCCGGTCGCTGAGGTCCTCGGGCAGGCGCTCCGCGTACGTGTACGGCTGCAGGGTCTCCTCGTTGCGCGCCATGCCGAGGAAGCCCACCTCGGCGGTCGGCAGGAGCTTGACCATGCCGTCGAGCATGCCGAGGCCCGCCCGCAGGATCGGCACGACGAGCGGCCGGGGCTCGCCGATCCGCACCCCCACCGTCGTCGTCACGGGGGTCTCGATCTCGATGTCCTCGACGCGCACGTTGCGAGTCGCCTCATAGGCGAGGAGCGTGATGAGCTCCTCCGTGAGCTGGCGGAACACCGGCGAGGGCGTGCGCTTGTCGCGCAGCACCGTGAGCTTGTGGGTGATGAGAGGGTGGTCGGCAACGTGCACGCGCATGGCGTTCAGCCTACGCTGGGCGCGTGCCCCTTCCCGCTCCGGCTCGTGACGACGCCGCGATGGGACGTGCGCTCGAGCTCGCCGCCGCGGCGGCAGCGGCGGGTGAGATCCCGGTGGGGGCCGTGGTGACGGATGCCGCGGGCACCCCGCGCGGCGAAGGACGCAATCTGCGCGAAGCGACGGCCGATCCCACCGCACACGCCGAGATCGTCGCCCTGCGGGCGGCCGCGGCATCCCTCGGCTCATGGAATCTCGAGGGCTGCACGCTCGTGGTGACCCTCGAGCCCTGCCTCATGTGCGCCGGCGCGATCCTGCAGGCGCGGGTCGGGCGCGTGGTCTTCGGCGCCTGGGACGAGAAGGCGGGCGCGGCGGGATCGGTGTACGACGTGCTGCGCGATCGGCGGCTGCCGGTGCGGGCGGAGGTCGTCGCCGGGGTGCGCGAGGCCGAAGCGCAGGCCCTGCTGCGCACGTTCTTCGACGCCCGCCGCTGACCGCCCCGAGGTCGCCGGTTCCGCGTCGAGGTCGCTGGTTCCGCGTCGAGGTCGCTGGTTGCGCGCCGAGGTCGCCGGGTGCTCAGTCCGAGGAGCTGAGGATGATCGCCTCGGTCGGCGGCGCCGGATCGGCGGGACGCCCGATGTAGCCGATCACCTCGAGCAGTGCGCGGCGGAACTCCGCGGGGCGCTCCAGATGCGGCGAATGGCCCACGCCCTCCAGCACGACCTCGGTCACCTCGCCGCCCGCCGCGCGGTACGCCTCGAGGACGTCGCGGGTCTGCGACACCATCTCCTGCGCGGGAGCGACCTCCGGCCCCGGCCACGCCGGCATCACCCCGATCGCGCCGAGGTGGTTGAGGTCGAAGAACGAGGCGTCCGAGACGATGGCGTCGGCCGTGCCGTGGATCCACAGGATCGGCGGCTTGACGGGCAGGTCCACGATCCCCGAGGTGTTGAAGTAGCGGGGCGCCATCGTGTTGAGGACGCCGATCGTGCCCGCCGCGAATCCCGGCCAGTTCGGGCTGTCGACGCCGTCGCCGGGGTAGTTCCCCGTGGCCGTGGACGTCGTGTTCATCGACTCCACCCAGATGTCCTCGTGCTCGCTGGTGTACCCGTCGGCGACGTAGCCTGAGCGGAAGACGCTGCGCGGTGAGGTCGGCGACTCGTCGGTCATGTCGCCGTCGGTGAGGCGCTGTACGAAGTCCGGGTTGGCGCCGCCGCCTCCGCAGCCGGCGTCGTCGTCGGTCAGGCGCGATCCGTCGCGGCGGGTGCCGCCGAAGCCGTAGGGCGACACCGGCGCCTGCAGCGTGAGCGAGAGGACGGGGTGATCCAGCGCGTACTGCATCACGACGCCGCCGCCCATCGACCAGCCGACGAGATGAGCCGTCTCGATGCCGAGCGCGGTGAGCGTCGCGTGGACGTCGTCGCTGAAGTCGCGGACGCCACGCGTCGCGTCGACGGGGAGGCTCTCGGTCTCACCGAAGCCGCGCAGGTCGATCGCGATCACGCGCAGATCGCTCGGCAGATCCTGCATGAGCTCCTGCCAGAACAGGCTCGACGACACGTTCCCGTGGATGAGGACGACCGTCTGCTCGGGCGCGGTCGCCGGGTTGTCGCCGACGCGCTCCAGGATGCCGACCGTCAGCCGGTCGGTGTCGACGAGGCGGGAGGTGATGCCGTCCAGGAGGGTCATGACGGCATCCTACGATGCGCGGGTAGGCGTGCGCCGGGTGCGTCCCAGGGGATTCCCTCCGACCCTGCGCGGCAGATCGTCCATAGGATTGAGGGCATGGCTGATGACCTCCCCTCGATCGCGATTCTCGGTGCCGGTTCGATGGGTGGCGCCATTCTCCAGGGGCTCGTCCGCTCTGGCCGTGCGCCGCGGATCGTCGTCACCAACCGGACGGCGGCCAAGGCCGCAGACCTCGAAGGACTGGCCGGCGTGACGAGCCTGGCGCTCGAGCAGGATCCGGCCGCCAACACGACCGCCGCGGCGGGCGCCGACATCGTCCTCATCGGCGTGAAGCCCGTGATGGTTCCCGACCTGCTGCGCGAGATCGCCCCGGTCCTCCGCCCCGGTGTGATCGTCGTGAGCCTCGCCGCCGGCGTCACCCTCGCGACGTTCGCGTCGATCGTCGGGGACGACGTCGCCGTCGTCCGGTCGATGCCGAACACGCCGGCCGTGGTCGGCAAGGCCGTCACGGGGATTGCTGCCGGTCCCGCGGCATCCGCCGCCGACGTCGCCCTCGTGCGGGAACTCTTCGAGACGTGCGGCGTGGTGATCGAACTGGCCGAAGATCAGATCGACGCGCTCGGCACGATCTCGGGGTCGGGCCCGGCGTACGTCTTCCTGCTGATCGAGGACCTCACCGAGGCCGCGCGCGGCAAGGGCTTCTCCGACGCGGATGCGCGCCTCATGGCCGAGCAGACCTTCATCGGCGCCGCCGCGCTGCTGGACGCGACCCGGGAAGACCCGGCCGAACTCCGCCGTCGGGTGACGAGCCCGAAGGGCACGACCGAACGGGCGATCGCCGTGCTCCAGGGCGCGAACCTCGCCGGCATCTTCGCCGAGGCGACGGATGCCGCGCTCGCGCGCTCCCGCGAGCTCGCCGCCGGCGCCTGACGCCCGGCGCCTGACACCCACCGCTGACCTCCCGCGGGTGGTTTCTCGCGGGAGGTCAGCGGTCGAGCGACGCGAACCGCTCGATGTCGGAGTTCGTGCCCGAGACGATGATGAGGTCGTGGTTGGTGACGACGGTGTTCGCCTCGGCGTAGCGGAACGGCTTGCCCGGGCTCTTCACGCCCACAACGGTGACGTTGTACTTGGAGCGCACGCCCGACTCGTTGAGGCCGATGCCGCGGATGAACTTCGGCGGGTACATCTTGGCGAGCACGAAGTCGTCGTCGAAGCGGATGAAGTCCAGCATCCGGCCCGACACGAGGTGCGCGACGCGCTCGCCAGCCTCGCGCTCGGGATAGATGACGTGGTTCGCGCCGACGCGGGCGAGGATCTTGCCGTGGCTCTGCGACACGGCCTTCGCCCAGATCTGCGGGACCTTCAAATCCACGAGGTTCGCGGTGATGAGCACCGACGCCTCGATCGAGGAGCCCACGGCGACGACGGCCACCTGGAAGTCCTGCGCGCCGATCTGCTTGAGCGCCTCGATGTTGCGCGCGTCGGCCTGCACGGTGTGGGTGACCCGCTCCGACCACTTCTGCACGAGCTCGAGGTTGTCGTCGATCGCGAGCACCTCGCGGTCGAGCCGGTCGAGCTCGCCGGCGCACGCGGCGCCGAACCGGCCGAGGCCGATCACCAGGACGGGAGCGTCGCTCCGGATCTGCTCAACCAACGATGGGCCTTTCCACGGGCAGCGAGTAGTGCTGAGAACGGGATGTCGCGGCCACGGCCGCGGCGAGTGTCACTGTACCAACGCGCCCCATGAACATCGTCAGGGCCATGACGTAGACGGCGGAGTCCGGCAGCTGCTGCGTGACCCCGGTCGACAGACCCACGGTCGCGAAGCCCGAGATGACGTCGAAAAGCACGTACTCGACCGGCTGCTGGGTGATCTGCGTGATCGTGATGGTCGACAGCGCCACGATGGTCGCGCCCCACGCCACGACCGACAGGGCGACGCGCTGCACGTCGCTCGGGATGCGGCGGCCGAACGCCTCCACGCTCGGCCGGCCCTTCGCCTCCGACCAGACCGCGAGCGCGAGGACGGCGAGCGTCGTCACCTTGATGCCGCCCGCCGTGGACGCCGAGCCGCCGCCGACGAACATGAGCATCGAGCCGACCACGAGCGACGAGCCGTGCAGCTCGCTCATGTCCACGACGGAGAAGCCGCCGGAGCGGGTCATCGCCGACAGGAAGAAGGCCTGGAACGTGGTGTCCCAGGCATCCATCCCGCCGAAGGTCTCGGGGTTGTCGTACTCCAGCAGCAGGAACACGCCCGCGCCGGCGAAGAAGAGGACGACCGTCGTGATGACGGTGAGCTTCGCGTGCAGCGACCAGCGGCGCACGTGGAAGTGGTGCCGCCACAGGGTGAAGATCACCGGGAAGCCGATCGACCCGAGGAAGACGCCGGCCATGAGCAGCGTCAGCACGACGTAGTTCTGCGCGAAGGGCTCGAGGCCGCCGGCGTTGGGGGCGAAGCCGGTGTTGGTGAACGACATCGCCGCGTAGTAGGGCGCGTCCCACAGCGCGCTGATCGGGTCGATCCCGCTCAGCAGCAGCGACGGGTACAGCAGGATCGCGAGCCCCGCCTCGATGACGAGGGTCGACAGCGCGACCGTCGCGAGCAGTTGGCCGACCTCGCCGAGACGGACGGTCTGCCCCTCGTTGACGGGGCCGCCGTGGGCGCGCAGCGGATTGGTGTCGCCAGCGGCGATGAGCTTCGCGCGCAGGCCCAGCCGCTTGGAGATGACGAGGCCGAGGATGGATGCCAGGGTCAGCACACCGAGCGCGCCGACGTTGACGCCGATGTAGACGAGCACGTGCCCGAACGGGCTCCAGTGCGTCCCCATGTCGACGGTCGACAGTCCCGTGACGCAGATCGTCGAGACCGCCGTGAACAGCGCGTCGGCGAATGCAGTGGACTGCCCGTCTGCGGCGGCCGCGGGAAGCATGAACAGGGCGGTGAACAGCAGGATCAGCGTGAGGAAGACGCCCACCGCGAAGCGGGAGGGGGAGGCGGTCGTCAGGTCGCGCAGGCGATCCCAGGACTGTCCCATCAGGCTCTGCAGGCTGCGCCACGCACGGGCGCCGACGGTGTCGCCCGTCATGAAGCCCCCCTTTTTCCTGCGTCCGTGCCTGGTTTTCTGCGTCCGCGCCGGTCCGGCGATCGGCGCCCGGTCGTCGCCGCGCCGTTGTCATGGTACTCCGGGCGCGGCGCGGGCTAACCTAAGGGAATGGCGGACATCTTCGACGTGATCGCCGACGGTACCCGTCGGGACATCCTGCAGCTGCTGCGCGAGCGCGCCTCCGCCGGGGAGCGGGGCACGAGCGTCTCGCACATCGTCACCGAGCTCGGGGTGAGCCAGCCGACCGTCTCCAAGCACCTCAAGGTGCTGCGCGAGGCCGAGCTCGTGACGGTCCGCGAAGAGGGCCAGCACCGGTTCTACTCGCTCTCGCCGGCGCCGCTGGACATCATCGACGACTGGCTGGTGCCGTTCTTCGACGACGGACTGATCGGTGACGCCGACCCCGCGACGACCCTGCCCGAGTCCGCCGTCGCGGCCGCGGATCTCGTCGGGCGGGCCGCGGCATCCGCCAAGCACGCCTGGGACAGCGCGTTCAAGCGCATCCCCGGGCGCTGAGCTCGGCTCGTCACAGCGGTCACAGAGGTTTACAGGCGTCGCACCGACGCTCTACTGTTGGTCCACAGCTTTACTGGATCTGGGGGAGTCTGATGGCGGACCTGTCTGACGTGCGCTTTCTCACCGTCGCCGAGGTGGCGGAGCTCATGCGCGTGTCGAAGATGACGGTGTACCGCCTGGTGCACGCGGGAGAGCTTCCCGCCGTGCGCTTCGGGCGCAGCTACCGCGTGCCCGAGACCGCCGTCACCGACGCCCTGCAACGGCCCATCGCCGACGTCGGCTAGACTGTTCCGAGGGCATTTTTCGAGGTGCCCGATCCCGGACGTGGCGATCCGCGTCCAGACCCCTGACATAGTGAGGTTTTCCGTGGGTTCTGTCATCAAGAAGCGCCGCAAGCGCATGGCGAAGAAGAAGCACCGCAAGCTGCTTCGCAAGACTCGCCACCAGCGCCGCAACAAGAAGTAAGCCTTCTTCGCGGCACGTACACCGAGCGCCTGTCCTCATGGACGGGCGCTTCGTGTATGGGGGAGGATGGATGCCGTGGCCACCCTGACGATCATCTCGAAGCCCGACTGTCACCTCTGTGACGTCGCGCGCGAGATCGTCGACATCGTCGTCGCCGACTACGATGAGGACGCCGTCTCGGTCGAGGAGGTCTCGATCCTCGACGACCCGTCACTGTACGACACGTGGTGGGAGAAGATCCCGGTCGTGCTCATCGACGACCGGCTGCACGCGCACTGGCGCCTCGACGCGGCGCGGCTGCGCACAGCACTGGATGCCGCGACGCAGGATGCCGCGACGCGCACCCCCTCCGGAAAGGACACCGCATGATCCGCCACGTCGTCGCTTGGAAGCTGCGCACCGAAGACCCCGCCGAGCGCGCCGCGCAGGCCGCGAAGGTCTCGGCCGATCTCGGGGCGCTGCGGGAGGTCGTGCCGTCTATCGTCGACCTGTCGATCGGGCCCGACGTCGTCGGGGGCGGCAACTGGGACGTCGCCCTCGTCGCGGACTTCGCCGATCGTGCCGGCCTGGACGCCTATCAGACGCACCCCGACCACCAGGCCGTGGCAGGCTACATCCGTTCGGTCGTCTCCGACCGCGTCGCCGTCGACTTCGAGGTCTGAGCGGGTCGCACCCAGACCTCGAAGGATGTCGTCAGGACGCGACGCGGGCGAGCACCGGAACGGGGTCGATCGACACGCGCACGACATCGTCGTAGGTGACCGCTTCGCCGACGGGGTGCTGCAGCGTGATCATCGCACCGTCCGAGGTGCGCACGAGCGTGCGGCGGAAGCTGCCGAGGAAGGTCGACTCCTGCACGGTGGCGTCGATGCCGGGCACGGCGGTCGTGACGAGCCGCACATTCTCGGGGCGGACGAAGATCTCCACCGCACCGGCATCCACAGGGCGCAGCAGCGGCAGCTCGAGGCCCCACACGCGGGCGACGGCGCCGTCGGAGACCGCAGGCACGACGCTTGAGAGCCCGACGAACGCCGCGACCTCGGGAGAGGAGGGGCGCTCGTACAGCTCGCCCGGCGTGCCGATCTGCTCGATGCGGCCCGCGTTCATGACGGCGATGCGGTCGGAGACGGCGAGCGCCTCCTCCTGGTCGTGCGTGACGAAGACGGTCGTGATGCCCAGGCGCAGCTGGATGCGGCGGATCTCGTCGCGCAGCTGCACGCGCACCTTGGCATCCAGCGCCGACAGCGGCTCGTCGAGGAGCAGCACGCGGGGCTCCGTGACGAGGGCGCGGGCGAGGGCGACGCGCTGCTGCTGACCGCCGGAGAGCTGATGCGGGAACCGGTCGGCGAGATGTCCGAGCCCGACCAGCTCGAGCGCATCCTGCGCGCGCTTCGCCGCTTCGCGGGCGCCGATACCGCGCCGGCGGAGCCCGAATGCGGTGTTGTCGAGTACCCGGAGATGCGGGAACAGCGAGTACGACTGGAACACCATGCCGATGTCGCGCTTGTTGGTCGGCACCCGCGAGACATCCTTCCCGTCGAAGGAGACGGTGCCGTCGGTGGAGTCCTCGAGCCCCGCGAGGATCCGCAGGAGCGTCGTCTTGCCGCAGCCGGACGGTCCGAGCAGCGACACGAACTCGCCGGGGGCGATGTCGAGGTCGACGCCGTGCAGGACGCGCGTCGCGCCGAACTCCTTCACGATACCGGCCAGCTGCACCGTCGTGCCTTCGCCGGTCTCGTGCAGGAGCAGGTTCTCGGAGGTGCGCGGCAGGGCGCGCGCGGGGGAGTCGGCGGTGGTCATGACGAGGCCTTTCCGGCGCGGCGGCGTCCCCGTGAAGACGAGGAGGCCGCGCGACCGACGAGGAGGAGCAGGAGGAAGACGAACAGGAGCGAGAGCAGCGTGAAGATCGCCGACGCGTACGGGTCGATCTTCTGCGCCACCACGAGCGCGGTCTGGAACACCTGACGGTTCAGCAGCGACGCGATCGTGAACTCGCCGAGGACGACGGCGACGGAGATGAGGGATGCCGCGAGGAGCCCCTGTCGGAGGTTCGGCACGAGCGCCCGGATGACGACGGCGAGCCAGCCCGCGCCGAGCGAGCGGGCCGCCTCGGCGAGCGTGCGGAGGTCCACGGCATCCATCGCCGCCTTGATCGACCGGTAGGCGAACGGCAGCACGGTGATGCCGTACGCGAAGGCGAGGGTCCACGTTCCCGTGCCGAACATGCGCCCGATCTGCAGGTAGAGCGGCGCGAGACCGACGACGAGCACGATCGCGGGGATCGAGATCGGCAGCAGCACCGCGAACTCGAAAACGCGTGCGAGGTTCGGGAAGCGCAGCTCGATGAGGATCATCGTCGGAAGCAGGAGCACGAGCACGATCACGACCGTGACGACGGCAAGGACGAGCGAGTTGCCGAGTCCTGTCCAGATGGGCGTGAGCACCTGGGTGTTGGAGGGGTCGAACACGCGCACCCAGTTGGCGAACGACAGCCCGCCGCTCTCGCGGTCGCGCAGGGTGAACAGGAACGTCGACAGCAGCGGGATCGCGAACAGGATGCCGATCACGATGCCGATCACGGTGCGTGTCACCCGCGAGGGCGCGATACCGGGCCCACTCACGACTGCCACCGCGCGGCGCGCCGCTGGACGAGGGCGTAGATGGCCATGACGACGCCGACGACGACGATCATGCCGAGCGCGAGGGCGCCCGCGAGGTTCTCCCGCCCGAGCACGGTCTCGCTCGTGAGCGCCGCGCGGATCTGCAGCGGCACGATCTGCGAGCCCTGGCTCGCCAGGGCGGCGGCCGTCGCGTACGACGAGAACGCGTTCGCGAACAGCAGCAGGAAGCTCGCGAGGAACGACGGCGCGAGCACCGGCAGGCCGATGCGCAGCCAGAAGCTCGCCCGCGTGCCGCCGAGCGTGAGGTTCGCCTCCGACCACTGCGACTTCAACGCCGACAGGGCGGGGAGGAATGTGATGACCATGAGTGGCACCTGGAAGTAGATGTAGGGGAGGATGAGGCCCGGCACCGAGTAGAGCCAGGTCCCCGGCTGCAGGTCGACGCCGAAAGAATCCTTGAGAAGCAGGGTCATGACACCCTGCACGCCGATCGTGGCGATGAAGACGAATGCGAGCATGACGCCGCCGAACTGGGCGAGGACGCCTGTCGCGGCATCCAGTGCGCTGCGTAGGGCGCTCTGCGGGGGAAGGCCCATCGCGGCGTAGCAGACGAGCGCACCGAGGATCGCGCCGATGGCAGCGGTGAGCAGCGACAGCCACGTGCTGTTCCAGAACGCGGTGAGGACGACGGGGTCGACGAGGGCGGAGATGTTCGCCCAGGTGAACGTGCCGTTCTTCTCGAAGAAGCCGGTGCCGATCGCGAGGACGGTCGGCAGGGCCAGGAAGAGGAGGAGGTACGCGGCGAAGGGGACAAGCCCCAGCCACGTGAGGGACGGTGCGCTGCGACGGGACCGGCCCCGGGCCGGAGCGTGGTGCTCCGACCCGGGGCCTGTGCTCGTCGCAGCGGGTGCGACGGTCGCGGATGTCACTGGACGGCCGAGGCCCACTTCTCGCCGAGGAGCGTGCCGGCGGCCTTGCTCTGAGCCTCGGTCGGAACGACCGTGTCGGAGGGGGCTGCGGGGAGCTTCGCCGCGGCGGTCTCGTCGATCGTGCCGGCCTTCGTCATGGCCTCCATGCGCACGGGGCGGGCGCCGCCGGCGAGCCAGAGGTTCTGCACGTCGTCGCTGTAGAGGAACTCCTGCCACAGGCGCGCGGCGGCCGGGTGCGGGGCATCCTTGTTGATCGCCTGGTTGTAGTAGCCCGCGTAGCCGGTGCCCGAGAAGACCTTGACCTTCCAGTTGGCGTTGTCGGCGGAGTGCGTCGCGTTCAGGTAGTCCCAGTCGAAGACGACGGGGGTCTCGCCCGATGCGATCGTGCCGGTGGTCACGTCGACCTTCAGCAGGTTGCCCGCCTTCTGCAGCTCGCTGAAGAAGTCGATGCCGGGCTGGAAGTCGTCGAGCGTGCCGCCGTTCTGGACGGTGGCCAGACCCACGGCCGCGAAGGCGGCGCCGGCCTGCGTCGGGTCGCCGTTGATCGCGACCGAGCCCTTGTAGTCCTCACCCAGCAGGTCGGTGATCTCGGCGGGCTCGGGGAAGCGGCTCGAGTCGTAGCCGACCGACATGTACCCGCCGTAGTCGCCGACGAACAGGCCCGTGGGCTCCTTGAGTGCGTCGGGGATCTCGTCGAACGTCTGCACCTTGTAGGCGGCGAACTTGTCGGTGTTCTGCAGGGCCACGGTGAGGCCGAGGTCGAACACGTCGGGGGCGGTGTCGAGACCTGCGTTCGTCGTGGCTGCCTGGATCTCCTCGGCGCTCGAGACGTCGGGGGACTGCTCGGTGACCTCGATCTCGGGGTACTTCTTCTTGAAGGCGTCGATGATCTCGCCGTAGTTCGCCCAGTCGCGCGGCAGCGCGATGACGTTGAGCTTGCCTTCGGCCTTGGCGGCGGCCTCGAGGTCGGCGAACGTGCCGAAGTCGGCGACGCTCGTGGCGGTGGCGGCGTCCGACGCAGAGTCGGAGGCGCCGTCGGTGGCATCCGAGGACGACGAGCAGGCGGCCAGGGCGATGGCCGAGGCGGTGAGCAGAGCGACGGCCGGAGCGATCCGGCGCAGCGCAAGACGGGACATACGGGTATTCCTCTCGGGTGGTGCACGCGCGCGGGAGCGTTCGTGCAACGGGGACGAGAGGACGTTAGGGGCGGAGGATGGACCGTTCGTGCGTCGCAGATGAACGATCGGCAAAGGAGAGGCAAAGACGACGAAGGGCCCGCCGGAGCGGACCCTTCGCTTACGGGGCGAGGCGCGTCGGCCCGCGGAACAGGAAGGTGACCTCGCGGATCGAGTCCTGACCGAGCATCAGCATCAGCACGCGCGCAAGACCCATGCCGAACCCGCCATGCGGCGGCACGCCGTAGCGGAAGAAGTCGAGGTAGTGCGCGAGACCCTCGAGCGACAGCCCCTTCTCGAGCGCCTGCGCCTCCAGCACGTCGATGCGGTGCTCGCGCTGCGCGCCGGTCGTGATCTCGGTGCCGCGGTAGAGCAGGTCGTACGACGCGGTGAGCCCGGTCTCGGCGTTGCGCATGTGGTAGAACGGCCGGATCTCGGGGTGGTAGTCGGTCACGAAGACGAAATCGCTGCCGTACGTCTCCTTCACGTGCGCGGAGACCTGGCGCTCGCCCTCGGGGTCGAGGTCGCCGTCGGTGCGGGGGATCTCGTAGCCCCGCGCCTTCACGATCTCGCGGGCTTCGGCGAGCGGGATGCGCGGGAACGGGAGGGTCGGGACCTCGACGGTCTGCCCGAACAGCTCCTCGATCTCGGCGCCGTGCTTCTCCTTGACCGCGGCGAACGCGGTCGCGATGAGCTCCTCCTGCATCGCGGCGACGTCCTCGTAGGAGTCGATCCAGCTGATCTCGGCATCCACCGAGGTGAACTCCGTCGCGTGGCGGCTGGTGAAGCTCGGGTCGGCGCGGAACACGTCGCCGATCTCGAAGATCTTGCCGAAGCCGGCGGCCTGCGCCATCTGCTTGTAGTGCTGCGGGCTCTGCGCGAGGTAGGCGGTCTGGTCGCCGAAGTACTCCAGGGCGAACAGCTCGGCGTTGCCCTCGGCGGGGCTGTCCATGAGCTTCGGGGTGTGCAGCTCGATGTAGTCGCGCTCCACCCAGTAGGTGCGCATCGCGTGCTCGAGCGTCGTCGAGATGCGGAAGATGAGCGCGTTGCGGCGCTGACGCAGGTCGATGAAGCGCCAGTCCATGCGCTTGTCGAGGCCGCTGTCGGCGGCGATGGGCGTCTCGGGCAGGGCGGATGCCGCGATGTCGAGCGACCGGATCTTGATCTCGACGCCGCCGAGCTTGACGCGCTCGTCGTGCTTGAGCTCGCCCGTCACGGTGAGGAACGTGCCGGTCGACAGCTCCGAGATGAGCGCGGTCAGCGCGAGCGCATCGGCGTCCTGGCCGCTGGCCTCGGGGTCAGGGCGGGTGGCCGGGTTCACGAGCTGTACCGCGCCGGTCTCATCGCGCAGGATGACGAACTGCACCTTCTTCTGATCGCGGACGGTTTCGACCCATCCGGAGACCGAGACGGGGCCGTCTTCGCGGGACTGCAGCTGGCTGACGAGGGTGCGTTCACTCACGAGGGTCCAGTCTACGTGCGGGCGACGGCGCGGCGACCCGGGCGGATCCACAGGAACCGGCAACCTCGGCGGCCTACCGTCGGTGTCATGACGATCGCGTTCGCCCTCGCCACTCCCGCCCCGAGCCCCTTCGCCCAGGCCGCCGACGGCTCCCACGACGAATCGTGGCTGAGCGCCCTCGCCGACTGGACGGTGGGTCTCATGGAGCTCATCGGCCCGGCGGGCGCGGGCATCGCGATCGCGCTCGAGAACCTCTTCCCCCCGCTGCCGAGCGAGGTCATCCTGCCGACGGCGGGTCTCGCGGCCTCGCGCGGCGCCTTCACGATCGCGGAGGCGATCGCCTGGACGACCGCCGGTGCCGTCGTGGGTGCCTTCCTGCTGTACGGACTCGGCGCGTGGCTGGGGCTCGATCGGCTCCGGTCGATCGCGGCGCGCGTCCCCCTGTTGCACCCCGAGGACATCGACAAGACGGTCGCCTGGTTCTCCCGCCACGGGGGCAAGGCCGTCTTCCTCGGCCGGATGATCCCGATCTTCCGCTCGCTCATCTCCATCCCCGCCGGCGTCACCCGGATGCCCCTCTGGCGATTCGGGCTGCTCTCCGCGGCGGGCTCGCTCGTGTGGAACACCGTGTTCGTGCTCTGCGGGTTCTTCCTCGGCGAGGCGTGGCCGGTCATCGAGCAGTACACCGACATCCTGCAGTACGTCGTCATCGCCGCGGCGATCGCCGCCGTCGTGTGGTTCGTCCTCGCCCGCGTGCGGGGGCTCTGGGCGCAGCGCCGAGCCGCGAAGGTACCGGCGGAGTAGGCCTCCGCCCGCTCCCAGCCCAGCCACAGACGCGGCCCCCGTAGACTTGGCGGGTGCCCGTCGAACGCCTCCACCTCGTGCGCCACGGGGAGGTCTACAACCCCCAGCGCGTGCTCTACGGGCGGCTGCCGAACTTTCGGCTCAGCGACGACGGCCGCGCGATGGCGCAGCAGGCGGCCGATCACGTGAAGCGCCTCGGTCGCCCTGTGACGGCGCTGTACGCCTCGCCGCTGCAGCGAACGCGCGAGTCGGCGGAACCGTTCACGGCCGCCTTCGGCCTCGAGCCGACGCTCGACGAGCGCGTCATCGAGCCGACGAACGTGTTCGAGGGCAAGCGCATGCGCCGCGCCCTGATGAACCCGGGCAACTGGCACTATCTGCGCACGCCCGCCCTGCCGAGCTGGGGCGAGCCGTACACGCAGATCGTCGACCGCATGGACGCCGCGATGCGCGAGGCATGGGATGCCGCGGCATCCGGCGATGTCGTCATCGTCTCGCACCAGCTGCCCATCTGGATCACCCACCTCGCCGTCCAGGGCGAGCCGCTGCGGCACGACCCGCGCCGCCGGCGCTGCGCGCTGTCGAGCGTGACGAGCTTCGAGCGCGAAGGCGACCGCTGGCGCGAGGTGTCGTACGCCGAGCCGGCATCCCTCGCCGGCGCCGTGGATGTGGGGGCGGTATGACCGGGCGCAGAACCGCGGCCTCCGCCGTCGCGCTCGCCGCACTGCTTCTGACGGCGTGCACCGGCGGCAACGACGGACTGGTCGAGCAGTACCAGCAGGGCGGCGACAAGGGCTACATCTCCGGTGACGGCACCGTGCAGGAGATCGCCCCCGCCGACCGCGGCGACGCCGTCGCGTTCACCGGGACGGCCGTCGACGGGTCGACCGTGACGAGCACCGACTACGCCGGCGACGTGCTCGTGCTGAACTTCTGGTACGCCGGGTGCGGTCCCTGCCGTGCCGAGGCGCCGACGCTGGAGTCGACGTTCCAGGAGGTCGAGCCCGCGGGGGCGCAGTTCCTCGGCGTCAACATCTATGACGGCCCCGAGACGGCGACCGCGTTCGAGGAGAAGTACGGCATCAGCTATCCCTCGCTGCTCGCGAAGGAGGATGCCGACCTCAAGCTCGCCTTCGCGTCGTGGACACCGCTGCAGTCGGTGCCGATCACTCTCGTGCTCGATGCGCAGGGCCGGGTCGCCGCGCGCTTCATCGGCCAGGTCGAGAGCGGCTCGATCCTCAAGACGATCGTGAACGACGTGCTGGCGGAGACGACGTGAGCGCGGCGGTGCCCGCGTGAACCCCGGATCCGTCGTCTTCGACGGCGCGCTGTGGCTCGCTATCCCCATCGCGATGCTCGCCGGGCTCGTCTCCTTCCTGTCGCCGTGCGTGCTGCCGCTCGTCCCGGGCTATCTCGGCTTCCTCGGCGGTGCGGTCCCGACGGGGTCGCGTTCACGCGCCACGGGCGCCCGCGGCCGGCTGCTCGCGGGCGTGCTGCTGTTCATCGCCGGGTTCACCGTCGTGTTCGTGGCGATGGGGGTGCTGGCGGGCACCCTCGGTCGCTTCTTCATCCAGTACGGCGATCTGCTCACCCGGGTGCTCGGTGTTGTCGTCATCGTCATGGGCCTCGTCTTCCTCGGGATGTTCGGGTTCGCCCAGCGCACGATGAAGCCGCAGGTGCGCACCGGGCTGGGACTCGTGGGGGCGCCGCTCCTCGGCATCGCGATGGGCATCGGATGGGCGCCGTGCATCGGCCCGACGTACGCCGCGATCCTCTCCATCTCGGCGACGCAGGCCGATCCGGTGCGGGCCGTGCTGCTCGCCGTCGCCTACTCGCTGGGCCTCGGCTTCCCCTTCGTGCTGCTCGCCGTCGGATTCGGCTGGGCGACGCGCTCGGTCGCATTCCTGCGACGGCATATCCGCGTCGTGAACATCATCGGCGGCGTGCTGCTCGTCGCGCTCGGCGTCCTGATGGTCACCGGGGTATGGAGCACGCTCATGTCGCAGCTGACGGGGGTGATCGGCAGTGTCCAACTCCCGCTCTGACCTGACGGAGCCGCTCCGGCCCGCTGATCACGCCGACGCGCCGGAGCGCGCCGACGACATCGCCCAGCCGAAGCTCGGCGTCGTCGGCTGGCTGCGGTGGGGCTGGCGACAGCTGACCAGCATGCGCACGGCGCTCGTGCTGCTGCTGCTGCTCGCGATCGCCGCGATCCCCGGCTCGATCGTGCCGCAGCGCACCGCCGACCCCAACGGCGTCATCGAGTTCCAGTCGAAGAACCCCGACCTGTACGAGATCTACGACAAGCTGCAGCTGTTCGACGTGTACTCGTCGGTGTGGTTCTCCGCGATCTACATCCTGCTGTTCATCTCGCTCATCGGCTGCGTCATCCCGCGGACGAAGCACCATTACAAGGCGCTGCGCGCGCGGCCGCCGCGCACCCCGGTGCGGCTGTCGCGCCTGGACGACCACGCCGAGACGGTCCGCACGCTCCCGGAGGGGACGGATGCCGACGCTGCCGCCGTCCGCGCCGTCGAGCTCGCCCAGGCGCAGCTGCGCAAGGCGGGCTACCGCGTCGAGCGCTACGACACCCCGGCATCCGGCCGCCGTGGCGCGGTGACGTCGGTGTCGGCCGAGCGCGGCTACGCGCGCGAGACGGGGAACCTCGTGTTCCACGCGGCGCTCGTGGGCGTGCTTCTGTCGGTCGGTGTCGGCGGAGGTCTCACCTACACGGGGCAGACCGTCCTCGTGCAGGGCGACAGCTTCGTCAACTCGCTCGGCCTCGGCTACACCTCCTTCAATCCGGGCCGGTTCGTCGACACCGACGCGATGCCGCCGTACTCGCTGACCCTCGACAGCTTCGACGTCTCGTACGTGCCGGTCGGCGAGGCGGGACAGGGGCAGGCGGGCGACTTCGCGGCGAACCTCACGACCCGCGAGCCCGGGCAGGATCCGAAGCAGCAGACCGTCCGCGTCAACCACCCGATCGACATGGCCGGTGACCGCGTCTACCTGATGGGCAACGGCTACGCACCGACGATCACGGTGCGAAACCCCGACGGCGACATCGCCTTCCGCGACACGGTCGAGTTCCTGCCGCAGGACGCCAACATGACCTCGCAGGGCGTCATCAAGGTGCCCGACGGACTAAGTGACCAGGTCGGGATGGTCGGCTACTTCTACCCGACCGCGGTCGACGCGCACTCCGGCATCCTGACGTCGGCCTATCCGTCCCTCGCGAACCCGGTGCTCACGCTGTGGGTGTACGCCGGCGATCTCGGCATCGACGACGGCACGCCGCGCTCGGTGTTCACGCTCGACCCCACCGACATGACCCAGCTCGCCGGTGCCGACAGCGGCACCCCCGCCCTCGAGCTCGAGCCCGGCGAGACGGTCGATCTGCCGGGCGGCCTCGGCACGATCACGTTCGAGGACGAGCGCACCACGGGCGCGTCGGAGCCGGTGAAGCGCTACGTGTCGCTGTCGATCCACCGCGACGTCGGCGCCCCGTGGGTGCTCGCCTTCGCGATCATCGCCCTGGCCGGCCTGCTCGCTGCCCTGTTCGTGCCGCGTCGCCGCATGTGGGTCAAGGCGACGTCCGCCGACGGCACCCTCCGGCTGGAGTACGCCGGCCTCGCCCGCGGTGAGGATCCCGCGATCGCCGTCGCCGTCGCCGACCTCGTGCGTGAGCACACGGCGGCGCTGGATGCCGAGGGCATCGGGGCGGCGCGTGGCGCCGAGAGCGGCGACGGCCCGGCATCCGCCCCCGACCGCGCCGAAGGCGCCCGCGTAGACTGAGGACCATGCCCGACGGACTCTCGCTCGACGAACTCTCCCGGCTGCTGGTCTGGACGGCGGTCGCCATCTACGCGCTCGCATTCGTCGCGTACGCGATCGATCTCGGGCGCCGGTCCGACCTCGCGATCAAGCAGAAGGATGCCCGGGGTGCGGTCGGGCAGCGTGTCCTCGTCGGAGCGACGGCTGCCGCCGGCGCATCATCCGGCGCGGCAGTGGCGGATCCCGGCTCGATCGATGAGCTGCGCGCGCAGGAAGCCGCCGCCAAGGCCGAGCTCGAGGCGCCGCTGAGCGCGCGACCGCGCTACCTGTGGGCGCGGATCGGGACGTCGCTGACCGTGCTCGGATTCCTCTTCCACGTCGGCGGCGACGTCCTGCGCGGCATCGCCGCCGAGCGGGTGCCGTGGTCGAACATGTACGAGTTCGCCCTCACCGGCACGATGCTCATCGTCGCGGTCTACCTCGGCGTGCTGTTCAAGTACGACCTGCGCTTCCTCGGCACGTTCATCACGGGTCTCGTGGTCGTGCTGCTCGGCGGGACGGTCATCTGGTTCTACACCGCAGTGGTGCCGCTGTCCGACCCGCTGAAGAGCGTGTGGCTCGTCATCCACGTGTTCGTCGCGTCGCTGTCGACGGCGCTGTTCGCGCTCGCGTTCGCCCTCTCGGTGCTGCAGCTCATGCAGGCGCGCCGCGAACGACTCGCGATCGCGGCGATCGACGCGAAGGCGGCCGCCGAGGGGTCAGGGTCGGCATCCGCTCCGACGCGTCGCGGCCTGCGCTTCCTGCGGACGCTGCCGTCGGCGGACGTGCTGGAGTCGCTGGCCTACCGGTTCACCATCATCGGGTTCATCTTCTGGACCTTCACCCTCATCGCCGGCTCGATCTGGGCCAACGACGCGTGGGGTCGCTACTGGGGCTTCGACACCAAGGAAGTGTGGACCTTCGTCATCTGGGTGCTCTACGCCGGATACATCCACGCGCGCGCGACGCGCGGCTGGCGCGGCACCCGTTCGGCGTGGCTTTCGATCGTCGGCTTCGCCGCGGTCATGTTCAACTTCACGATCGTCAACATGTTCTTCAAGGGTCTGCACGTCTACAGCGGCCTGAACTGATCCCGGCGCTCGCGCGATCAGGCCAGGGCGGGGGATGCCGCGAGCAGCACCTTCGCGCCGGCGGAGCGGCGGCGCGCCACCACGACGACGGTTGCGATGAAGCCGAGGGCCGCCCACACCAGCATCCCGACGAGGCCCGCTCCGATCCCGGATGCCGGGGTCAGCGCCGCGAGCATCGCCGTGTAGGCGGGGGTTGTCGGCATGAGCGTCGCGATCGCAGTCAGCACGCCCGGCACGGTGGAGACGATTCCCGTCGCCACCGCGAGCACGCCCACCAGCGCCGCGACCCAGCGCCCGGCGCCGCCGAACACCGCCACGAGCGCCTGGTTGACGGCGGCGAACGCGATGCCCGCGACGACAGCGAGTCCGGCGAAGCTCCACCATGCCGACGCGTCGTATCCGGCGGCGAGCTGCACCACGACGGCGACGAGCAGTCCCTGCGCGGCGCCGATTCCGGCCGCCGGCGCGAGGTTGCGCAGCGCCAGCAGCACCGAGGGGCGCCGCGAACTGAGCGCATCGCGAGGCACGGCCTGCAGCGCGATGAACGACGCGAGACCACCGAACCAGAGCGCGAGCATCGCCAGCAGCGGGATCGCCGACGCGCCGAACAGGTTGATCCCGGTCCCGTCGGTCGTCACCGGATCCGTCACCACCGACGCCAGGTCGGTGGCCTGCTGGTCGGTGTACGAGGGCAGGGCGGATGCCGCGGTGCTGAGCCCGTCGGCAAGCGAGGCGGTGCCGCTCGCCAGCTGACCGACCCCTCCCGCGAGCTGGTCGGCGCCGTCGGCCGCGCCCGAGGCCCCGGTCGCCAGCTGCGATGCGCCCGAGGCCGACTGCGCGGCGCCGGAGGCGAGCTGCTGCGCGCCGGCGGCGAGACCATCGGCGCCCGTCGCGAGCGAAGCCGACCCCGCGGCGGCCTGTGACAGTCCGCCGGCGAGCCCCGCGATGCCCTGCGAGATGCCCGTCGCGCCGGCGGCGAGCTGCTCGGTGGCGGCGGGGAGCTGGTTGATCTGCTCCAGGCCCCCGGCGATCTTCCCGGAGTTTCCGATCAGGTCCTTCACCTGCGGCAGTGAGGCCTCGGCGCGCTGGGCCGCGTCGGTGAGGGCGGCGCAGAACTCCGCCGGGTACCCGTTCGTCGCGCAGTCCGCCGCGAGCCGCTGCAGCTGCGCCACGGACGCCTCGGCGCTCTCCTGCAGGGCCGCGCTGTTGGTAGACACGTTCTTGGCGGCGTCGATCACCTC
Source organism: Microbacterium sp. CH-015 (assembly GCF_049707015.1). NCBI lineage: Bacteria > Bacillati > Actinomycetota > Actinomycetes > Micrococcales > Microbacteriaceae > Microbacterium > Microbacterium sp. CH-015. The sequence continues at coordinate 129,465 of NZ_JBNAFJ010000004.1, read as the reverse complement.
CTGCGACACGCTGATCCCCTGCGCCTGCGCCGCGAGCTCCTGCAGGCCCGTAGCGAGCTGCGCGCTCGGTTCGACCAGGAGGTTCAGGTTCGTCGACAGCGTGTTCAACCCGTCGGCGGATCGGTGTGCCCCGGCGGCGTAGGACTGCACACCCGCGGCGTACTGCGACGCTCCCGACGAAAGCTGACCCAGTCCGCCCGACAGCTGCCCGGCACCGTCGGCGAGCTGACGCACCCCGTCGGCGAGCGAGGTCGCGCCGGTGCCGGCGGTCGCCGCGCCGTCAGCAAGCTGATGCGCGCCGTCGGCGGCGGTGCCGAGCTGGTCGCCGAGCGTCGTGAAGCCGAGGAAGACGTTCTCCAGGTACACGCTCGACAGCTGCTGACCCATGAGGGAGGCGGCGGCCTGCGTGATCTGCGAGGTGATGGCGTCGTCCACGATGAGGCTGTCGGGCGGGGTCGACACCTCGATCGTCGCCTTCTCGGGGGTTCCGCCCGAGCCGTCGGAGGCGCCGGCGGTCGAGGTCGCGGCGGCGGAGAAGTTCGCCGGGATCGTGACGACCGCGTCGTACGTGCCATCGGCGAGGCCGGCCGCGGCATCCGCCGTGTTCGAGATCGTCCAGGTGAGGTTGCTCGCCACGTCGTCCGACCCCTCGACGAGACCGGCGGTCAGCTGCCGCCCGAGCGGCACGTACTGGTCGCCCACGGTGACCGGCTCATCGTCGTTGACGATCGCGGCGGTCATGCCGTCGAGGCGTTCGACGGGGTTGTACAGCGCCGCGATGAGGATGCCGCCGATCACGACGGGCAGCAGCAGCACACCGATCAGGGTCAGCCAGGTCACCGGCTTGCGGGAGCGGGCGCGTTCGAGGGGAAGAGTCATGCGGAGATCACCTGCGTCTGGGTTCCGGCGGCGCCGGTCGTGAGGGAGAGCGCAGCAACGCTCGGGCGGTGGGCGTCGCTCAGCAGCTCGAGGGCAGCGCCCTCGCGCCGTGCCGACGCGACGATCGTGAGGGTGGGGCGGTCGTCGCGGGCGGATGCGGCGTCGGCAGCATCGCGCAACAGCGCGGCCGCCTGGTCGCGGTCGGCGCCGGCGAGGGTGTCGAGCCCGTCGATCGCGACGAGCGTCGTGCCGCCGGCGAGCGCCCGGCGCAGTTCCCGCAGCGGATCGGCGGCGCCGTCGAGCAGGGCGACGCCGACGTGCGCGCGCACCCAGGCCGCGCGGCCCGGCAGGAGGTGTCCGGCGACGCGCAACCGGCCCGAACTGGGGGCGATGCGGCCGGCGACGGTGAGCACGAACGCGCGCCCCGCCCGCGGGTCGGCGGCCGTGACGAGCAGCGTGTCGCCGTGGCCGAGGCGCACCGACGCGCCGCGGAACAGCTCCACGTCGCCGACGCCGCGGCCGCCGTCGGCCGTGACGGCGAGGCCGTCGGCGGCGAGCGGGCCGGCGTATCCGGGCTCGGGCCATGCGGCGAGGGCCAGTTCGCGCTCGACGGCCTCGCCCTCGATGTCGAAGTGCGGCAGCATCCGGTCGAGCCACCGCGGCATCCACCACGCCTTCTCGCCGAGAAGAGCCATGACGGCGGGCACGAGCGTCATGCGCACGAGGAATGCGTCCACGGCGATGCCGACGGCGAGCCCCAGCGCGATCGGCTTGATCGAGCTGTCGCCTTCGGGGACGAAGGCCGCGAAGACGGCGAACATGATGACGGCGGCGGCGGTGACGACCCGCGCCGAGGCCGTGAACCCGCTGCGCACCGCACCGACCGCGGTGTGGCGGTCTGCGCGGCCGCCGCGGGCACGGCGGGTGTGGACGTAGTCCTCGCGCATGCGCGACACCAGGAACACCTCGTAGTCCATCGCCAGCCCGAACAGCACGCCCATGAGGATGATCGGCATGAAGCTGATGACGGGGCCGGTGCGGGTGACGTGCAGCAGGTCGGCGAACCAGCCCCACTCGAACACGGCCGCCACGACGCCGAAGGAGGCGAGGATCGACAGCAGGTAGCCGACGGCCGCCTTGATCGGCACCCAGATCGAGCGGAAGACGATCATCAGGAGGATCAGCGACAGCCCGACCACGAAGACGCCGAAGGGGAGCAGCGCGGCACCCAGGCGATCGGAGATGTCGATGCCGACGGCGGTGAAGCCGGTGACCTTGAGGTCGACGCCGTACTTCTCCTGCCACTCGTCGTGGTGCGCACGGATCTCGCGGACGAGCTCGGCGGTCGCCGGGTCGTCCGGCGCGGTCTCGGGCACGACCTGGATGAGCCCGGTGTCGGCGGTCTCGTTCGGAGTGGCGAGGGCGACCTCCTTCACGCCGGGGATCTGCTCGATCTCGTCCTTGAGGTCGGCCATGAGGCCGAGAGGATCGGTCGAGGTGACGATCGTCCCGGTGACGATGAGCGGGCCGTTGGCGCCGGGTCCGAAGTGCTCGGCGGTGAGATCGTACGCCTGCCGCGCCTCGCTGGAGGGCGGCTGCACTCCGGCGTTGGGGAGGGCCAGATGCAGGCTCGCGGCGGGGATCGCGACGACCCCGAGTCCCACGACGACGGCCAGCGTCGTGACGACGGGATGCCGGGTCACGCCCGTCACCCAGCGCTCCGCGAAACCGCGGCGTGGGCGGCGGGTGCGGGCCGGACGCGCCGAGGTGCGTCGCGCACGACGCGGCCAGCCGGCGACGCGCCCCTTCGCGAAGCCCAGCAGCGCGGGGGTGAGCGTCACGGCGACCAGGACGGCGATGGCGACGGCGACGGCGGCCGCGATGCCCATCGTGGTGAGGAAGGGGATGCCGGCGAAACCCAGACCGATGAGCGCGATGAGCACGGTGATGCCCGCGAACACGACCGCCGACCCCGCCGTTCCGGTCGCGCGCGCGGCCGACTCCTCTGGTTCGACCCCGGCACGCACCTGGTCCTGATGTCGGGCTACGATGAACAGGGCGTAGTCGATGCCGACGGCCAGGCCCAGCATGATCGCGAGCATGGGCGTCGTGGAGGAGATCGACGCGAACGCGGTGGAGACGTAGATGAGCGCGATCGCGAGACCCACGCCGATGAGGGCAGTGGCCAGCGGGAACCACGCGACGGCGATCGAGCGGAACGTCACGATGAGCACGAACAGCGCGATGAGGATGCCGACGGCTTCGGTGATCGACAGTGCGGGCACGGACGTGGAGAACAGGTCGCCGCCGATCGCGACCTGCGATCCGGCGGGCATGGCTTCGCGGACGTCGGCCGCGATGCCCTCGAGGGCCGTCTTGGTGTCGGCGGGGACGTCGGTGGCCTGACCGTCGAACTGGAGCCGGATGATGGCGGCGCGGTCGTCGTCGGAGACCATGCCCGAGACCATCTCGTCGAAGGGGTTCGTGACGGCGATGACGCCTTCGAGTCCGCCGAGTTCGCTCACGGCGTCGCCGATGACCGAGGCGACCGGCTCGGCATCCACCCTCTCGCCCTCGGGAGCTACGACGACCAGCTGTGCGCTCGTACCGCTCGCCTGGGGGAACGTGCGGTCGAGCAGCGCGATGCCCTCCTGCGCCTCGGTGCCGGGGATGGAGAAGGAGTTGTCGGTGCCCTTCATGAAGAGCGCGGCGCCCCCGCCGGCCAGCGCGAGCAGCAGCAGCCACGACACGAGCACGCGCCACGAGTGACGGTATGACCATCGGCCGAGCGAGTACAGGAGAGTGGACACAGGCGCTCCGGTTCAGAAGGACGGGGAGTGTTCGATACAGCGCTGTATCCGATACATAGATGTATCCTAGGAGTCGTGCTCCTCGCAAGCCTGGGGAGTGGGTGTGAAACTGACCGGGAAGGGAGGGGTGTCGTGACCGATGTGTCGACCCGTCCCGCGGGCGGTTCCCCTCCGGCCAGCGAACGCCGGGCGCGGACGCGCGCGCGCCTGCTCGACGCCGCGCACGAGGTGTTCGCCGAGGTCGGGATGGACGCGGCATCCGTCGAGATGATCTGTGAACGCGCAGGCTTCACGCGCGGGGCGTTCTACTCCAACTTCGAGTCGAAGGACGAGCTGTTCCTCGCCCTCATCACACAGCTCGCCGACGCCAAGCTCGAGGAGGTCGCCGGGCGCGTGCGCGGGCTCGAGCCCGGCACGCTCGCCGATCCGTCGGCGCTCGTGCGCCAGGTCGTGGGCGTGTCGCTCGGCGAGCGGCTGGAGCCGCAGCTGGTCAGCGAGATCCGCACGCAGGCGCTGCGCGATCCGCGCCTGGCCGCGGCCTACCTCGCGTGGCAGGAGGTCATGCGCTCCCGTGTGGAGGAGATCATTCGGCACGTCGTGGACACCTATGGGCTGCGGCTGCGGCTGCCGATCGAGGAGGCGGCGCAGCTGCTGCTCGACGTCTCGGACGACACCTGCACCCGCGCGACCCTCGAGGGCCGTCCCGTGGGCGAGGTCACCGCGCTGCTGAACGAGCGGATCGAGCGCCTCGTCGGCGTGCTGGTCGACGCGCCCTGATCACAGCAGCGCGTAACACCGCTCGAGGCGGGCGAGCCACCAGTCGCGGCGCTCGGGTGAGGCCGCGTGGGCCTCGAGCAGGGTGGCATCCGGCTCGACGCGGCGCACCGGCAGCGCGCCGTTCTCAGGGCGCAGCGGTGTCGTCGTGACGTCGGCGGCGAGGAGCGACGCCGTGCCGAGGCCACAGTCGTAGTCGAGGTCCGGCAGCGCGGCGGCCAGGGCGACGCCCATTGCGATCCCGACGCTCGTGTCGAGCGCGCTGGAGACGACCGCCGGAAGTCCCGCGTCCGCGACGATCTCGAGCGCGCGTCGCACGCCGCCGAGGGGCTGCGCCTTCACGACGATGAGATCGGCCGCGCCGGCGCGCGCGACGGCCAGCGGGTCGGATGCCTTGCGGACGCTCTCATCCGCGGCGATCGGGATGTCCCAATCCGCGATCCGCTCGCGCAGGTCGGCGAGCTCCGGCACGCTCGCGCACGGCTGCTCGAGGTACTCCAGGTCGAACTCGGCGAGGGCGTGCACCGCGTGCTCGGCCTCGTCGACGTTCCAGCCGCCGTTCGCGTCCAGGCGGATGCGGCCCTCCGGCCCCATCGCGGCGCGGACCGCGCGCACGCGGGCGACGTCGTCGGCGAGGGTCTGGCCGCGCTCGGCGACCTTGACCTTCGCGGTGCGGCAGCCGTCGAAACGGGCGAGGACTGCGGGGACGGATGCCGGCGCCACCGCAGGCACGGTGGCGTTGACGGCGACGGCGTCCCGCACCGGCGCGGGCTGTGGATGCCACCCGAAGTCGATCGCGGCGGTCAGCCACGCCGCGGCCTCGGCGTCGTCGTACTCGACGAAGGGGGAGAACTCCGTCCAGCCCTGCGGTCCCTCCAGCAGAAGCGCCTCGCGGGCGTCGATGCCGCGGAAGCGCGTGACGAGCGGGAGGGAGACGACACGCGCCGTGGCGCGCAGGTCGGACAGCGCGGGGAAGCTCACGGCATCCATCCTGCCCGCTGTCACCGGCGGAATGGTGGGTGTGTCCTTGACGATAGTGTGTGACGCACAGTATCGTGTGAAGCATGACCGAGAATGAGGCGCGGGAGACCCACCTGCAGGAGCTGCGGCGCGGAACCGTCGTATTGGCCTGCCTGCGGCTGCTCGCCGAGCCGGGTTATGGGTACGGGCTGCTGGAGGACCTGCAGCAGCGCGGATTCGACACCGATGCCAACACGCTCTACCCCCTGCTGCGCCGACTGGAGAAGCAGGGACACCTCACCAGCGAGTGGAACACCGACGAGGCGCGGCCCCGCAAGTTCTACCGCACGTCGCCCGCCGGCCACCGCCTGGCAGAGGCGCTCACCACCGATTTCGACGCGCTCGCCGCCGCGATCGCCGCCCTTCCCGTTCCGTCCGAGGAGAACTGACATGACCGCCACCCTGACCGACCGCTACGTCCTCGCGGTCACCCGCAGCATCCCCGAGCAGCAGCGCGCCGACGTCGCCGACGAGCTGCGCGCGTCGATCGCCGACCAGCTCGACGCGAGGATCGAGGCCGGCGAACCGGCGGATGCCGCCGAGCGCGCCGTCCTCACCGAGCTCGGCGACCCGGACCGGCTCGCCGCCGGCTACGCCGACCGCCCGCTCTCGCTCATCGGCCCGCGCTACTTCCTGGAGTGGAAGCGCCTGCTCGTGCTGCTGCTGTGGATCGTCGTGCCGCTCGCGGCGTTCGGCCTCGCCCTCGGCCAGACCCTGTCGGGCGCGCCCTTCGGAGCGATCATCGGCGGCACCATCGGCGGCGCTATCTCCGTCGGGGTGCACCTCGCCTTCTGGACGACGCTCGTCTTCGCTCTCGTCGAACGCTCCGACGAGGCGCGCACGCCCCTCGCGCCGTGGACTGTCGACCGCCTTCCCGCGGACACGCCCTACACCGGGGCGCGGTTCAGCGACATGATCGCGAGCGTCGTGTTCCTCGCGATCGCGGCGGCCGCGCTGCTGTGGGACCAGCTCGTCGGGGCGGTGTACCTCAACGGCCAGTGGATGTCGCTGCTGTCGCCGTCCCTGTGGCCCTGGTGGGTGGGCGGGCTGCTCGTCGCGATGGGCGTCGACGCCGTGCTGCAGATCATCGTGTTCCTTCGGGGGCGCTGGACCTTCGCGCTCGCCGCGTTCAACACGGTGCTGAACATCGTCATCGCGGTGCCGGCGGTGTGGCTGCTGTCGCAGGGGCGACTGCTCAACCCGGAGTTCTGGACCCTCGTCATCCCGAACGGCGAAGGCGACAAGGTGTTCGGGATCATCTCGGTCCTCACCGGGTTCGCGATCGCGGGGATTGCGGTATGGGACATCGTCGACGCGTTCCTCAAGGCCCGCCGGGCCGCCCGTGGGAGAATCACCCGGTGACCGCGCCCGTGACCTCGCCCCGCTTCGCGCTCGACATCGACGGCGTGCCGCGGACCGAGCGGGCGCAGGCGCTGCTGGATGCCCTGGCATCCCGCGTCGTCATCGCCGACGGGGCCATGGGTACGATGCTGCAGCGGCACGACCTGCAGATCGAGACCGACTTCGCCGGGCTCGAGGGCTGCAACGAGATCCTCAACGTCACGCGCCCCGACGTCGTCGCGGCGATCCACGACGCCTACTTCGCGGTCGGGGTGGATGCCGTCGAGACCAACACGTTTGGGGCGAACTGGTCGAACCTGTCGGACTACGGCATCGACGACCGCATCCACGAGCTCGCCGAGTCGGGGGCCCGGATTGCGCGGGAGCGCGCCGAAGCGGCAGAAGCCGCAGACGGCCGGATGCGCTGGGTGCTCGGCTCGATGGGGCCGGGCACCAAACTCCCCTCGCTCGGTCACACAACGTACGCGCACCTCAAGGAGACGTTCGCGCTGCAGGCCGAGGGCCTCATCGACGGGGGAGCGGACGCTTTCCTCGTCGAGACCAGCCAGGACCTGCTGCAGACGAAGGCCGCGATCAACGGCTGCAAGCAGGCGATCGTGGCCCGCGGCATCCGCCTGCCGATCTTCGTCGAGGTCACCGTCGAGACGACCGGCACGATGCTCATGGGCTCGGAGATCGGCGCGGCGCTGACGGCGCTCGAGCCCCTCGGCGTGGATGCCATCGGACTCAACTGCGCGACCGGCCCCGCCGAGATGAGCGAGCACCTGCGGCACCTGTCGAAGCACTCGAGCGTCACGATCGCGTGCATGCCCAACGCGGGCCTGCCGGTGCTGGGCGCCGACGGTGCGCACTACCCGCTGACGCCCGCCGAGCTCGCCACCGCGCACGAGCAGTTCGTCCGCGAGTTCGGGCTGGGCCTCATCGGCGGCTGCTGCGGTACGACCCCCGAGCACCTCGCCGCCGTGGTCGAGCGGCTGGGTGCCTACCGGTCGTTGAGCGAGGAGCGCAGCGACGAGACGAAACGTGGTGACGACTCCGGGTCGGCTCACGACGTTTCGTCTCGCTTCGCTCGCGGGGCGACCGATGAGCCCGGCGTGGCATCCCTCTACCAGCACGTCCCGTTCCGTCAGGACGCGAGCTACCTCGCGATCGGCGAGCGGACGAACGCGAACGGCTCCAAGGCGTTCCGCGAGGCGATGCTCGAGGGGCGCTGGGACGACTGCGTCGAGATCGCGCGGAACCAGATCCGCGTCGGGGCGCACCTGCTCGACGTGTGCGTCGACTACGTGGGTCGCGACGGCGTCGCCGACATCCGCGAGGTCGTCTCCCGCTTCGCCTCGGCATCCACGCTCCCGCTCGTGATCGACTCGACCGAGCCCGCGGTGATCCAGGCGGGCCTCGAGCTCATCGGCGGCCGGCCCGTCGTGAACTCCGTCAACTACGAGGACGGCGACGGCCCGGCATCCCGCTTCGGTCGCATCATGCCGCTCGTCAAGGAGCACGGCACCGCCGTCATCGCCCTGACGATCGACGAGCAGGGTCAGGCGCGTACGACCGCCGACAAGGTGCGGATCGCGTCGCGGCTCGTCGACGAGCTCGTCGGCGACTGGGGCCTGCGCGTCGAGGACATCATCGTCGACTGCCTCACGTTCCCGATCGCGACGGGACAGGAAGAGACCCGGCGCGACGGCATCGAGACGATCGAGGCGATCCGGGAGCTGACGGCGAAGTACCCCGGCATCAACACGACCCTCGGCGTGTCGAACGTGTCGTTCGGGCTCAACCCCGCGGCGCGGTCGGTGCTGAACTCGGTGTTCCTGCACGAGGCGACGCAGGCGGGGCTCACGAGCGGCATCATCGACGCCGCGAAGATCGTGCCCCTGGCATCCCTCGACGAGGCCCAGCGGAAGGTCGCGCTCGACCTCGTGTGGGACCGGCGCGAATGGGATGCCGAGGGCAACCTCACCTACGACCCGCTCGCGACGATGCTCGACCTGTTCGCGGGCGTCGACACGGCGGCGCTGCGGGATCAGCGCGCCGCCGAGCTGGCCGCACTGCCGGTGGGCGAGCGCCTCGAGCGCCGCATCATCGACGGCGAGCTGAAGGGTCTGGAGGCCGACCTCGACCTGGCGCGGGCCGGGGGCACGAGCCCGCTCGCCATCATCAACGACCACCTGCTCGAAGGTATGAAGGTCGTCGGCGAGCGGTTCGGGTCGGGGCAGATGCAGCTGCCGTTCGTGCTGCAGTCCGCCGAGGTCATGAAGACCGCCGTCGCCCTCCTCGAGCCGCATATGGAGCGCACCGACGAGGCCGGCAAGGGCACGATCGTGCTCGCGACGGTCCGCGGCGACGTGCACGACATCGGCAAGAACCTCGTCGACATCATCCTGACGAACAACGGCTACACCGTGATCAACCTGGGCATCAAGCAGCCGATCGCCGACATCATCGCGGCCGCCGAGGAGCATGGCGCCGACGTCATCGGCATGAGTGGCCTGCTCGTGAAGTCGACGGTCGTCATGAAGGAGAACCTGCAGGAGCTGCAGGCACGGGGTCTGGCGGGCCGGTGGCCCGTGATCCTCGGCGGGGCGGCGCTGACGCGCGCGTACGTCGAGCAGGACCTCGCGGAGCTCTTCGACGGCGAGGTACGGTACGCGAAGGATGCCTTCGAGGGTCTCGCCCTGATGGAGCCGCTCGTCCGCATCGCGCGCGGCGAGGCGCGGAATGCCGTGGGCCTGCCGCCGCTGAAGAAGCGCATCCACGCGGCGGGCTCTCGCCTGACGCTCACAGAGCCCGAGGCGATGCCGGCGCGCAGCGACGTGGCATCCGACAATCCCGTTCCGGCGCCGCCGTTCTGGGGGACGAGGATCGTCCGCGGGATCGCGCTCGCCGACTACGCCGCGTTCCTCGATGAGCGCGCGACCTTCATGGGGCAGTGGGGGCTGAAGCCCGGCCGCGGCGAGGACGGGCTGAGTTACGAGCAACTCGTCGAGACGGAGGGCCGGCCGCGGCTGCGGTACTGGCTCGACCGCATCCTCGCCGAGGGGATGCTGGACGCTTCGGTGGCGTATGGGTACTTCCCGGTGGTCTCGGAGGGCGACGACATCGTCGTGCTCCATCACGGCGACGACCCGACCGGTGTGCTCGGCGTGCCCGGGCTGCTCGCGCCGGACGGGGGGTCAGGCGGCGCGATCGGCGCCGACCGCCTGCGCTTCCACTTCCCGCGGCAGCGCCGCGACCGGCACCTGAATCTCGCCGATTTCGTGCGCTCGCGGGATTCCGGCCAGGTCGACGTGATGCCCGTGCAGCTCGTCACCGCGGGCGCGGCGATCGACGCCGTGACGGCGACGCTCTTCGCCGAGAACCGCTACCGCGACTACTACGAGCTCAACGGGCTCGTGATGCAGCTGACCGAGGCGCTCGCCGAGTTCTGGCACGCCCGCATCCGGTCCGAGCTCGGCTTCGCCGGTGAGGACCCCTCCGACACGGCCGGTCTGTTCAAGCTCGAGTACCGCGGGGCGCGGTTCTCGCTCGGCTACCCCGCGTGCCCCGACATGGAGGATCGCCGCAAGGTCGTCGAGCTGCTGCGTCCCGAGCGAATGGGTGTCGAGCTCAGCGATGAGCTGCAGCTGCACCCGGAGCAGTCGACGGACGCGTTCGTCTTCCACCACCCCGAGGCGAAGTACTTCTCGGTCTGAGCGGGCCCTGCCGCGCTGCTCTCGGGCTGCGGACGCCCATCACCACCCATGTCGCCGGCGGATCCCGCGCCGAGGTTCTGCAGCGGCAGGCGGGCGCCGGTCACGAGCCAGGGGAGGAGGCCCACGATGGCGCCCGCGGCGCCGATCGCGAACCACACGGCGGCATTGAGCCGGCGCGGTGCGGTCATCCGGGCAGAGTACCGGGACAGCGCGACGGGTCAGGCGACCTGCTGCCCGCACATCCCGCAGACTCCCGTTGCGGGGACCTCGACGAAGCAGTCGGGGCAGAGGACCGCTGCGCGCTCCGGGATCGACGGGGCGGCGGCCTTCCGTGGGGCTGGTGCGGCAGCGCGGGCGCGGCGCGCGCGCTCGGGCGCCGAGACGGGCGGCGCGAGCTTGGGTGTCGGCTTGTGGTCGGCGCAGTAGTAGCGCACGAATCCCGCCGGGTTGTTCGGATGCCGGTGCTTCACGACCCAGAGCGCCTCACGCGGCCAGGGTTCGCTGTCGGGGCCGCAGCCGGCGCACCGGGTGGGCTCTCCGGGCACGGCCTCCGCGGCGGGGATCGGCAGCTCGAAGGGGAGGGCGTCGCGCCAGTCCGAGGAATTCCTGATCTGCACGGTATGCCTTCCCGGCGGCATCCGTTCGGGTGGGACGTCGCCGTACTCCATTGTCCCACGATCGGGATCGTCAGTGATGTGGGACGGCCACAGCCCGCGGTGCGGGTGACGGGGTCGGGGCCGCCACGGGCTTCGCGCGGCGCAGCGACCGCAGCAGCGCTCGCCCGACGAGCGCGAGACCGACGACCGTCGTGATGGCGCGGAGGGTGTCCCAGCTGAGCGTGGAGGTCAGCAGCGAGTACACGAGGAAGTTGCCCAGGTTCTCGCCGAGAGAGCCGCCGGGCACGTACGAGATGCCGGTGTCCGCGCCGACCGCGAACGGCCAGAACCACATGTTCATGATGAGGCCGAACGCGTACGACGCGACGATGCCGTAGGCGGCGAGCATGACGATCTCGGGGATGCCGCGGACGCGCCGGGGGAGCAGGCCCGCCCCCGCGCCCACCCAGCCGCAGGCGAACATCTGGAACGGCAGCCACGGCCCGACCCCGCCCCACATCAGCGCCGACAGGGCGAGGGATGTCGCGCCCAACAGCAGCCCGAACCGAGGTCCGAACGCGCGCCCCGCCAGGATCAGCAGCACGAACAGCGCCTCGACGCCCCCCACCCCCGTGCTCGCGATGCGGATGGCGGCACCGATCGCCGCGAGGACGGCGAGCAACGCGAGAGTGTGCGCCGAGCGCACGCTCGCATCGAGGGCAGCGAGCACGAGCACGACCGCGAGGGGCGCGAGCGCCAGAGCGATGTACGGAACCGCGGCCTGCGCCTGCGCCGGGACGGCGCTGGCGACCAGCGGCCAGAGGAAGGCGGCCGCCGCCGCGAGGTTCGCCGCGACGAGCGCCGGCGTGCGCCAGCCGCGGACACCCCTCGCGCGCGGCGCAGGATTCGGCGCGAGCTCGGGATGGCGCTCGCGTTCAGACTCGGGCTCGTCCTCCTGCGGAGATCGGCGCTTCTTCGGAACGATCGCCGCGGATTGGTCCGCAGAACTGCAGATCTCCGAAGCTATGGGGGCAGGCGCGGGGGCAGGCGCAGCCGCGGGGTCGAGCACGCCGGCATGCATCCGCAGGGTGCGGTCGCCCAGGGCGGCGAACGCGGCGTCGTGGGTCGCGAAGAGCACCGCGGTGCCACCGGCGGCCTGCGCCACGATGGCGTCCGCGACGAGGCGCGAGGCGTCCGGGTCGAGACCCCGCGTCGGCTCATCGAGCAGCAGTGCGCGCGGCGCGCCCGCGGTCTGCACGACGATCGCGAGACAGCGGCGCTCGCCGGCGGACAGGTCGCGCGGATGCGCGCGCAGCCGCCGCGTGAGCGCGGGATCGGCGGCGTCGAGGCTCAGCAGGGCGCCGAAGCGCGCCGCCGTCGTGCCGGGAGCGAGCTTGTGACGCCGGTCCACGCGGCGGCACTCGGCCTGCACGCTGTCGCGCGTGAACAGCGCGTCGCTGTCGTCGGGGACGAGCGCGACGCCTCCGGCGTCGGTCGCCAGCGCGACCAGCAGACTCGACTTGCCCGCGCCGTTAGGCCCCCGCAGCGCGACGATCCCACCCGGGTGCAGGGTGAGAGAGGCGCCAGCGACCACGACCCGATCGCCGTGGCGCACCGTGAGGTCGGTCACGGTGAGGGCGGGGGGCCGGGCGCCTTGTGGCGAACTCCTTCGGCCCGGGCTGCGTCGGTGCCCGTCCGGCCCGATCTGGGCGAATGCCGAACGGATCGAAGGAGTTGGCGACGCCGCCGCCGTCTCGACAACAGCGCCGCCCGCCACCGTCAGCCACCGGTCGGCCACGCCGGAGAACTCGTCGGCGCGATGCTCGGCGGCCACGACGCAGATGCCGGCCTGGTGGGCGAGCGCGCCGAGCAGCGCGACGATGCGCGCCCGCGCGTCATCGTCGAGGTCGGCGAGCGGCTCATCCACGAGCAGCAGGATCGGCTGCTCGGCGATCGCCGCCGCGATCGCGACGAGGGTCGCCTCGCCGGCCGACAATCCCCGCAGCTCGCGTTCGAGCAGCGGAGTGATCCCGACGCGGTCGGCGACCTCGCGCACGCGCGCGTCGATCAGCACCCGCGCGACGCCGCGGAGTTCGAGCGCGAGGCCGATCTCGTCCGCGACGCGGCCGGTCGCGAACGCGGCACGCGGATGCTGCAGCACGACGCCCACGCATCGCGCCAGGTCGCGCGGGGGCACGTCGCCGCGCTCGTGTCCCGCGACGCGCAGCGACCCGGCGGTCCACCCGCCGTCGACGTGCGCGTGCAGTCCGCTGAGCGCGCGCAGCAGGGTCGTCTTCCCCGACCCCGTGGCGCCGGTCAGCAGGGTGAGGGTCCCGGGGCTGAGGTGGAGGTGCGGCACCGCCACCACCGCAGTCGCGGCTGTCGCCCCGAACCCCATCGTCGCCTCCCGCAGGGCGACCGGATGCCGGCACTCGCCCGCGAGGCCCCGTCCGGCATAGCCGCGCAGCTCGAGCGCCGCCGCGACCGCGGTCGCCCGTTCCAGGGTGTGCTCGAGCACCGGTGCGAGCAGCCGCACGCCGCCCCGCTCACCGCGCAGCCGCTGCGCGAACCGCACCGCACGGACCGCGTCGGCCAGGGACGGCAGCGTCGCCCACGCGATCGCGACCGCACGCGCGAGCCCCTGCACCGGTCCCCGCCGTGCGCCGCGCGCGATGAGCCGCGGCATGTCCAGCAGCGCACTGAGCGCGCCGAACGCGAGGATCGTCAGCGCGATCGGCAGCGCGCTGATCACGGCGTCCCACAGTCCGTCCACCGTCGCGGGTCCGAACATCACGACGTGCGCGAACGGCGGCGGCAGTCGCCACGCCGGCAGCGGCAGCACCACCGGCCCCGTCCCGTCGGCACCGTGGAACAGCACCCGGTACAGCACGCGCACCGCGATGAAGGCGGCCGCGAGCACGGCGGCCGCGCGCAGGGGTCCGGTCCGGAATCTCACGCCCGGAATCTCACCCCCAGAACCTCACCCCGGCGCCTGCTCAGGCGGCGGGTGCGGCCGGCGCGCCGTCGAGGGTGAACAGCAGCTCGATGCTGTCGCCCGGCTCGACCTGCAGCGTCGACAGCCCCTCCTGCGCGTAATCCCAGGTCCCACCCGCGGGCTTCAGCCACAGCGACCAGTAGGCGAAGCCGGCGGGCATGGTCTTGCACTCCTCGACGTAGGTCGGGTCCTCGGTCGACCCGACGGGCTTGGATGCCGACGGCAGCCCGTTCACCCGGCACACGACCTGATCCCCATACTGGTCGGTGCCTTCGACGTCGACCTGCGCGACGGTCAAGGCATCGGCGGCCGGCACGGACTCATCGGTCAAGTAACACTGCGCCTGCGGCTCGGCGTCATCGAGGGCTGACGCGTCGACGATGATCGTCACGCCGTCGTCACCGGTGCAGGCGCCACTGGTGACGAGGGCCGCGTTCGCGCCGCCGGTCGGGCCCGTGGCGGGCGGGTCGGCGATCGTCGTGGTGCAGGCGGCGAGCCCGAGCGCGAGGGCGCCGGCGGCGAGTAGGGTCAGAATGCGGGGAGTCGACGTCACCGGTCCAGCGTAGGGCGCGGCACCTCCCGCCCGGAGCCGTGTGACGCCCGCGCGTAGGCTGGGGGCGTGACCGACATCGCGCCCGAGACCGTCTCCGAGTTGTTCGACCCGTCCGTGTGGACGCTCGCTCCCGGTGCGAATGCCTACACCGACATCACGGCCCATGTGTCGCTCGACGGGCGCATCGCCCGCATCGCATTCGACCGGCCCGAGGTGCGCAACGCCTTCCGCCCGCACACCGTCGACGAGCTCTACCGCGCCCTCGACATCGCGCGGCAGGACCCGAAGATCGGGGTGGTGCTCCTGACCGGCAACGGTCCGAGCCCGAAGGACGGCGGCTGGGCGTTCTGCTCCGGCGGCGACCAGCGCATCCGCGGGCGCGACGGGTACACGTACGCCGCCGACGACGCCACCGCCCCCGACAGCGCCCGCGCCGGGCGTCTGCACATCCTCGAGGTGCAACGGCTCATCCGCTTCATGCCGAAGGTTGTCATCGCCGTCATCCCGGGCTGGGCGGCGGGCGGCGGGCACTCGCTGCACATCGTCTGCGACCTGTCGATCGCCTCCGCCGAGCACGGCCGTTTCAAGCAGACGGATGCCGACGTGGGCAGCTTCGACGCCGGTTACGGCTCCGCGTACATGGCTCGCCAGGTCGGGCAGAAGGTCGCCCGCGAGGTGTTCTTCCTCGCGGAGGAGTACTCCGCACAGCGCGCGTACGAGATGGGCGCGGTGAACCGGGTCGTGCCGCACGCCGAGCTCGAGCGCGAGGCGGTGGCTGTGGCGAGGACGATCCTCGGCAAGTCGCCGACGGCGATCCGGATGCTGAAGTTCGCCTTCAACGCGGTCGACGATGGGATGGTCGGCCAGCAGGTGTTCGCCGGGGAGGCGACGCGGCTGGCGTACGGCACCGACGAGGCCGTCGAGGGTCGCGACGCGTTCCTGCAGAAGCGCGACCCGGACTGGTCGCCCTACCCCTACCACTTCTGATGCGGCTCGAGCCCGTCGACGGGGCCGACGCTCGCGCGGTGTTGCGGGGTCTCCGCGCCGCGGTCCTGGGCGCGGGGCCGGCGATCGCCCTCGGCGGGCGCGCGGACGTGCCGGCCGAGGTGCCCGCGGGTACGGGGGTCGTCGTCACGACGTCGGGCTCGACGGGGTTTCCGAAGTCCGTCGCGCTCAGCCGGTCCGCCCTCATCTCCAGCGCCCTGGCCACCGCGGAGCGCATCGGCGAGGGCGCCTGGCTGCTCGCCCTGCCCGCCGGGTACATCGCCGGGGTGCAGGTGCTCGTGCGCTCACTGGTCGCAGGACATGAGCCCGCCATCCTCTCCGGATCGTTCTCCGCGCACGCCTTCACCGCGGCGGCCTCGGCGATGGCCTCGAGCGACGGCGGCCGCCGCCTGCCGATCTACACCTCGCTCGTGCCGGCGCAGCTGCAGACGCTGCTCGACGATCCCGACCCCGCGACGGCGCGCGCCCTCGCGCGCTTCGCGGCGATCCTCGTCGGCGGTCAGGCGCTGCCGCCCGCACTCGCGGAGCGCGCCGCCGCCGCGGGCGCGCGGATCGTCCGCACCTACGGGTCGAGCGAGACAGCCGGCGGCTGCGTCTACGACGGGGTGCCGCTGCGCGGCGTCGGCATCCGCACCGTCGACGGGGAGGTGCAGCTGTCCGGCCCCACGCTCGCCGACGGCTACCTCGGTGAGCCGGAGCGCACCGCTGCCGCGTTCGTCCGAGACGCGGGCGGCACCCGCTGGTATCGCACCGGCGACACCGGCGCCGTCGTCGACGGTGCGCTGCGCATCAGCGGCCGCATCGACAACGTCATCGTCTCGGGCGGCGTCAACGTCTCCCTCGACCGCGTCGAGCGCATCGTCCGCGCCCTCCCGGGTCTGGAGTCCGCCGTCGTCGTGCCGGTGCCGGACGACCGGTGGGGCCAGGCTTCGGTGGTGGTCGTGGCGACGGATGCCGGGGACGCCCTCCTCCCCGTGATCCGCGACGCCGTGGCGGCGGAGGCCGGCACGCCCGCGCGGCCCCGCGGCATCCTGCACGTGCCGGAGATCCCCCTCCTTCCCAGCGGCAAGCCCGACCGGGCCGCTCTCCGCGCGCTCGCCGGTGCCGAATCGGACACGTCGCGCGACACGTGAGAGGATTCCGGTCGTGGCAGCCCGCACCCGCAAGAAGAAGTCTCCCGTCACCAAGCGCCCCCACGGCAACCCGCAGAAGGCGCACGTCTCGCGCGATCCCGCGCACGTGACCCCGCCCACCCTCGGGGACTGGATCGGCGCCGCGCGGCTGCGCACGCTGCCTCTCGCGGTCTCGCCCGTCGTGCTCGGCACCGGCGCGGCGCTCGTCGTCGACCACGCGTTCCACTGGGTCGTCGCGCTGTGCTGTCTGATCGTCGCCGTCGCGATCCAGATCGGCGTGAACTTCGCGAACGACTACAGCGACGGCATCCGCGGCACCGACGACCACCGCGTCGGCCCCGCGCGCCTGACCGCGAGCCGCAAGGTGAAGCCGCGCACCGTGCTCATCGTCGCGCTGGTGTTCTTCGGCATCGCCGCGGCGGCGGGTCTGGCGATCGTGGTGCGCACGGGGCACTGGTGGATGCTGCTGGTCGGCGCCGCGTGCCTCGTCGCGGCCTGGTTCTACACCGGCGGCAAGCGCCCGTACGGCTACGCGGGTCTCGGGGAGGTCTTCGTCTTCGTCTTCTTCGGGCTCGTCGCGACGCTCGGCACGGCGTTCGTGCAGTCCGGCGTCGTCCCCGACGAGGCGTGGCTGGCCGGCGTCGCCGCGGGGCTGCTGGCCTGCGCCGTGCTGCTGGCGAACAACCTGCGCGACATCGACCAGGATCGCCTGGCCGGCAAGCGGACGCTCACCGTCCGGATCGGAAAGCGCGCCACCCAGGTGCTGTTCACCCTGTTCGTGCTGGCGCCGTTCGGGATCGTCGCCGTGCTGGCGCTGTTCTACCCGCTCGCGTGGATGGCGCTGCTCGCCCTCATCCCCGCGGCGTGCGCGATCCTCATCGTGTGGACCTACCGCGCGCCGCGCGAGCTCGTGGTCGCGCTCGGGCTGACGTCGCTGACCTCGCTCGCGCTCGCCGGGTTCCTGTTCTGGGCGTTCGTCGGCTGAACCGGCTCAGACCGGATCAGGCGGTGGGAGCCGGAGGCTCGTCGATGGCAGCATCCTCGACCTGCTCGTCGCTGAGCCGAGGTGTGCGGCGCTCGGCGAGCCCGGCGGTGGCGTCCTCCAGCGGGCGCCGCAGGAACAGCAGCGACAGGCTGAGCCCGATGAGGGCGGCGAAGATCGCCGACAGCCAGTAGTACTCCCGCAGGATCGGGATCAGCATCATGAGCCCGAACGGCACCAGGAACGCCGCCAGGCGCAGCACGGTGTAGAGGAGGGCCGAGCGGACACGCATGGTCCCAGCCTACGCGCGTCGCGCGCGCCGGCCACCCCCGCGGCCGTGACCGGCGCGCCCGCTTAGGATGGAGGGGTGGTGCGCGTACTGCTGCCTCTGGCGCTGTTGCTGATCGCCTTCTGGGTGTACAGCATCGTCGACTGCGCCCTGCAGCCGCCCACCCGCCACCGCGGGGTGAGCAAGCCGGTGTGGCTGCTGATCGTGGTGCTGATCCCCGTGCTCGGCGGAATCCTCTGGTTCGTCGTGGGCCGTGGGCGCCCGCGCCAGCAGCCGCAGTTCCGCGCGCCCGATGACAACCCCGACTTCCTGGGGAGCATCGGCTCGATCAGCGACCAGGATGAGCGCATCCGCCGGCTGGAGGCGGAGCTGGCCGCCCTCGACGCCGAAGACCCCTCGCCCGACGGCCCCCGCGACGAGGACTCCCGCGGCGACGCCGGTCCCCGCGGCAGCGTCGGCTGAGATGACCGGCCACCACGCCGGTCGCGTGCCGGCGACGGATGCCGCCGCGGCGCTCCTCGGCCGGCTCGTCGAACTGGGCGTGCGGCACGTCGTCGTGAGCCCCGGGTCGCGCTCGCAGGCGCTCGCGCTGGTCGCGGCACAGCTCGAGGCGCGCGGGGCGATCTCGCTGCACGTGCGCATCGACGAGCGGGTCGCCGGCTTCACGGCGCTCGGCCTCGGCCGGGAGTCGCGCCTGCCCGCGGCCGTCATCTGCACGTCGGGGACCGCGGCGGCGAACCTGCTGCCGGCGGCGCTCGAGGCGCACCACGCCGGGGTGCCCCTGCTGCTGCTGACCGCCGACCGGCCACCGGAGCTGCGCGGCGTCGGAGCGAACCAGACGACCCGCCAGCCCGGAATGTTCGCTCCCAGCATCCGTCTGGAGGAGGACCTGCCCGTCCCCGAGGAGATCGACCCCGACGGCACCGGCGAGCAGTCCGCCATGCTCCGCCGGGTCGCCGAGGAAGCCGTCGCCGCGGCGCTCGGCGCCGGCACCCGTCAGGCCGGACCGGTGCACCTCAACCTGCCGTACCGCGATCCTCTCGCCGGCGCGCTGCCGGACTGGCTCGGCATGCCCGCCGTCGAGCTGCCCGCGCCGGTCGCCGGTCCCGACGAGGCGGGCGGCGAGCCAGTGCCGGAGATCGAGCCCTCCGGCGCGCTGTACCAGGGCGGCGGCGGCATCGGCGAGTCGAATCTGCCCACCGATTCCGACGTCGATCCGCACGTGCTCGAGCGCGGACCGCGCACGGTCGTCATCGCGGGGGCGGATGCCGGCGCCGCCGCCGAGGAGCTCGCCCACGCCGGCGGCTGGCCGCTGATCGCCGAGATCGTCAGCGGCTCCCGGTTCGGGCGCAACCTCGTCCACGGGTACCGCCGTCTGCTCGGCGACCCGCAACTCGGCGGACGCATCGAACGCGCGGTCGTGTTCGGGCACCCGACGCTCAGCCGTGAGGCGGTCGTCGTGCTGTCGCGCCCCGAGGTGGAGGTCTTCGCGGTGCGCGGACCGGGAGAGCCCCTGAACCTCAACGGCGCGACGATCGCGGTCGATGCCGTCCGGGCGGCCGCCGGCGAGGCGGACCGGGACTGGTTCGGCGCGTGGATGCGCGCCTCGCGGGCCGCCGCCGTCGACCTCGCCCCGCCCGCCCCGGATGCCGAGGGACTCGCGTCCGCGGTGCCGCACGAGCGGCTGGGGGCGATCGCGGCCGAGCTCGCGGTGGCGCGCGCGCCCATCGACCGGGTGACGCTCGTCGACGCGGTGTGGCGGGCGACGTGGCCGCACGACCGGCTGCTGTTCGCCTCGTCGCGGCTCGTGCGGGTCGCCGACGAGGTGCTCGGCGGCAAGAAGGTGCCCGTGCACGCCAATCGCGGGCTCGCCGGCATCGACGGCACGATCGCGACGGGCATGGGGATCGCGCTGGCCAGTCAGGCCGCCGGCGCCGCCGGCGTCACGCGCGTGCTGACGGGCGATCTCGCGTTCCTGCACGACGTGGGCGCTCTGCTGCTGCCGCCCGGAGAGAAGCCGCCACGGCTGCAGGTCATCGTCGGAAACGACGGCGGCGGCACGATCTTCGACGGCCTCGAGGTCGCGCAGGTCGCGACCCCCGACGCCATGGAGCGCGTGCTGTACACACCGCAGACGGTCGCGATCGAGCACCTCGCCGCCGCGTACGGCTGGACCTATACGCCGGTGTCGACGCGCGCGGCGCTCGACCAGGCACTGACCTCGCCGGCGCCCGGCCGCCAGATCGTCGAGGTCGCGCTGGCCCGGTGACGCGGTGGCCAGACCGGCATCCGTCGCGCCATGATGTGGTCATGACTGCGAAGAGCCAGACGAACTGGAGCGGTGACCCCGTAGAGCTGCTGCGGGCGGGGGAGGGATTCCGGCTCGCCGACGTCGACCCCGACGCCACGCCCGGATACACCGGGGGCAAGAAGCACGGTCAGGTCGATCTTCGGGCCGGGGCGGATGAGCTCGACGAGCTGCAGGAGCGCCTGTTCGCACAGAGCCGCATCGTGGCGGACACCCCCGCGGTCCTGCTCGTGCTGCAGGCGATGGACTCCGCCGGCAAGGGCGGCATCGTCCGCCACGTCGTCGGCTCGGTCGATCCTCAGGGCGTCTCGCTCGTCGCGTTCAAGAGGCCCACGCCGGAAGAGCTCGCGCACGATTTCCTCTGGCGCATCGAGAAGCATGTGCCGGATGCCGGGTTCATCGGTGTCTTCGACCGCTCCCACTACGAGGACGTGCTGATCGGGCGGGTGCGCTCCCTCGCGCCCCCGGAGGAGATCGAGCGGCGCTACGGCGCGATCGTCGACTTCGAGAAACGGCTCACCGACCGCGGCGTCCGCATCGTCAAGGTCATGCTGCACATCTCGCCCGACGAGCAGAAGTCCCGGCTCATGGAGCGGCTGGAGCGGCCGGACAAGCACTGGAAGTACAACCCCGGCGACGTCGATGAGCGCCAGCTGTGGCCGGCGTACATGGACGCGTACCAGGCGGTCTTCGAGCGGACTTCGACCCCGAACGCGCCGTGGTACGTGGTGCCCGCGAATGCGAAGTGGTACGCCCGCATCGCCGTCCAGGCATTGCTCCTCGACGCGCTCGAGGACATCGACCCGCAGTGGCCCGCCGCCGATTACGACGTCGAGGCCGAGAAGAGGCGCCTCGCCGCGACCTGAGCGCGCCGGTTACGCCAGTGCGTCTGACGGCGCCGGCTACGCCAGCGCGTCGATGATGGGGCGGAACTTCACGCGGGTCTCGAGCATCTCGGCTTCGGGGTCGCTGCCGGCGACGATCCCGGCGCCCGCGTGCGCGGTGAAGCGGATGCCGTCCGGATCCGCCCCCGCGAGGTCGAACTGTGCGCCGCGCAACGCGATCGCCCACTCGCCGTCGCCGTGCCCGTCGACCCAGCCGACCGGTCCCGCGTAGCGCCCCCGGTCGAACGGCTCGATGCGGCGGATGGCGGCGATCGCGGCGTCCGTCGGGGTCCCGGCGACCGCTGCGGTGGGGTGCAGCACCCCGACGAGGTCGAGCGCCGAGGTGCCAGCGGCGGTCGTGGCCTCGACGTCGGTGGCGAGGTGCCAGACGTTCGGCAGCGACAGGGTGAACGGCTGCTCGGCGGCGGCCAGCGCCGTCGTGTGCGGCGTGAGCGCGTCGACGAGGCTGCGGACCGCGTAGCCGTGCTCGGCGAGGTCCTTCGCGCTCGTCGCGAGGGCGAGCGCGGCGTCGCGGTCGGCGTCGGGGTTCGCGCCGCGGGCGACGGTCCCGGCGAGGACGCGCGCCGTCACCTGCCCGCCCGAGACGGTGACGAGCGTCTCCGGGCTCGCGCCGATGAGCCCGTCGACCGCGTACACCCACGTGTCGGGATACGCCGAGGCGAGGGAGCGGACGAGGCGCCGCAGGTCGGCGTGACCGGGCACCGTGCCCACGAGGTCGCGGGCGAGGACGACCTTGCTGACCTCGCCGGCCGAGATCGCGGCGAGCCCCTGCCGGACGGCGTCCTGATACCCGTCGGGCGTCAGCGCGCCCGGGCCCACCGCGGCGGACCAGTGCGGGCCGTAGCCGATCGTTTGAGGCGCCTCGGGATCGGGCGCCCCGGCATCCGGCAGCACCCACGTGGCCCAGGTGAGGCCGTCGCGGTGCCCGATCGTCAGGAGGGGGACGGTGAGGACGGCCGTCGCCGCGGACTCCGCGTCGAACGGCAGCGCGCCGAAGGCGACGAGGCCCGAGCCCGGCACGCCGACGTGGTCGTCCACCTGCGCCGCCGCGGCGACCTCGCGCCAGCGGGCCGCGAGACCGGCGACCTCGGCGCCGTGCGCCGTCAGGGTGAGGGCGCGGCCGACGCCGACGAGCCACGCGCCGCCGCGGGTCCACACCAGGGGATCGGCGGGATCGCCGTACTGCAGCAGATCGTCGACGTGCGCGATATCGCGGGTCACCACGCGCAGCCGGGCGGGGCTGGGGGTGGGAGCGTTCACTCGACCCAGCCTAATCCGGCGGGCCGTGCCGCTGACGCGGCGGCGTAGGCTCGCGACCATGACCGCCCGACCCACGCCCGGCACCCCGCTCGTCTTCCGCTGGCGCAAGTGGGACGGCTCGCCGCACTGGGAGCACGACTGCGTCTTCCTCGGCAGCGACGCCCACGGTGACTGGGTAGGCCAGCGCGACGGTTGGCGCAGCGCCCGTCCCGGCCTCGACACGGTCTCGAACGGCGACAACGTCACCCTCATCCCACCGAGCGGGGAGTACGCGGCGACCCTCAACGCGACCCA
The DNA here is from genome assembly GCF_049707015.1 of Microbacterium sp. CH-015. NCBI lineage: Bacteria > Bacillati > Actinomycetota > Actinomycetes > Micrococcales > Microbacteriaceae > Microbacterium > Microbacterium sp. CH-015. The sequence continues at coordinate 106,602 of NZ_JBNAFJ010000004.1, read as the reverse complement.
CCCGCGCATCGCCGTCTACATCGACATCGCGTGGGACGTGAGCTGGGATGCCGGGGCGGACCCGACCGGCATCGACATGGACCTCGACGTCGTCCGCGCCCGCGACGAGCGCGGCGTGTTCATCGACGACCGCGACGAGTGGGAGGAGCACCGCGTGCGGTACGGCTACCCGGCGGACATCGTCCTGCGCCTGGAGCAGGTCGCCATCGATCTGGAGGCCGCTGTCCGTGCCGCAGCGCCGCCGTACGACGAGGCCACCGCCGCGCACTGGCTGGGCGTCCTGACGCGGCTCGCGCCGTAGGATCGAACGGTGACAGAGCACCGCGCAGACCTCGGCAAGGACCCCGATCGCGTCAGCGGCATGTTCGACGAGGTCGCCGCCGGGTACGACCGCACCAACACCGTGTTGAGCCTCGGCAACGACCGGCTGTGGCACATCGCCACGACGCGCGCGGTCGCGCCGAAGCCGGGACAGCGCATCCTCGACCTCGCCGCCGGCACCGGGGCGAGCTCGGTCGCCCTGGCGCGCAGCGGCGCCGACATCGTCGCGGGCGACTTCTCCGCCGGCATGATCGCGGAGGGGCGCCGCCGGCACGGTCACGTGCCGAACGTCACGTTCGCCGAGGCCGATGCGACGGATCTCCCGTTCGCCGATGGCGAGTTCGACGCCGTCACCATCTCGTTCGGCCTGCGCAACGTCAACGACCCGAAGAAGGCGCTCGCCGAGATGCTGCGGGTCACCGCGCCCGGCGGCAAGCTCGTCGTGTGCGAGTTCTCCCACCCGCAGAACGCCGTGTTCGCGAGCCTGTATCGCTTCTACAACGACCGGATCCTGCCGTCCGTCGCGAAGGTCGTGAGCTCGAACGCCGACGCCTACGACTATCTCAACGAGTCGATCAAGGACTGGCCCGACCAGGTGACCCTGTCGTCGTGGATTCGGGATGCCGGCTGGAGCGCCGTCGCGCACCGCGATCTCACGTTCGGCATCGTCGCGCTGCATCGTGCGCTCAAGCCGCTGGGCTGATCGCGGCCGGTAGGCTGTCAGGGTGACTCCGAGCCCCTCCGCTCCCGGCGCGCGCCTGACCGCCAATCTCGGTCTGACCGAGCGCGTGCTCGCCGGACCCCGGATGCGCAAGCTCCTCACCGTCGTGGAGGACGGCCTCGACCGCGTCGAGGACACGCTCGGCCGTGAGCTCCGCGTGAGCGACCAGCTCGCCGACGCGACCACCCGCTACCTGTACGAGGCCGGCGGCAAGCGCGTGCGCCCCATGCTGACGCTGCTGACCGCGCAGCTTGGAGCCGGCACGACCGACTTCGTCGTCGCGGGCGCGACCGCGCTGGAGATGACGCACCTCGGCTCGCTGTACCACGACGACGTGATGGACGGCGCCGACGTTCGGCGCGGCGTCCCGAGCGCGCACGCCGTCTGGGGCAACAACGTCGCGATCCTCACCGGCGACCTGCTCTTCTCGCGCGCGAGTCAGCTGATGGCGCAGATCGGCGAGCGCGCCATCCGCCTGCAGGCCGACACCTTCGAGCGGCTCGTGCTCGGCCAGATGCACGAGACCGTCGGCGCCCAGGCGGGCGACGACCCGGTGGAGTTCTATCTGCAGGTGCTCGCCGACAAGACGGGATCGCTGATCGCGGCATCCGCTCAGGCCGGCATCCTCTTCTCCGACGCGCCCGCCGAGTACCGCGCGCCCGCGCTGGAGTACGGCGAGCGGGTGGGTGTCGCGTTCCAGCTGCTCGACGACGTCATCGACCTGTCCGACGACCCCGGCGAGACCGGCAAGGTGCCCGGCACCGACCTGCGCGCGGGCGTTCCGACCATGCCGTACCTGCTGCTCGGGCGTGCGGCCGACCCCGCGTCGCGGGCGCTCCGGGCGACGATCGACGACGGCGTGGCGCGCATCGCCGACGGCGCCGACCCCGGCATCCTCGACGAGGCCATCGGCCACCTGCGTGACCATGCCGTCACCGAGGCGACCCGGCGTCAGGCGTACGAATGGGCGGATGCCGCGATCGAGGCGATCGACCCGCTTCCGGCCGGCGTCGTCCGCGATGCGCTCGTCAAGCTCGCGCACGTGATCGTCGACCGATCCAGCTAACCCATTCGTAAGGAACACCCATGACCAACCTCAGGCTGGCCATCGTCGGCGCGGGACCCGCCGGCATCTACGCCGCGGACATCCTGCTGAAGGCCGAGCGCAAGTTCGACGTGTCGATCGACCTGTTCGACCAGCTGCCGGCGCCGTACGGGCTGGTGCGCTATGGCGTGGCGCCCGACCACCCCCGCATCAAGGGCATCATCAACGCGCTCCGGGATGTCCTCGACCGCGGCGACATCCGCATCTTCGGCAACGTGCGCTTCGGCGAGGACATCACCCTCGACGACCTCAAGCGTCACTACCACGCCGTCATCTTCTCCACCGGCGCGATCCGCGACGCCGACCTCGACATTCCCGGCATCGACGCCGAGGGCTCGTTCGGGGCCGCCGACTTCGTCAGCTGGTACGACGGCCACCCGGACTTCCCGCGCGAGTGGCCGCTGGACGCGGCATCCGTCGCCGTCATCGGCAACGGCAACGTCGCCCTGGACGTCGCCCGCATTCTCGCCAAGCACGCCGAGGATCTGCTGGTCACCGAGATCCCTGCCAACGTGCAGGCGGGACTGGAGGCGTCGCAGGTCACCGACGTGCACGTGTTCGGGCGCCGGGGGCCGGCGCAGGTGAAGTTCACGCCGCTCGAGTTGCGCGAGCTCGGCGAGCTGCGCGACGTCGACATGGTGGTCTACGACGAGGACTTCGACTACGACGAGGCGTCGCGGGCCGCGATCGCGAGCAACAAGCAGGTCATGGTGATCGACCGGGTGCTGCAGTCGTGGCGCCAGCGTCCGAGCGTCAACAACGCCGGCGGCACCGCGAGCCGGCGCCTGCACCTGCACTTCTACGCCAAGCCGGTCTCGGTGAAGACCGACGACGCCGGGCGCGTCTCGGCGCTCGTGTACGAGCGCACGCGACCCGACGACGAGGGCGGCGTGGTCGGCACCGGTGAGCTGCGCGAGGTGCCCATCCAGCAGCTGTACCGGGCCGTCGGCTACTTCGGGTCGCCCCTGCCGGGGGTTCCGTTCGACAAGCGCCACGGCGTGATCCCCAACCACGAGGGCCAGGTGCTGCACAAGGACTCGAACGAGCGCGTGCCCGGTGTCTACGCGACCGGGTGGATCAAGCGGGGGCCCGTCGGCCTCATCGGCCACACGAAGTCCGACGCCATGGAGACGGTGAGCCACCTGATCAACGACCAGGGCTCGTGGTGGACCCCGGAGGACCCGTCGCCCGAGGCGATCCCCGCCCTGCTGGAGTCGCGCGGCGTGTCGTGGACGGACCTCGACGGCTGGCACCGGCTCGACGAGCACGAGGTCGCGCTCGGCGAGCCGGTGGGCCGCGCCCGCATCAAGGTCGTCGACCGCGACGAGATGGTACGGGTCTCCCGCGGGGAGTGAGCATGGCGTCCTGGGTTCCCGACATCCTCGGGAAGCCGTTCGCCCAGCGGACACTGCAGCTGGGTGAGGATGCCGACGGCCCCGTCGTCGCGACGCTCGTGCGGTCGCTGCCGCCGGGGCTGCTGCGGATGCTCCGCCCCCTGGCGGATGTGGACGTGCTCTACGTACATGGCTGGTCGGACTACTTCTTCCAGCGGGAGCTCGCCCGGTTCTGGAACCGCCTCGGGGCGCGCTTCTACGCGCTGGATCTCCGGAAGTACGGGCGGAGCCTTCGGCCGGGTCAGGCTCCGGGATACATCGCGTCCCTCAGCGATTACGACGCCGACATCTCCGCCGCTCTCGACGCGATGGGCGGGCCCGGCGGCGGAGATGCCGGTGGCGGCCGGGGGCGCCGGCTCGTGCTCATGGGCCATTCCACGGGAGGCCTGACCCTGGCGCTGTGGGCGGCCCGGCATCCCGGTGCCGCCTCGGCGCTCGTGCTCAACAGCCCGTGGCTGGAGTTGCAGACCGGTGCGATCGGGCGTCAGGCGATCGCGCCGCTGGTGCAGATGCGGGCGCGATTCGACCCGCTCGGCGCCCACCCGGCCGTCGACCTCGGGTTCTACACGCGCGCGCAGCGCGAGATCGGCTCCCTTCCCGACAGCCCCGACGGGTGGCGCCCGGAGCGGGGCTTCCCGACGCACCCGGGGTGGCTGGCGGCTGTCATGGCCGGGCACGCGCGCGTCGCCGGGGGAGTGGATGTGGGGTGTCCGGCGCTCGTGCTGCTGTCGCGGCACTCCACCTCGCCGATGCAGTGGTCGGATCAGATGACCTCCACCGACAGCGTTCTCGTCGTCGACGACATCGCCCGGACGGCGACCCGAATCGGCAACGCGGTCACCGTCGCGCGGATCGACGGCGCCATCCATGATGTCTTCCTGTCGGCGCCGGCTCCTCGCGACGCGGCGTACTCCGCGCTGGAGCGTTGGCTGGTGGGGCCGGGCATCGCCCTGCCCTGATCCGTCTCGGCGCGGCGCGCGCCGGCATCCCGCGTTCAGTCTCCCGTGGTGATCTGCCGGGTGAGCTCGTCGATCTCGTCGTCGCTGAGCGCGACGCCGGCCTGCTCCAGGCGCTGCGCGAGCACGTGCCGGACCTCGTCGGCGTCGCCCGAGGCGATGTCGCCGCGGACCTGCGCCACGATGCCGGTGACCTTCTCGACGTCGGAGGCGTTGTTCTGCGACATCGACGGCAGGCGCTGCTCCTGCTCGCCCGACAGCGCGTCCTGGGAGGACCCCGCCCAGACCTTCTCGCGGCCGCCGTCCTGCCCATGATGGTCGGGGTCGGACTGCGCGCCCCCGATGACGCCGACGCCGACGGCCTCGTGCGACGGATCGTTATCGGCGGGCGCGGGCTGGGCGTCGGCGCCGGACTCGTCGCGTGTCGATTCGTCGGGCTTGCCGGTGTCGGGGTAGTTCGTGCCGGGTGCGTCGAATTCGTGCTCGGTCGTGCTCTCCGCGCCGCCGTGCTGCGGGGGAGTCTGCATGCGGTCCTGCTGGGGGTCGCTCATGTCGCGTGATCCTTCCGTCGCGTCCTACTCTTCGCGGGCGGGGGAGCCGTCGGCAGGGGGTTGACGGGGCGGATGCCGGCCGGTAGCGGCCGGAATCGTCACGGCACGGGCGGGAAGACCCGCCGCAGCAGGAGCCGCTGGCCGAGTGTCCACGCGACCGTGACCAGGAGATAGATGCCGGCGGCGAGCGGGACGAACGCGGCGACGACCGCGGTTGCGAACTGCAGCATCCCGACCAGGGCCGGCGAGCGTCTGCGTCAGCAGCTCGTTGGCGTGGCCGTCGATCATGCGGTGGAGGAACACCGAGTACAGGAGTCCGACGACGGGGGCCTGGATGAGGAGGGGGAGGCATCCCGCGAGCGGCGACGCGCCCTCCGCACGGTAGAGGTTCATCGTTTCTCGCTGCGGATCGACGCTACGCGGCCGCGGCCGCCTGGCCCGGTCCGCGGCGGCGCACGTGGCCGGCCGCGTCGGGATCGCTCTGCGTCAGGGGTGCCGACAGCTCGCTGCGGCGGGTGGGATGCGCGGGAGAGCCGCGCCGCGGCACGTGGGTCGCCGCACCACTGGTGGCGACGATCAGCACGATCGCGGCGAGAAGCATCACCGTCACCGTCGCGACGGAGCCCGATGCGGCGGGGTCGGCGAGCGCGAGCAGGCCGATCGCCGCGAGGAGCGAGCGCAGGAGGGACGTGATGGTGTCGACCATTGCGCCTCCTCCCGGCTGAGACTCACGATACTCGCCGGGCGGTGGCGCTCTGCGATGCGGGTGTCCATGAGGAAGTTCCCTTCTACGGTCAGGTGGAACCTGAGCTGCGGTTGCATGCGAAGGGGGCCGCCGTCTCGCCGGACCTGGGTCGGGCCGACGCCGTGGACCGAGCGGAATGCTCGACCGAACGCCTCGCTCGAGCCATAGGCGTACCGCACCGCGATGCTGAGCAGGTCCGCGCCGCCAGCGACGAGAACACGCGACGCACGTGGTACTCCGTCGTGCCGAGCGCACGCGCGAGCGACGCGACGTCGAGGTCGTCCTACTATCGCGGTCCGATGACATCAGGACCGGCGGTCGGCGTTGAGGCTCAGCGGTAGTTGACGAACTGGAGGTCGACGTCGAGGTCTGCGGCCTTGAGGAGTCGCTGCACCTCCTGCAGGTCGTCACGCGACTTCGACTGCACCCGCAACTCGTCGCCCTGGATCTGCGACTTCACCGACTTGGGTCCCTCGTCGCGGATGATCTTGCCGATCTTCTTCGCATTCTCCGACGAGATCCCCTCTTTGAGGGTGGAGGTGATCCGGTACTCCTTGCCGGATGCCTGCGGCTCGCCCGACTCGAGCGACTTCAGCGAGATGCCGCGCTTGATGAGCTTCGACTGGAAGACATCGAGGATCGCCTTCGCGCGCTCTTCGCTGTTCGCCTTGATGAGGATCGCCTCGCCCGACCATTCGATCGAGGCATCCGTGCCCTTGAAGTCGTAGCGCTGCTCGACCTCCTTGCGGGCTTGGTTGAGAGCGTTGTCCGCCTCCTGGCGATCGATCTTGGAGACGATGTCGAAACTGGAGTCAGCCATGTCGCCAATCTACCCGTGGTGCGTCGCGGCCGCAGAGTCCGCCGCGTCAACTTCGACGAGGTGGAACCAGCCTCCGGTCGGGGCGAGTCGGGTCCACACGGGGAGGAAGTGGGGATCCGTCACGTGCCCGTCGAACTCGGCGCGTTCCACGCCGCGGGCCGCCAGAACGTCGAGCGAGCGGCGCACGCATCCTTCGACCAGTCGTTCACCGTCGGGGCAGTCTGCCTGCGTGGTCTCGGCGGTGACGATAGGCGGTAGCGAATCGCGGTAGACCATGCAGTTGGCGACGATTCTGCCCTTCACGACGGCCACGGACGTCGCTTCGAGGTCGAGGTCGAGGTCATCTTCCAGGCCCTCGTTCAACGCCGAAGCGAATCCCTCACCGACGGGACTCCAGCTCGCGTGTGTCCACTCGTAGACGTCTGCGTTGGCGGCGCGCACATCCGCCCAGCCCGCGCTCGCCCCACTCTGGACGGCTGGATGCGGGCGGAGGCTTCTCCGCGCCGCCACGTCGATGTGGGCGGGCGGGACGATCTGAATCGTGCGGGCGCCGGCCACGCATCCTGAACGCGGGGTCCACTGCGATCTCGAACCAGTAGCGGTCGCCGTCGACGCGAGAGGTCCAGATCATGCCGACGGCGACGGGTGCGCCTGCCTCGGTAGCGAGCACCGAGCGCGTGTTCTCGTCGCGCCAGCCGTCGGCGCGTAGCGGGATGGCTCGCATCCAGTCGGGCGCGGCGTCGATCACCCCTTGCGACAACGGCTCGAAGTCCATCGATCCAACTTGCCACACCGGATCCGCGCGCGTCGCCGGTGAGAACCGCACGATGGCGAAAGGGCTGGGTCAGAAGGCCGGGTGATCGGCCGGATCCATGGGCGCGTCGAAGTAGCGCGCCCAGGCGGGTCTGCCCGCGGCGCCGGCGAGCACCGGGGGTGAATCGGTTCGGTATCTTCGCCCGGTCGGTGAGATGAACTCGATCGACCCGCCGCCGCGCTGCACTACCTGCCACGGCGATGCGTGCTTCAGCGTGTGATGACGGCGGCAGAGGACTTCGAGGTTCCCTGCGCAGGTTGGGCCACCGTCTTCGAAGGGGATCGTGTGGTCGATGTCGCTGCGACGGGCTGTGCGGCGGCATCCGGGCCATCGGCATCGCTGATCGCGGGCGCCGATCAGGCGCCGCAGCCGCTTGGATGGCCGGTAGGTGTCGAGGCGGAGCGGCTCATGCGTGACGGGATGGATCATGATCCGCTGCCAGCAGGGTGCGGTGGCGGCGAGCGCGCGGGCCGTCTCTGCATCGATCGGCGCCTCGCCGTCGAGCAGCGCGGGCTCGTCGTCGAGGCTCGCGAGGGTCAGGAGGGGGATCGTCACCTGCACCGTCGCGCGGATGGCGGACAGGCCGGCGTCGCCATCCAGCGCCGGGCACCCCGTGAGAAGCAGGTCGCACATGATGTCGGCACGACGCTGGTCGAGCGTCCGCTCGTCGGGCTCGTCGCGCTCATCTGGCTCGTCCGACTTGTCGGCCTCAACCGACTCATCCGACTCGTCGGCCTCCGCGTCCTCATCCGCGCGCGGCTCGTCGAGATCCCCCTGCGCGATCCCCATGGACGTCAGACGGTCGAAGATGCCATGGATGACGGCCGTGGCGCCGTCGAGGAGCAGCCGGGACAGGCCGTCGTCGAGGTCGAACATGCGCACGCGTCGCTCGGCGAGCGCGCGTCGGTGTGACTCATCGACGGTCTCGGGTTGCAGACGGGCTGCGACAACGCGGGCGAAGTGACGAGTCGCGGGCGCGGTGTCACGCTCCGCCACCTCGAGAACCAGCCGCTCGTACTCCTCCCGATGCTCCGGATCGAGCGCGCGCCCGCCGTCGATGATCGCCGACGCGTGGCGTTCGTCGATGCGTCCCTCGCGTAACGCGTCGAGCGTGGTCGGGTACGTCGTGACCAGCGCACTGCCGTCGCCGAGCCAGGTCGAGACCGTCCGCTCACCGACGCGGAGTGCCGCCGCGAGTTCGGCCATGACCTCACGCAGCGGGATCGTGTCGCCGATCTCACGATTCGGGCGTGCCGCCTGGCGTTGTGCAACGCGCATCGCGACCAGATCGAGCGCCTCGGCGCACAACTCTGCACGTTCGGCCTGCAGGCGCGACATATCCGCACGATTCGTCTCGGCGCGCCCCACGAGCCGAGACAACTCCGCCCAGTGCGGATCGATGAGCGGCGCAACGGATGAACGGCCGAGCGCATGGTCCGGCATCCCCGCGTCGGGCGCGTCGAACTCCACCGGCCGGCGAGGCGGCTCGGGCTGTTCGGGAAAGGGAATGGGCATGGCACTCCTGACGTCGATCATTCAACGTCCGGTAGCACTGCCGGCTCATCCTTGCGACTGCCTGAATGGGGGCTGCCGCCACAACCAGTATAGAACGCGCATGCGATCAATACAAGAGGAAGGCTGAGAATTATCGTACTGATCGACGAAGCGTGAGGGGGCAACGAGACCGCCTCAGCCGCGACATCTCGTGGGACGACGGTGCCCGAACCGGTGCGTGCGCCGCGCACGGGTGGTGGACGTAGCGGATACGTAGTCACCCGCGTACCGACGGGCGAGGCGGTGAGCGAGAAGTGGTCCGACGTGCGCGGCACCTATGCAGAACTCCTCGCCGAGATCGGCAGTGCCACGCCTGAACTCGGCATGCCGACGGCGAGGGAGTGGTGCGGCGGAGTCGATTTTCTCGACGTCGTCGACAACGAACTCGGTGCCTACCTCGAGGCAGACCGATTGCCCGCACTGCGAGCGGTCGGCGAGATGCTCGACCTGGGTGAGGTGCGTGCGGCGATCGTCCACGGAGACTTCGGCCCGCACAACATCGGCTGGCGCGATGGAGTGGCCGTCTCGGTCTTCGATTGGGATCACTCGGCGCTGGATGATCCTGCCATCGACATCGCGCCGCTCATCGGCATCTACGGTGCCAGGCACGTGGCCGATATCGCTCCCGCCGATCTGCTTCAGCGTGCGATGCGGCATCGCGCGACGCTCCCGCTGCAGGTCGCCGCCGCCGCCCACCGGGTGGGCGACGCTGCGCTGCGGGACCACGCGGTGAGCAACTTCCGCTCGAGGCTCGCAGCAGGCACGCTGCACGATCCCGCGGGCTCGCGGCCCCTCGCGTGAGCGGCCGGCTCGCGGCCCCTCGCGTGACCCGACCGGCCTCGGCGCGGCATCCGTTCGTAGACTGGCGGGATGCAGCCGCTCACCGAAGACCAGGTGCGTGCCGCGCTGGTGAACGCCACAGCTGACGAGCTCGAGCGCGTCGCGGTGCCGATGTCGTTCATGCTGGCCGACTGGGATCACCTCGATTTCTTGGCGTGGCCCGATCCGCAGACCCGCGGCCGGGGGTACATCGTCGTGGAGCGCGAGGGGGCGGCGACAGGGATCGTCGTGCGCGCGGCATCCGGCGGCCGTTCACGCGCGGCGCTCTGCAACCTCTGCCACACCATGCAGCCGGGAAACCAGGTCGTGCTGTTCACGGCGCATCGCGCGGGGGATGCCGGGGCGCGCGGAGACAGCGTCGGCACCTACATCTGCGCCGATCTCGGCTGCCACGAGAACGTCCGGCTCGCCGCGCCGCTGGCGCCCAGCGAGGTGCGCGCCAACGTCGATCGACGGATCGACGGCACGCGCCACCGCGTCGAAGCCTTCGTCGACAGGGTCGTCTCGGGCGGCTGATGCGCCGCCGGTTTTCGCACGGCCCGCGGCCGGGTAAGATGGTTGATCGCGCCTCCGGTCGACTGAAAAAGCCGGTCGGGTGCGCACTTGGCAGGTTACCCAAGCGGCCAAAGGGATCTGACTGTAAATCAGCCGTCTTCGACTTCGGGGGTTCGAATCCCTCACCTGCCACCGAACGAATACCACGAAGGGCCCCGCACACGCGGGGCCCTTCGTGGTTCAGACGCCCTGTGGACAAGCCCGCGCCGGACGGTCGCGCCATGTCAGGATGGGTCCTACCAGGACCGACTGGGGGCGCACCGCCCGGCGAAGGGAACGACATGACCGAACCGATCACCTCTCCGGAGTCGAACAAGGTGCTGCGCGCATCGATCTGGGTCGCGATCGGCGCCCTCATCGCGGCGGCGATCGTCTGCGTCATCTGGGTGATCGTCGGTGACTCGGACGGCATCGTCGCCAAGGCGTTCCTCACGATCGTGCTGCTCGCCGGCTTCGCGGGCGTGTCCATCATGGAGGCCACCCTCGCCGCACGCCGCCCGGCGTGGCTGACCCTCGCGAGCATGGTCTCGTGGGTGCTGCTCCTCTTGATCGGAGCGTTCCTCATCTGGATGCCGACCAACACCTGGTACGCCGGCGGCGACCGGATCTTCAAGTTCGTGCTGATCGGCCTCATCATCCAGGGCGCGCTGCTGCACGCGCGACTGTACCTCCGGGCGTTCCTGCGCCACCAGACGACCTTCACCACGATCGTGACCTACGTCACGATCGGTCTCGTCGTGATCCTGGCGGTCATGCTGGTGCTGCCGATCATGACCGAGGAGTTCGTCGACTACCGCCCGCTGTACTGGCGCGTGGTCGTCGCCCTCGCCATCCTCGCCGCCGTCGGCACCGCGCTCGTTCCGCTCGTCAACGCGCTGTTCGCGCCCAAGAAGCCCCGGCCCGTCAACCCGACGGCGTACGGCGCCGCGCCGGTACTGCAGTGGCCGACGTATGCCGACGGTGCCACGCCCCTGCCCGTCCTCCCCGACGGCAGCCCGGACTGGAACGCGTACTACACCGGTCAGCCCACGTACCCGCAGGCCCCCGCTCCCGCTGCCGCCCAGCCGCCGGCAGCAGCGCCAAGCGCGCAGCCCCCGGCATCCGCGCAGCCCCCGGCAGCAGCGCCGGGCGCGCAGCCCCGGGCATCCGCGCCGGGCGCCCCCACTCCGGCCGAGACCGCGCCGCAGTCGGGGTACCAGGGGTTCCCGCCGCCTCCGCCGCTCCCGCCGCAGGGCTGATCCGGATCAGCCGAGCAGCTCCAGCGCCGCCCTCGCGGCGTTGTGTCCGCCGAGGCCGCTGACCGCGCCGCCGCGCCGCGCGCCGGAGCCGCAGACCAGCACCCGCTCGTGCGCCGTGGCGACGCCCCACCGCGCGGCGGGTGTGTCGAGCGGCTCGTCATCGCCCGCCCACGGCCAGGCGAGCGCCCCGTGGAAGATGTCGCCCCCGGCCATGCCGAGCGCGTGCTCGAGGTCAGTCGTCGTCTTCACCTCAATGCAGGCGCTGCCGTCCGGCGCCCGGTACACGCAGTCCATGATCGGCTCGGCGAGCACGCTGTCCAGCGACACCTGCGCGGCGCGCAGCAAGGTGTCGCGGTAGGCGTCGGCATCGGCATCCGCCGCCAATCGGTGCGGCACCTGCAGACCGAACAGCGTCAGCGTGTGCGCCCCGGCGGCCTGCAGCTCGGGTCCGAGGATCGTCGGGTCCGTCAGCGAGTGGCAGTAGATCTCCGCAGGGAGCGGGGAGGGGATGCCGCCGCCCGCCGCTGCGGCATAGGCGTCGTCGAGCTGGGTCATCGTCTCGTTGATGTGGAACGTGCCCGCGAACGCCGCCTCCGGGGAGACCTCGGGGTCGCGCAGGCGTGGCAGCCGTCGCAAAAGCAGGTTGATCTTGACCTGAGCGCCCTCCGGCGGGTCGAAAGAGTCGATTCGGCCTGCTTTCGCGACACCCGCGGCGCTAGCCTCCACCCCGGCCGCGCCCTCGCCCGGGCCGCCGCCGACACGCCCACCGCCACCCCCGGCCCCGATCAGGCGCTCGAGCACCGCCGGCCCCACGCCGCTGAGCACCAGGCGCCCGGCGATCTCCTCGCCCGAGGCGAGCCGAACGACGCCGTCGGGGTCGATCGCCTCCACCGGGGCATGCGTCCGCAGCTCGGCGCCGGCGGCGCGCGCCGCACCTTCCAGAGCGCCGCTGACGCTGCCCATGCCGCCGACCGGCACGTCCCAGTCGCCGGTTCCGCCGCCGATCACGTGGTAGAGGAAGCAGCGGTTCTGCCGCAGTGACGGGTCGTCGGCGTGCGAGAACGTCCCGATCAGCCCGTCGGTGAGGGCGACGCCACGCGCGAGGTCGCTCTGCAGCGACGCGCGCAGCAGCACGCCCAGCGGGCGGGTGGTGAGGGACTCCCACAGGTCGGCGTCGCCGACGAGCCCGCGCATGTCGGACTCCCGGCGCAGCGGCTCGGTCATCGTCGGGAACACCGCCGCGGCGAGCGGGAGCAGCCGATCCGAGAACGCCGCGAAGCGCTCCGCCTCGCGGGCGTCGCCGGCCGCGCGGAGAAAGCTCGCCGTCGTGGCCACGGCATCCGCGTTGTCGACGAGGAGGCCACGTGTGGCGTCGACCGGATCGGGCCTATCCGAGGAGTAGCGCCGCCGGCGCAGATCGAGGTCGCGAATGATCTGCGGCGGCAGCAGGCTCACGAGGTACGAGTAGCGCGACAGTCGCGCGTCGACGCCGGGCCACGGCCGTTCCGAGACGGCTGCGCCGCCCAGATGTCCGAGCCGTTCCAGCACGATCACCCGCTTGCCGGCACCTGCCAGGTAGGCGGCGGCGACGAGGGCGTTGTGGGCGCCACCCACGATCACGGCGTCGTAGATCCCGCTCGTGGAGCCACCGTAGTGCGCGTAGCGTGGAGCCATGGTGGATGCCGGGGACTTGCTGCTGATCGCCGTCGACATCGCCCGCGAGGCGGGGGAGTTGGCGCGCCGCAGGCGGACCGAGGGTGTGGCCGTCGCTGCCACGAAGTCCACGCTCGCCGACATCGTCACGGAGGCCGACCGCGAGGTCGAGGACCTCATCCGGGCGCGGCTGGCGGCTGCGCGGCCAGGCGACGGATTCCTCGGCGAGGAGTCGGGCGCCGAGCGGGGCACGACGGGGATCACGTGGGTCGTCGACCCGATCGATGGCACGGTCAACTACGCCTACGGCATTCCGCACTACGCCATCAGCATCGCCGCCGTGGCGGGTGAGCCGGAGCCCGCCACGTGGACCGCGCAGGCCGGCGTCGTGTTCTCGCCTGCGGCCGACGAGCTCTTCCGCGCCGCCCGCGGCGAGGGCGCCTGGCTGGGCGAGCGGCGCCTCGCCGTGTCGCAGGCGACGGATGCCGGGGCGTTGCTGGCGACCGGGTTCGGCTACGACCCCGCGACGCACGGCCCCGATCTCGAGCGGGTGCGTCGCGTCATGCCGCTCGCGCGTGATCTGCGGCGGGCCGGTGCCGCATCCCTCGACCTCGCCTATGTCGCCGCGGGGCGCCTGGACGGCTACTTCGAGCGCGGCCTGCACCCGTGGGACCATGCCGCCGGGGGACTGCTCGTGACCGAGGCCGGGGGCCTCATCGGCGGCGCGCCGGACGGTGCGCCCGGGCGGCAGATGACGATCGCGGCCGGCCCCAACCTGTTCTCGCGGCTGCGTGAGGTCATCGCGACCTGAAAGCGATATACCGCTCGGCGTTCATGGCATTCCCAGCGCGGCCGGAGTAGTGTTTACCCGATCGTTACTTTTGCCGCCCGAACGGCACAGTGATCGCAAGCCCGAAGTACGTCGCCGCCAGGACCCCCGGCCTGCGCGGCCCGACGAGAGCCTGGAATGTGACCCTCGACACCCCCGCGGTCGCCGCCGCGACCGGATCCGGTGTCCTCACGCGTGCCGAATACCGGCGCCGCGCCGCCGCAGCGGCCGCCGCGCAGGCCGCAGCCGTCGAGACGCCCGCGTCGGTGGAGCCGGCGGAGGAGATCGCCGCGACGCCCTCGCTGGCCGAGGCCGTCGTCGCCGACGTCGCCGCAGCCATCGCCGCCGAGACGGCGCTCGGTGCCCAGCCCGACGAGGCCTCCCGTCGCCGGCTGCGCCGCGCCGCGCGCGCCGTCTTCGAAGCGGTGGCCGAGGATGCCGGTGCCCCCAGCGCAGCCGCGGCCCCCAGCGCCGCCGGTGCCAGCGCGGCCATGGCGCACGCGAGCGGGACCGATGCGGTCGGCGTGCCTGTCGCCGACCAGCTGCCTCCGGCATCCGCCTTCGTCCCCAGCGCGCCGGAGGCCGATCACCGCGCCGTCGACGAGTTCGAGTTCGCGGCACGCCTGTTCTCCTTCACGGCGGAGACGCCCGTGCAGCGGTCGCGCGTCGCGGAGGAGCGCCCCGCTGCGGATGAGCCGTCCGTCGACGCCGCGCACGTGGCGCCGCGCCGTGCTCGCCGCAGCGCGGGCGCCGTCGCCAAGCGCGTGGCCGCGGCATCCTTCTCGCTCGGCGTCATGACCGTCGTCGGCCTGCTCGCGATCGGCACCACGACGCCGGCCGAAGCGGTCGCCGCGATGTCCGACCGCTCGGCGGACCTCACCGTGGCCACGACGACGGCGAAGGCTGCGAAGACCGACATCCAGGCGTTCGTGGCCTCCGGCGACGCGCCGGCCAGCACGCTGGACCGCCCCGAGTCGTACAACGTCGCCTCGATGGCGGAGATCGCCGCCGATTCGGGCGTCACCCTCTTCGCCGGTACCTGGGTCAACGATCCGACCGCCGCGATCCAGTGGCCGTTCCCGGTCGGCGTGCCGATCTCGGCGGCGTACGGGTCGTCGTCATACCTGTCGCAGTTCTCCACTCCGCACCGAGGCGTCGACCTGACCCCCGGTCTCGGCGCCGAAGTGCACGCCGTGGCAGCGGGCACCGTCCGCATCGCGACCGAGGCCGGCGGCGACTACGGCGTCACGGTGCTCATCGACCACGTCATCGACGGGCAGATCGTCTCCACCCGCTACGGGCACATGCAGTACGGCTCGCTGCGGGTCAAGCAGGGGGACACCGTCACGGCGGGTCAGGTCCTCGGCACGGTCGGTCAGACCGGCAAGGCGACCGGCCCGCACCTGCACCTCGAGGTGCTGCTCGGCGGGACGGCGCACACCGACCCGATCGAGTGGCTCAAGGAGCACACGAACGGCACGCACACGGTCGGCTGACCGGTTCGGCGGGAGCCTCACGCTCTGATATTCTTTTCTGGTTGCCCGCTCGCGGGCAGCACGCCCCGATAGCTCAGTGGCAGAGCACTTCCATGGTAAGGAAGGGGTCGTCAGTTCAATCCTGACTCGGGGCTCGCAGCATCCACATCTCGCCGTGTGGGTGCGGCGCGGCGGGGTAGCTCAGTTGGTGAGAGCGCACGACTCATAATCGTGAGGTCGCGGGTTCAAGCCCCGCTCCCGCTACCGATTCAGACCCCCGGAATTCCGGGGGTTTTGTCGTGTCAGACCCGCTGTTGCCGCGTGCTCACCCCCTCGGAAAGTGACCTCACGATTTCCGCCGTTCACCGCGTCACGCACTGCGAGTGCAGCCTCGGTGCCCGACAGATGCGTGTAGCGCTCTGTTGTGGTGATTGAGGCGTGCCCGGCGACCTTCTGAATGTGAGCCGGTGCGATCCCGTGCCGCGCCAGGCGCGACAGGAAGGTGTGGCGGAGGTCGTGGAAGCGCAGTGGGATTCCGTCAGCGAATGTCGCGATCTGGTCGCGGAGAGTGTGCCAGCGGAGCGCGCGTGAGAGGTTGCCGCTATCGAAAGGCCCGCCGAGCTTGCCGGTGAAGACATGCTCGAACCCGAGCACGCGAGCGTCGTCGAGCCACGGTGCGAGTTCTTCGATGATCGGCACCTGCCGCGACTTGCCGCTCTTCGTGGGGCGTTCGACGAGCCGCCCGTGTCCGTCGGGCGAGAAGGTTCGTCGAACCGTCAGGAGTCCGCGTCGCTCGTCGAGGTCTTCCCAGCGCAGGCCGACGAGCTCGCCGAGTCGGAGACCCGTGAATGCGAGACCAGCGAGCGCGCGCTGCCCGGATGGGTGGAAGCTCGTCAGCGCGAGCATTCGCCGCACCTGCAGGTCGTCCAACGCGCGGGACGTCCATTCCGACTCGCGGGCTTTGCCACGCGCGCGGGGGAGGGACCGGCACGGGTTCGCCTGCAGAAGTCCGTCCATCACTGCAAGCCCGAGGATTCTGGAGAGCAGGGCCAGTGCATCGCCCTTCGTTGACTCCGCGCCCGACCATGTTGCGCGCGCCTTGGCAATGGCGAGCGGACGAAGCTCGGAGAGTGGAAGCGCACCAAGGGACGGCTCGATGCGCAGAGACCAAGCGCGGGCGTAGGACTGTTGTGCGTTCGAAGTGAGGCCGTCCTCGACGAGCGCACGATACTCGCCGAAGAACTCGGCGAGAGTCGTGGCGGCCGGGTCTAGTCCCATATCTGAGACTGTAGGGCCTTCCCAGCCGTAGTGTCAACTATGACACTACGGTGTCATCCTCGGTTGGTTCCCGCTTGGCGGCGAGCCCGGCGATGAACGCTTCGACGTCGACGCTAACGCCGGGGAATTCATAGACGTCTGGATGCTCGCCGAACACCGCTCGGAACGCCGAGATTCGGCGGTAGATGGTGGAACGGCTCATACCAAGCGTCTGCTGCAGACCTTCGAAACCGCCGAGTAGCCGCCAGAGCAGCCAGAACCCGAATAGGTCCGTCGCAGCGGAGGCCGCTTGACCGCGTAGCGCCTTCTTGATCCAGGGGAACGCTGCATAGATCGGCTTGTTGATTGCCTTGTTCGCCGAGTGATAGGCGTCCCACGCGTCTTCCAGGGCGTGCCTAGCGTTGCCCGCGCCCTCGGGTGAAGGTGAGCGCTCGGATCGGAAGTCTGCCACGATGCCCGTCCTAGTGTCGGTTTCTCGGACTACCAGGCTACGCGCTCAGCCCCAGATCGCAGGTGAGAAGAATCCGAAGTTGTCGCAGCTGCGGCAACGCCAAGCTTCAGTCTCCGGGCCGAACGCTGCAGCCGCGTCAAGCAGCCCCTTAGCGGAGCCTGCACCGCCCCAGCCAGCTGCGACAGCCGCGCCGAGCGTTCCCCATTCGATCATCGTCGAGCCGCAGTCGTCGCATGATCGTCTTGCCGCATGCGCGAACTGATTCTCGGTGGTGCGCGGTCGAACGAGTGTCGCCAGATTCGCCTGCATCTTCCGACGCCGTTGAGCGTTCTTCCCCATTGCGCCAGCATGGCATGACGCTCAGACACTGCGTGCCTGTCTTGGCGTCACGCGCCGAAGAGCCACCGGTAGCACTCGATGAGGCCCGATGCCTCGATCTGGCGACCGTCGAGTTCGACGATCGCATGCTCGCCACCCGGCTCTGCGGCGAGATCCTCGGCGCAGGGCCACGCATCCCCAGCGTTATCGAGCACGATCACGCGAGTAGCTCCAGCAGTCATCTCTTCCCGGTCTCCCGAAATCTTCTACACAAGATCAAGTCGGGACAACGTCAAGAGTGGCGTCAGCCACGTGGTCTCCACCGCAAGTCAGTTCCCACCTATAGCGCCCCGCAAGGAGCGGAAGGTCTTCCATTCGCCAAACGAGTGGGAGATCGATCTCGGTACCTTGCGGCAGGCCTGGCGGGCGCCCGACTTCAATCTGTCCTTCGACCCGAACTTCGCGTCCTTCTTCCCCGACACGCACGACGTTGCCATCGCTGTCTCGCAGCTCAAGGATGAGAGTGTGTCGCTCATTCGTCTGCACCCAAGGGACAAGCAACTTCGCAGCTACCGAGAAGTCGAAAGTTGGGCGGACCTGGAACAACCGAGAGAACCCGCCTCCCATTATGTAGAGCTTGCCGTTCAATTCCTCGGCGAAGTCGCAGAGGAGAAGAAAGCCCTTCATCGCGCTCCGCTGAACTCCAGCGGCATACGAACAGGATCGTAAGTCGCTGAGGTGCGAGTGCTGCTCTCGAACCGGGGGAACACGCCGAAGTCGATGACAGAGTCAAAGCGATCTCGAGTCACTTCATCTCGCCACGTCGACCAGTCGATCAGTGCGTCGATATTCCGGCTTCGCACACCAAGCACGATAGCTTCAGCCGTGTGCCCCTCCGTGTCGTCGACAACTACTCGTGTACCACGCTCAGGTACCAGCGCGCTTGCTCCCACTACGTAGTCGAGTGAGAGCGTAATTTGGTCACCTCGGACACTCTGGAAGTCGCCAAGTAGCTTCATCGGTCACCCCGGTTCGGTTGTGGGAGCGCTAAAGACGGAATCAAGTGCTTCCCATGTTGCGTCTTGCAAGTCTGTCAGGACTATATCGAAGTGGGGTTCGTCCCAGGTAGGGATCAGCTGAAATCCCCGGTCAAGAAGGGCGCCAACGGTGGTTACTCGAATCTTGCGATATTTGGGCGGCGCGATCTCGGCTGTGTGATGCCAAATCTGATCTGCACTCGCGCCGTTTCGCGCAAACACGGAGAGCCCATAAAAGCCGTAGTCATCGAAGTTCGCGCTAGCCGACGCCTCGACCGACGCTCGCGGCATCATTCCACCTCGAACGACTACTGTCTCTCGTTCAAGCGGCGGCTCTGCGTCCCGCACAACGAGCGGCACCGCGGCCGTCACTGGGCCCGTGGGTTCTCGAGTTGCGCCATCGTTCGGGATCCTATCGTTATCACCGACGAGAGCGCTGCCGCCCTCCGCGCTGCGCGCTCCGGTTGCCCTCGGCATCGTGTCCCAGGGTCGAGCGCGGCGGGCGCGAGTGGGACAGGCGGGGTGCGCACGTGCCGCACGCGGCACCACTTCGCCCCCCGCCTGTCCCACTCACACCCATTCGAACATCGACCACGGCGGCGAGATCTCCGACCGCACCGCGACCAGCGAATGGACAGCAAGCTCTGGCGCGAACGCCAGGAATGCATCCAGAGCCGCTTCCGCAGTGAAGGGCGAGTCCCGTAACACCACCGACCGGCTCACCAGCGGTACCGAATGAATCGCGGAGGTGTATGTCCCAATCCGGGAGCGGTTCGTCGGCTATGTGGTTACGCGTGATGCACATCATTGGTCTTCCTTTCATGGCGCCGACCAGCCCCGCGCGGTCAGCTCGCGCCGCGAGCGCGCCGCGAGGTCTTCCAGTGGAGCGGGCGGGGGTGCCGGCGCATCGACGCCGGCCTCATCACGCATCCGGGATTCCCACCACGCGCGCCGTAGCCGGCGCTGCACAGTACGAGTCAGGCCAGTGAACGACCAGCCGGTCCGTCGCTTCGTGCGCCGGGAAGCGCTGACGACTTGAGAGCGCGACCCGAAGCGCTTATGGACGAGGTTCAGGCAGTCCTGAGGCTGGCAGCCGGGGGCGCAACGCATTTGGCGCGCCGCAACGCCGAGGGCGACCTGATGCCGCCACACGTCGACGGGTGCGTTCTCGGACGCAGTGGCCACATCCTTGAGGACATAGTTCAGCGCTTTGGACAGATACCAGATCGTCTTGGCTCCGTCGCCGTCTGTGCGAAAGGCATCACAACGCGCTTGATCGCCCCATTCGACGAGCACCCCCGCGTCAACCCGAGACACCGCTGTCGCCGTCCGCGCAGCGTCGCGCAGTACGTCGGGCGAAGGAGCCTCGAAGCGAGCGACTCGGATGATCGCATGCACGTGCAGGACCCCCCGATCCTGCCATTCGCGGACGATGAAGTACTCGAGCGAGTCCCACCGATCCCGCATCCGCCGCCGCGTGCGATCCCACAGCAGACCGGCATCCCGGTTCCAAGCGACCTGTCCCGCGTAGTCGTACTTGCCGCTGTCGAGCGGCACGCCGCGCAGCCTGGCATCCGTCGCGGAGTGCTCGAGCCCGCACCCGCACACCCCGACCCGCCGCCCGCCCTCGCGGGGCACTCGGTGCACCCGCCCGAACGACGGAGCGGTGAGCGTCAGCAGGTAGAAGCGGAACTCGGCGACCGGCCCGTCGAAGACACCCGACCGGGCGATCGCAGCCCAGTCACCTCGGTAGAGCTCGGCGCAGGATTCGCACTTGGACTTGATCCGTGACCCGCAGCGCACCCAGACACCTGTCGCGGTGCGGATGGGGGAGGAGCACCCGCGAGCAAGCACCGTAGCGCGGGCTGTTGCGTCTTCTTCGGTAGTAGCTCGCATAGCGAGCGGCTACGGGTACACGACTCATAATCGTGAGGTCGCGGGTTCAAGCCCCGCTCCCGCTACAGACAGCAGGTCAGGCGCCGAGTTTCTTCGAGGCCTTCTTCGCCGCGGAGTCGATCGCCTTGCGGGCCTGGTTCCGGGCCTTCCGCAACGACGGGTCGTCCCACAGCTCCTTGGCGGCGTGGCTGATCTCGCGGTAGCGGGCGCGCCCCGCCTTCGCGCCGGCCACGTAGGCGACGAGTCCCACGGCGATCACGAGCAGCCAGGTCTTCAGGTTCGACATTCGTGCACTCCTTCTTCTGTCGACGATGTCGCCGACGATCAGGTGCCCCACTGTAGGCGCGCTCCCCGGCGCGTGCCCGGGGGTTGACAGCCCCTGGGCTATCGCCCATATCCGCCGTGGGCGAACCGCGCAATCCCCTTCGCCGCACCGGTGCGTCGCGCGAGTCTGAATCCATGGATACGACAGCCAACCCCGACGACCAGATCCCCACGAGCGACCTCCCCGCGGTGGGACAGCAGCCCGACACCCAGGGTGCAGATCCCGTGACGGCCGAACTCGGCGACGACGGCCAGGGCGACATCGCTCCCGAGGACCTGCAGAACCCCACCGACACCGCGGAGCGCCCCGAGTTCACCGACGACGACAACCTCGCCTCCCCGCAGGACCTGCGCGTGTCGCTCCCGGTGGATGAGATCGCCGAAAGCGGCATCGAGGGCTGACCATGAAGGCGCTGACCTGGCAGGCCCGTCGTCGCGTCGAGGTGACTGAGGTTCCCGATCCCCGCATCGAGCAGCCGACCGACGCGATCGTCCGCATCACCTCGACCGCGATCTGCGGTTCCGACCTGCACCTCTACGAGCTGATGGGGCCGTTCCTCGACCGCGGGGACGTCCTCGGTCACGAGGCCATGGGCATCGTCGAGGAGGTCGGTGCCGGCATCCGGAACCTGCGCGTCGGTCAGCGCGTCGTCGTGCCGTTCAACATCTCCTGCGGCGAGTGCTTCATGTGCGTGCGCGGACTGCAGTCCCAGTGCGAGACGACGCAGGTCCGCGAGTACGGCTCCGGCGCCGCGCTGTTCGGCTACACCAAGCTCTATGGTCAGGTCCCCGGCGGCCAGGCCGAGCGCCTGCGCGTGCCGCTCGCGGACTACAACACGATCCCCGTCGGCGAGGAGCTCCCCGACGAGCGCTACCTCTTCCTCAGCGACATCCTGCCGACCGCCTGGCAGGGCGTGCAGTACGCGCACGTCCCCGACGGCGGCACGCTCGCCGTGGTCGGGCTGGGTCCCGTCGGCCAGTTCGCCGCGCGGGTCGGACGTCACCTCGGCTACGACGTCATCGGCATCGACCCCGTGCCCGAGCGCCGCGCCATGGCCGAGCGCCACGGCATCCGCACCCTCGATCAGGAGGGTGCCGTCGATGCGGTGCTCGACGCGACGGAGGGGAGAGGGGCGGATGCCGCGGTCGACGCCGTCGGCATGGAAGCCCACGGCAACCCCGTCGTCAGTGCCGCTCATCACGCGATCGGCGCCCTGCCCGCGCCCGTCGCGCAGCCGCTGATGCAGGCGGCGGGGCTGGATCGCACCGCCGCGCTGATGAGCGCGTTCGACATGGTGCGCCGCGGCGGGACCGTCTCGATCAGCGGCGTCTACGCCGGTGAGGCCGATCCCATCCCGATGAAGTCGCTGTTCGACAAGCAGGTCACCATGCGGATGGGCCAGTGCAACGTGAAGCGGTGGACCGACACGCTCATGCCGCTCGTCGAGGACGCCGCCGACCCGCTCGGCACGCAGGACCTCGTCACCCACCGGCCCGCGCTCGCCGACGCCGCGGGCTTCTATGAGCTGTTCCAGAAGAAGGAGGACGGCTGCATCAAGGTGGTGCTCCAGGCATCCTGACGCCGCCGCGTCGGGACGCCCGCGGCCGGCGTCGCGACCGGCGGAACCCCGCTCAGTCGCGCAGCCGCTTGCGCAGGAACACCTGCGCGGTGCCGTCGCCCTGATCGACCCGCTCGGTCTCGACGTATCCGCAGTCCCGGTACAGGCGCAGGTTCGCCTCGCTGAGGCTTCCGGTGAACAACTCCGCCTCGGCCGCCCCGGTGGATTCCTCCGCCGCGGCGAGCAGGCGTCGCCCGATCCCCGCCCCCTGCATGTCGGGTGCGATCGCGATACGGCCGATGAGCAGCAGATCATCGGCGGTGCGGGTGCGGATGACGCCGACGAGGCGTCCCCCGATCCGCGCCACCCAGCCGTCCGCTCCCTCGAGTTCTGCCTCGACCTCCGCCAGCGTCTGCGTCAGCGGTGACATGTCGGCGCTGCCGTAGATCTGTGCCTCGCTGACGAACGCCGCCCGCTGGATCGTGAGGACCTCCCCGGCATCCGACGGACGCAACGGCAGGATCCGCACCTCCGGATCGTGCTCGCCGCGGGCGTCGCGGGCGTCGCGGGCGACGGTGCCGGATGCCGCGGCATCCGCCTGCGCGGTGACCCCCTCCGCCAGCGCCGCCACGGCGGCGCGCACGCTCAGCACTACGACGTCGGCCGGGTCGCCCTCGAAGCGATGCGTCGACGTCGTGACGCCGTCGACCGTCGCCAGCCCGAGATGCACCTCACCCGCCGGGTGTCCGTCGCTCGGCTCGGGGCCGCCCACGCCCGTGACGGTGACGGCGACGCAGACATCGACGGCGAGCAGCTCCCGCCCGTGGGTGGCGAGCTGCGCGGCGCAATCGGGGGTGCTGGGGTCGAGCCCCTCCGTCACGCGCAGCAGCGACGTCTTCGTCGCGACGCGGTAGGCGACGACGCCGCCGGCGAACCACTCCGCCGCGTCCTCGCCCTGCCCGAGGGCGCTCGCGACGGCGCCGCTCGTGAGGGACTCGATGGCCGCCACGGTCATGCCCGTCCGGGTGCAGTCGGCGGCGATGCGGGCGACGAGGGCGTCGGTGCTATCCATGCCCCGACGTTACCGGTGGCGAGGGGATGCCGAGGTCGTGATCCTGCGGCGGGCCCTGCACGCCGACCCCGAACTGGGGCTCGAGCTGCCGCGCACGCAGCAGAAGGTCCTTGCCGCGCTCGAGGGACTGCCGCTGGAGATCACGACCGGCACCCGCACGACCTCCGTCGTCGCGGTGCTGCGCGGTGCGCACCCCGGTCCCGTCGTGCTCCTGCGCGGCGACATGGACGCCCTCCCCATCGATGAGGCCACGGGCCTCGACCAACGGCAACATGCACGCCTGCGGCCACGACCTGCACACGGCCGGTCTCGTCGGCGCCGCGAAGCTGCTGTCGGTGCGCCAGAGCGAGCTGCACGGGTCGGTGATCTTCATGTTCCAGCCGGGGGAGGAGGGCCACGGAGGAGCGACGGTCATGCTCGAGGAGGGCCTGCTCGACGCCGCGGGCGACCGACCATTCGCCGCGCGTGCTGTTCGACGACGCGGTCCTCGGCGACCAGGCGGCGGCGCTCGCGACGGTCGCGTGCGCGCGCACGGCACAGGCGTGAGGGCTTAGCAGAGTCGCGCTGCGGCCGTCAACCGGTGGGCACGAGCGGCCCGTCCCGCGTAGCGTGACACGTGCAACATCAGATGGCCGCAGGGTCGAGTCGACGGCGTTCGGGTCGCCCGAGCTCCCCGCAGCCATCGAGAAGGCCCCGGCGGATCCCGCCCGGGGCCTTCTCCGCGTTCACGGGCACGTGCGTGTCGGGGGCCGGCGCTAGCATGGACCGTCCCCTCCCGATGCAATGGAGTCGCGCATGCTCGGAAAGCTCCTCGTCCGCTATCTGTGGACCTACAAATGGTGGCTGCTGGGCGTCCTGGTGTTCCAGTTCGCCTCCGCCATGGCATCCCTGTATCTGCCGCGTCTGAACGCGGACATCATCGACAAGGGCGTCTCGACCGGCGACACCGGGTACATCTGGTCGCGCGGTATGTTCATGCTCGCGATCGCGCTCGGGCAGATCATCGCCTCGATCATCGCGACCTACTTCGCGGCGCGCGCCGCGATGAGCGCCGGCCGCGACATCCGCCGTGACGTCTACGAGAAGGTGAGCGGGTTCAGCGAGCGCGAGGTCTCCTCGTTCGGCGCGGGCACACTCATCACCCGCAACACGAACGACGTCCAGCAGGTGCAGATGCTCGCGATGATGGGCGCGACGATGCTCGTGACGGCGCCGCTGCTGGCGATCGGCGGCATCATCATGGCGCTGCAGCAGGACGTGGGCCTGAGCTGGCTGATCGCCGTCGCCGTCCCGGTCCTGCTCGTGATCGCCGGGTTCATCATCAGCCGGATGGTGCCGCTGTTCCGCCAGTACCAGAACAAGCTCGACGGCGTGAACCGCGTCATGCGCGAGCAGCTGACGGGCGTCCGCGTCGTCCGCGCGTTCGTCCGCGAGCGCATCGAAGAGGCCCGCTTCCGCGTCGCGAACACCGACATCATGATCGTCGGCCGCAAGGTCGGCTCCCTGTTCGTCATCATGTTCCCGCTCGCGATGCTCGTGCTCAACGTCACGGTCGTCGGCGTCATCTGGTTCGGCGGCATCCAGGTCGACGCCGGCACGGTCCAGATCGGCACGCTGTTCGCCTTCATGCAGTACGTCGGGCAGATCCTCATGGGCGTGCTCATGGCGACGTTCATGACGATCATGATCCCGCGCGCCGCGGTCTCGGCCGACCGCATCGGCGAGGTCCTCGACTCGAGCGACGCCCTGGTCCGGCCGGAGAATCCGGTCGGCTCCTTCCCGACGCCGGGCACGGTCGAGTTCGACGATGTGTCGTTCACCTACCCCGGCGCCGAGGCGCCCGTCCTGCAGGGGATCTCGTTCCGAGCGGATGCCGGGGAGACGGTCGCCGTCGTCGGCTCGACCGGCTCGGGCAAGACCACGCTCGTCTCGCTGATCCCGCGCCTGTTCGACGTGACCGGCGGCAGCGTCCGCGTCGGCGGCGTCGATGTGCGCGAAGCCGACCTCGACCGCATGTGGGAGGGCATCGGCTACGTGCCGCAGCGCGCCTTCCTGTTCACCGGCACCGTGGCGTCCAACCTGCGCTTCGGCCGCGAAGAGGCGACCGACGACGAACTGTGGCACGCCCTCGAGATCGCTCAGGGGCGCGACTTCGTCTCCGAGATGGAGGGTCAGCTGAACGCCCGCATCGCGCAGGGCGGCACCAACGTCTCCGGCGGCCAGCGTCAGCGCCTGTCGATCGCCCGCGCGATCGCGCACCGCCCCGACATCCTCGTCTTCGACGACTCGTTCTCCGCGCTGGACGTGACGACGGATACCCGGCTGCGCCAGGCGCTCTGGCGAGAGTTGCCGCAGGTGACCAAGATCGTCGTCGCGCAGCGGATCTCGACGATCACCGACGCCGACCGCATCATCGTGCTCGACGACGGCCGCATGGTCGGCTCCGGCACCCACGACGAGCTCCTCGCCTCGAACGAGACCTACCGCGAGATCGTGCAGTCGCAGCTGGGAGTGGACGCATGAGCCCTTCGACAAGCACAGGCCCTTCGACAAGCTCAGGGACCGAGATGACCGAAGAGGAGCGCTACGAGGTCGAGCTCGCCGAGCAGGCGCGCCTGAACTCCGGCGACTGGGACTCGGTCGCACCCGGCAAGGCGTCGAACTTCCGGCAGAGCTTCTTCCGCATGATCGGACTGCTCGGCCCGTACAAGTGGGTGTTCGCCCTCGTCTCCCTCCTCGGTGCGATCGGGGTCGTGCTCGCCGTCGCGGCGCCCAAGGTGCTCGGCGAGGCGACCAACGTCATCTTCGAGGGTGTCGTGTCGGCATCGCTGCCCGCGCAGTTCGCGGGCATGTCGCAGGCCGAGGTGATCGAGGCGCTGCGCGCGGCCGGTCAGACGGACATCGCGAACATGGTCGCCGCGATGCAGAACTTCCAGGTCGGGGCCGGCATCGACTTCGAGCGGCTCAAGTGGGTGCTCGTGGCCGCGCTCGCGATCTACGTGGCCTCGGCCGTGCTCACCTGGATTCAGGGCTACGTCATCAACATCATCATGGTGCGCACGATGTGGCGCCTGCGCGAGCAGGTCGAGGCGAAGATCAATCGCCTGCCGCTGTCGTACTTCGACCGTGTGCAGCGCGGCGAATTGATCTCGCGCGTCACGAACGACATCGACAACATCACCCAGACCATGCAGCAGTCGCTGTCGACCGCCGTCACCAACGTGCTGACGGTGGTGGGCGTGCTCGTGATGATGTTCTCGATCTCGTGGCAGCTGGCGATCGTCGCGCTGGTCGCCTTGCCGCTGATGGCGGTGGTGTTCGGCATCATCGGGCCGAAGTCGCAGAAGGCGTTCAACACGCAGTGGCGCAAGGTGGGACGCCTGAACGCCCGCGTCGAGGAGTCGTTCTCCGGCCACGCGCTCGTGCGCGTCTACGGACGCGAGAAGGACTCGCGGGAGAAGTTCCAGGAGGAGAACGAGGATCTGTACCAGGCCGCGTTCAAGGCCCAGTTCCTCTCGGGGCTGATGATGCCCGCGATGATGTTCATCGGCTCGCTCAGCTACGTCGGCATCGCCGTCCTCGGCGGACTGATGGTGGCCTCCGGCCAGCTGCGGCTCGGTGACGTGCAGGCCTTCATCCAGTATTCGCAGCAGTTCACGCAGCCGCTGTCGGAGCTCGGCGGCATGGCCGCGGTCGTGCAGTCCGGCACCGCGTCGGCCGAGCGCGTGTTCGAGCTGCTGGACGAAGACGAGCAGGAGCCGGATGCCGAGGACGCCCCCGCGCTGCGGGGCGGCCGCGGTGTCATCGAGTTCGAGCACGTCGTGTTCAGCTACGCGCCTGACAAGCCGCTCATCCGCGACCTGTCGTTCCGGGTCGAGCCCGGCCAGACCGTCGCGATCGTCGGCCCCACCGGCGCCGGCAAGACGACGCTGGTGAACCTGCTGATGCGTTTCTACGAGCTGGACGGCGGGCGGATCCTCCTCGACGGGCAGGACATCGCCGAGCTCACCCGCGATGACGTGCGCTCGCGCACCGGGATGGTGCTGCAGGACCCGTGGCTGTTCGCGGGCACGATCCGCGAGAACATCCGGTACGGCAATGAGTCGGCATCCGATCTGGAGATCATGGAGGCGGCCGTCGCCACCCGCGTCGACCGCTTCGTGCACTCGCTGCCCGACGGCTACGACACCGTCCTCGACGAGGATGCCGCGAACGTGTCGGCGGGCGAGAAGCAGCTCATCACGATCGCGCGGGCGTTCGTCGCGCAGCCGAGCGTGCTCATCCTCGACGAGGCGACGAGCTCCGTGGACACCCGGACCGAGCTGCTCCTGCAGCACGCGATGTCGGCGCTGCGCGAGGGACGCACGTCGTTCGTCATCGCGCACCGGCTGTCGACGATCCGCGATGCCGACCTCATCCTCGTGATGGAGCACGGCGACATCGTCGAGAAGGGCACGCACGACGAGCTCATCGCCGCTGAGGGCGCGTACTGGCGCCTGTACCGGTCGCAGTTCGAGCAGGCGACGACAGCCGACGAGCCCGGCGACGAGGTGCACGCGTGAGCGCGGCGGCGGCGCCCCGCCGTCGCGACGCGCGCTTCGTGCTGTCGTGCATCGGCGTGGGGCTCGCGGCGGGCCTGCTGTCCGGGCTGTTCGGTGTCGGCGGCGGCACGGTGATCGTGCCGATGCTGGTGCTGCTGCTGCGCTTCGACCAGCGGCTCGCCGCCGGCACGTCGCTCGCCGCGATCGTGCCGACGGCCGCCGTCGGGGTGGTCTCCTACGCGGTGCACGGCTCGGTGGCCTGGATCCCGGCGCTGATCCTCGCCGCCGGCGCGGTCGTGGGTGCTCAGATCGGCACGTGGCTGCTCGCCCGAATCCCGCAGAACGCGCTGCGCTGGGGCTTCGTCGCCTTCCTCGCGGTCGTCATCGTCATGCTGTTCGTCGTCGTGCCGTCCCGCGACGCCGAGCTGGTCCTGACGCTGGGATCGATCATCGGACTCGTCGCGCTGGGGCTGTTCACCGGGATCATGGCGGGGCTCCTGGGAGTGGGCGGCGGCGTCATCGTCGTGCCGGCGCTCATGTTCCTGTTCGGCACGAGCGACCTCATCGCGAAGGGGACGTCGCTGCTGATGATGATCCCGACCGCCGTCTCGGGCACCGTCGGCAACCTGCGCCGCGGCAACGTCGACCTGCTCGGCGCGGGCCTCGTGGGCGTCGCGGCCTGCACGACGACCGCCGTGGGCGCGTGGCTCGCGACGCTGATGTCGCCGCTCGTGGCGAACATCCTGTTCGCGGTGTTCCTCGCCTTCATCGCCGTGCAGATGGCCGTCAAGGCGATCCGCGCGCGCCGTGCGCGCTGACCCTCGCGCCGAGACGCGACGAGTCGGGCACCCGCGCCTCGCTCGGTAGGATCGAGGTGTGTCCGTGAATCCTGAGCTGGTCGGCCGCTCGTTCCCGCCGACCGCGCCGTACCTCGTCGGCCGTGAGAAGGTGCGCGAGTTCGCGCGTGCCGTCTTCGCGGATGCCGCGCAGCACGTCGACCCTGACGCCGCGCGCGCCCTGGGCTACGCCGATGTCGTCGCGCCGCCGACGTTCGCGATGGTGATCCAAGATCTCACGCTGCAGCAATTGCTCGCCGAGGAGGATTCGGGCATCGCGCTGGAGCGCACCGTCCACGCCGAGCAGCGCTTCCGCTACACGCGGCCGATCGTCGCGGGCGACGAGCTCGTCGCGCAGCTGCAGATCACGAACGTCCGCCCGTTCGGCACGGGGGCGATGGTCACGAGCGAGGCCGAGATCACGGATGCCGGGGGCGCGCACGTCGTCACCGCGACATCGGTGCTGCTGATCGGAGGCGAGGACGCATGACCACCGCGACAGGTCCCGAGACCGGCGCCGCTCTGGCCGTCGGCGACGTCGTCGCCGAGCGCACGGTCCATCTCACGCGCGAGTCCCTCGTGCGCTACGCCGGCGCCTCCGGCGACTTCAACCCCATCCACTACCGCGACGACGTCGCCGAGCGCGTGGGCCTGCCGGGTGTGCTCGCCCACGGCATGCTCACGATGGGCCTCGCCGTCGAGACGGTCGTGGCGTGGGCGGGTGACGCGGGTCGCATCCTCGAGTACGGCGTGCGTTTCACGCGTCCCGTCGTGGTGGACGCCGAGGCGGGCGCCGACCTCGTGATCACGGCGAAGGTGGGCGCGCTCGACGACGACACCGCCCGCATCGACCTCACCGTCGCGTTCGACGGCACCACGGTGCTCGGGAAGGCGCAGGTCCGCGTGCGCCGACACGCGTGACCTCTGCCACCATGCCCCAGATCGCTCCGATCCCGCTCGCGCAGCTGACGACGCTGCGCGCCGGCGGCATCCCCGCTCGCATGGTCGAGGCGCGCACGCGCGACGAGCTCATCGATGCGCTCCGCGAGATCTGGGCGGCGGGCGACCCCTGGCTGGTCATCGGCGGCGGCTCGAATCTGCTCGTCGGCGATGAGCCCTTCGAGGGAACCGTCGTGCTCGTGCGCACCCGCGGCATCGAACGCCTGCCGGCGCCGGAGGGTCGGGTGCGCCTGCGGGTCGAGGCCGGACACGACTGGGACGACCTCGTCGCCTACGCCGTCGCCGAAGGCCTCGCCGGCATCGAGGCGATGAGCGGCATTCCCGGCAGCGCCGGTGCGGCTCCCATCCAGAACGTCGGAGCGTACGGCCAGGAGATCGTCGAGACGCTGGTGGAGGTCGAACTGCTCGACGAGGCCACCGGCGAGGTGGAGGTGGTGCCGGCATCCGATCTCGGACTCGGCTTCCGCACTTCCGTGCTCAAGCATCACTACGGCGAGGTCCCGCGGCGCAGCGGAGTGATCGTGTCGATCACGCTCGAGCTGCGCGAGGTGGGTCACGGCGAGGTCCCGGTCGGCGGCATGCAGCTGCGGCAGGCGCTGCGCCTCGAACCGGATGCCGTGGTCTCGCTGCGCGGGATCCGCGACACGGTCCTCGCCACGCGCGCCGCCAAGGGCATGGTGCTCGACGATGCCGATCCCGACACGCACAGCGCCGGCTCGTTCTTCCAGAACGCGATCGTCTCGGCATCCTTCGCCCGGACGCTCCCGCCGGAGTGCCCGCGCTGGCCACTGGCGCCGAGCGTCGACCCCGTCACGGTCATCCCGCTGGCCGTTTTCGACGGCATCGTGCCGCCGCCGGTGTCGTCGCAGCCGGACGTCAAGGTCAGCGCGGCGTGGCTGATCGAACACGCCGGCGTCGGCAAGGGCTTCCGGCTGCCGCGCTCGCGCGCGGCGCTGTCGACCAAGCACGCCCTCGCGCTCACCAACCGCGGGGGCGCGACGGCGGGAGAGCTCGCCGAGCTCGCCCGCTACATCCAGCAGCGGGTGCAGAGCGAGTTCGGTCTGCTCCTGCAGCCCGAACCGGTGCTCGTCGGCGTCGAGCTGTAGGCCGAGGGGGCGGGTCAGCCGAACAGCTGCTGCAGCCGCTGGACGCCCTCGAGGAGCTGGTCGTCGCCCAGGGCGTACGACAGCCGCAGGTATCCGGAAGGACCGAACGCCTCACCGGGAACGACGGCGACCTGGGCTTCGTCGAGGATGAGGTCGGCGAGTTCGAGCGTGGTGTTGACCTGCGTCCCGCGCCACGAGCGCCCGAGCAGTCCCCGCACGTCGGGGTAGACGTAGAACGCACCCAGCGGGTTCGGCACCGCGACGCCCGGGATCTTCGCCAGCTCGGCGACGATGAGCTTGCGACGGCGGTCGAAGGCCAGGCGCATCTGCTCGGCCTCGGTCTGCGGACCGGTGAGCGCGGCCAGCGCCGCGCGCTGCGCGATGTTATTGACGTTCGAGCTCAGGTGCGACTGCAGGTTGCCCGCGACCTTGATGGCGTCGGCGGGGCCGACCATCCAGCCCACGCGCCAGCCGGTCATGGCGTACGTCTTCGCGACGCCGTTGACGAGGATCGTCTGGCCGGCGAGTTCCGGAACGGCCTCGACGATCGAGACGGCGCGCGCGCCCTCGTAGACGAGGTTCTGGTAGATCTCGTCGCTGATCACCCAGATCCCGTGCTCGAGCGCCCACTGCCCGATCGCCTTCGTCTCCTCGGGCGTGTACACCGAGCCGGTCGGGTTCGAGGGGGAGACGAACACGAGCACCGTCGTCTTGTCGGTGCGGGCGGCCTCGAGCTGCTCGACGGTGACCTTGTAGTCCTGGTCGGCCCCCGCGAAGACCTCCACCGGGATGCCGTCGGCCAGCGCGATCGCCTCGGGATAGGTCGTCCAGTACGGCGCCGGCAGCAGCACCTCGTCGCCCGGGTTCACCACCGCCTGGAACGCCTGGTACACCGCCTGCTTGCCGCCGTTGGTCACGATGACCTGCGCGGGCGAGACCTCCAGGCCCGAGTCGCGGAGCGTCTTCGCGGCGATCGCCTCGCGCAGCACGGGCAGGCCCGCGGCGGGCGTGTACCGGTAGTTCGCGCGGTCGTGCAGCGCTTCAGCGGCGGCATCCACGATGAACTGCGGCGTCGCGAAGTCCGGCTCGCCGGCCGCATACGAGATGACGGGCTTGCCCTCGGCCATGAGCGCCTTGGCCTTCGCGTCGACCTTGAGGGTCGCCGACTCGGCGATGGCGGACAGCTTGCGGGAGAGCGGGGCGCGATGGATCACACGCCCAGCGTAGTCGGGGAGGTCAGCCGCCGGTGGCCGGCTTCTCGTCCGTCGTGCCGAACAGCCCCCGGCCGTGCTGCTGCAGGGCGTCGTAGGCCTCGCCGTAGGTGGTCGGCACCGGCTCGCCAGGCGCGTACTTCGCCATCAGCAGTCCCAGCAGCCCTCGGGCGGGGGAGGTGAGGGGGCGCGCGCGATGGGCGTCGGTGGTGTCCTCCGCGACCGCCTCGGGGTTCGGCGGCTGCCACAGCGCGACCGGCTGCGGCCACGTGTACGGCTGCCGCGGATGCGCGAGGCCCACCGCGTTGTCGATGGTGCGCGCGCCGTCGTCCCGGGCGGTCAGCGGCTTGAGCCCGTGTTGCCGGCAAAGGGTCGCGATGACCGAGCCGTGGTGCATCTCGTCGTGGATGACCGCGCCCGCCGCGGTGTATGCGCTGACGACGATCGACGGCGCCCGCAGACCCAGCCGATCGAACGTGAAGCCCATCTCGCCCGCACCGCTGTCATCCGGCGGCGTCGCCTTCGGCGGGGCGACGTGGTCGTAGATGCCGCCGTGCTCGTCGAAGGTCACCACCAGCGCCGTGTTGACCGCGTTGGAGCCCGTCGTCGAGGCGCTCGTGCGGATCGCGTCGTAGACGTCCTGCAGCAGCTTGTCGCCGGCGCGCACGTCGGAGTACGCGCTGTTGTCGATCTGAACCGTCGTCCCGTCGTCGAGGGTCAGCGTGCCGTCCCGCAGCTCGCCCCACGGCGGATGCATGTCGTTGTGATTGAAGATCATGCGCGGCTCGATGAACGCATAAGCGGGCAGGTCGCCGGCCGCGGCATCCGCGTAGAACTGCGTCATGTCGCGGAAGTTCGTCTTCCAGTACTTCTCCAGCACCGGCGCGTGGATGAGGCCCGTCAGAGACACCAGCTGCGTCGGGTCGTAGTACACGCGCCAGGAGATGCCCGCGTCTTCGAGTCGGTTGAAGATCGTGGCGGATGCCGGGGCGTTGAGCCACTTCGCGTACGAGCCGTCGGTGTGGTTGACGACGAACCCGTGCGAGGTGGAGGCGTGGAAGAACGACCGGTTGCAGTAGGTCTGCGACGGCACCGCGGCGAACCACCGATCGTAGACGGCGAACTGGCGGGCGAGCGCGGAGAACACCGGCAGCATGTCGGGGGAGAAGCCGCCCATCGCCACCCGGTACTCCGCCGGCGTCGGCTCGCGGCGCATCGACGCACGGAAGTTGATGATGTAGTCCCGCACGAACCCCTCGTTCGTGGCGGTCGCGCCCGCCGGCGGAGCGTTGTAGGGCGCGCGCAGGCCGTGCGCGCGAAGGTCATCATTGGTCGCGGGGTCGACGACGTCGTAGAGCTGCGTGTTGACGTGCGGGTAGGTCTCGCCGGGGTCGGGCTGCGGCTGCTGCATGATGTGGTCGGTCGTGCCGGAGTACACGTGCGCGGGGATGCGGGTGCCGTCCGGCGCGGCGTTGGCATAGTCGCCCTGGGCGACGCCGTCGAACTCGGCCTGCGTCTTCTCGGCGGGGGAGTACACCCGCCCCAGCACGTTGTCGAAGCTGCGGTTCTCGAACATGAGCACGACGACGTGGTCGAACCCGGGTTCGGCGCGCTCGGGCAGCGGGGTGAACTCCGCGGGGGCCTCGGGACGGGCGCTGCCGGACGTCACGGCCCCGATGCCGAATCCGGCCCCGCCCGCGACGGCGAGAGAGGCCGCGCCGATGCCCGTCCGGCGCAGGAAATCGCGACGGCTCGTTCTGCCGTCTTCTCGGGCCGTCGACTCCATTCCGCACCCCCACGTCGTCTCCCTCAGCCTAAACAGTCGGCGACGTCGTGCTGGCCGAACGGCGTCCCTCCCCCGATCGGGGGATGGGCGCTCCGCCGGATGAGGGCTGTCGGCCGGGGCGTGCGGGGCGAACACTGGAACCATGACAGAACCAGCGGTGCGGGTCCGCGACCTGCGCAAGTCCTACGGCGATCGCATGGCCGTGGCCGGGCTCACCTTCGACATCGAGCGCGGCGAGACCTTCGCGCTCCTCGGGCCCAACGGGGCCGGTAAGTCCACGACGATCGAGATCCTCGAGGGGTACCGGCACCGCACGGCGGGAGACGTGAGCGTCCTCGGCGCCGATCCGGGGAGCGCCGACCGCCGCTGGCGGGAGCGCATCGGCATCGTGCTGCAGACGGCGGGACAGGCGGGGGTGTTCACGGTGCGCGAGCAGCTGCGGCAGTTCGCCGGCTACTACCCGCGCCCCCGCGACGTCGACGAGGTCATCGCCGCCGTCGGCCTGACGGCGCAGGCCGGCACCCGCATCGCGAAGCTCTCCGGCGGCCAGCAGCGTCGCGTCGACGTCGCGCTCGGCATCATCGGGCGCCCCGAGCTGCTGTTCCTCGACGAACCCACGACGGGCTTCGACCCGCAGGCCCGGCGGGTGTTCTGGGAACTCATCCGCTCGCTGCAGAGGGACGGCACGACGATCCTGCTCACGACGCACGACCTCGACGAAGCCGCGCAACTCGCCGGCCGCGTCGCCGTCGTCACCCACGGCACACTGTGCGCGATCGGGCCCGTCGATCGCATCGGCGGCGACGACGCCCGCATTCCGCTCGTGACCTGGACGGAAGCCGGCGCCCGTCGAGAGCAGCGCACCACCGAGCCGCTCACCTTCGCCTCCGCGCTCGCCGCGCGCCTCGGCGGCGAGCCGAAGGACCTGCAGATCCGCCGCCCCACCCTCGAGGAGATCTACCTCGGCCTCGTCGCCGCATCCGCGGCATCCGACCTCGCCGGCGTCGCCACGCCCGCCGGTCTCGACGAAAGCAGCCATTCATGAGCACCGCCACCCCGGGCACCACCGCCACCCTCGGCACCACCCTGGCGCTCGGCGCGCACCGCGCCGGCTACGAACTGCGCGGCTACTTCCGCTCCTCCGACACACTCTTCTTCACCTTCCTGTTCCCGGTGCTCATGCTCGGGCTGTTCAGTACGGTGTTCGGCGGCTCGGGCGACATCACGGGCGGCCCGGGCGTGCCCGCGATCTCCGCCGCGCAGCTGTACCTGCCGGGGATGATGGCGGCCGGCCTGCTGCTCTCGGGGTTCCAGAACCTCGCGATCGACATCGCGACCGAGCGCTCCGACGGCACGCTCAAACGGCTCGGTGGCACGCCGCTGTCGCCGGTGTCGTACTTCGCCGGCAAGCTCGGCGAGGTGCTCGTGACGGGGCTGCTGCAGGCGGCGCTGCTGCTGGCCGCGGCCGCGTTCATCTTCCACGTCCCGCTGCCGAGCACCGTCGAGGCGTGGGGGACGTTCGCGTGGGTGTTCCTCCTGGGACTCACTGCGTCGGCACTTCTCGGGATCGCCGTATCGGCCCTGCCCCGCAGTGCCCGCAGCGCGAGTGCGGTCGTCGTTCCCATCGGCCTCGTGCTGCAGTTCGTGTCGGGCGTGTACCTCTTCTTCTGGCTGCTGCCGGACTGGCTGCAGAACCTCGCGAGCGTCTTCCCGCTGGTGTGGATGGCGCGCGGGCTGCGCGCGGTGTTCCTGCCCGCGGAGTACGCGACGCTCGAACCCGGCGGCGAGTGGAACCTCGGCTGGGTCGCGCTCGTGCTGGCCGGGTGGCTCGTGATCGGCGTGATCGTCAGCCGGCTGACGTTCCGCTGGAACCGCCGCGACGCGTAACGTGAGCCGGTGATGACCGTTCCGCCCGCCCCCGGCCCTTCCTCGCGCGCCCTCGTGCCGACGCGTCTGGGGTGGGATGCCGCGGTCATCGCCGTCGTCGGACTGACCCTCGCCCTCGCGTGGCTCGCCGACCCGCCGCAGCCTGCCGGCGGACTTCTGCTGCTGGCCGGGATCGGGCTGCTCGTCGGCGCGTACCTCGGGTTCTTCCGGCTGTGGCGGCCCGTCCCGGCGGCACGGGCCGAGGCTGGCGGGACGGCGGGGGCGCACCCGGAATCGGCACCGCGGATGTGGGGGTTCGTGGCGGCGGCCGCGGTCGCCCTCACGCTCGCGTGTGCGGCGAGCCCCAACGGCGCCTTCCTGCAGGCGCTCGCCTATCCGGTGCTGTGGACCCTTGCGGTGCGGGTGCGCGACGCCGTGATGGGGTGCGTCGTCATCGGCCTCGCCGTGTGCGTCGGGATGCTGATCTCCACCGGCTCGCTCGTGGCGGCCTCCGCCTCTGGGCTCGTCTCGCTCGGGTTCGCGATCGCGATGGGCCTGTGGATCAGCCGGATCGCGGAGTACGGCAACGAGCGCGCGGCGCTCGTCGACGAGCTCGTCGCGGCGCAGGAGACGGTGCGCGCGCTGAGCGCGGCGCAGGGCGCGTCGGCCGAGCGGGAGCGGCTGGCCCGCGACATCCACGACACCCTGGCGCAGACCCTCGCCGGACTCGTCCTGCTGAGCGAACGGGCCGCCGCGCAGGCGCGCCGCGGCGAACCGGCTGACGCCGCGGCCACGATGGACACCGTCGAGCGCACTGCCCGCGAGGCGCTCGCCGAGGCGCGCGAGATCGTCGCACGGACGGCCGCCGTCCCGGCCGATGCCACGCTCGGTCAGGCGCTGCAGCGGCTCGCCGAGCGGTTCCGCGTCGAGACGAGCCTCGTGGTGCACATCGACGGCACCGAGGCGCTGCCGACCCTCGACCCCGAGACGCAGGTCGTGCTGCTGCGATGCGCGCAGGAGGCGCTCGCGAACGTCCGCAAGCACGCCGCGGCGCGCCGCGCGCGGCTGGAGCTGTCGTCCGATGCCGCGCAGATCGTCCTCACCGTCGCCGACGACGGCCAGGGGTTCGACCCCGCGGCATCCCGCCATGGATTCGGACTGGACGGCATGCGCGAGCGCGTCGCGCTGTCGGGTGGGACGTTCGAGGTCGTCGCGGCGCCGGGGGAGGGCACGCGCCTGACCGTCCGGCTGCCGCTGCGTGAGCGTGCTGCGGAGGTGGACGCGTGATCCGGCTGCTGGTCGTCGACGACCACCCCATCGTGCGCGCCGGACTCGTCGCCGTGCTCGCCGAGGAACCCGGCCTCGAGATCGTCGGTGAGGCCGCCGATGGCGACGAGGCGGTGCGGATCGCTGCCGAGACCCATCCGGACGTCGTTCTGATGGACCTGCGGATGCCGGGCGTCGACGGCGTCGCGGCGACTGCCCGGCTCGCCGCGGGCGAAGCCGGAACCCCCGCGCCGCGGGTGCTCATCCTCACTACCTACGAGACCGACGAGCAGATCCTCGCCGCGGTCGAGGCGGGCGCCGGCGGCTACCTGCTGAAGGCGGCGCCGCGCGCCGAGATCGTCGCCGCGATCCGCTCGGTGGCCGCCGGGCAGAGCGCGCTGTCGCCGCAGGTCGCCGTGCGCCTCGTGGAGCGGATGCGCCGGCCGGCCGCCGAACCCGTGCTGACGCCGCGCGAGCTCGACGTGCTGCGCCGGGTCGCGCAGGGCCGCAGCAACCGGCAGATCGGGGTCGACCTGGGCATCGGCGAGGCGACCGTGAAGACCCACCTGCAGAAGGCGTTCGACAAGCTCGACGCCCCCGACCGCACCCGCGCCGTCACGCGGGCGATGGAGCTCGGCCTGCTGCCCTGACGCGCTCGGCGCACGACGGCCGAGCGCGTGGCTCCGCCGCCCCGCCCCGCCGAACCCTCGCCGCTCCGCGGCCGAACCCTCGCCGCCCCGCCCCGCCGAACCCTCACCTCCAAGCCGAACCCTCACGGCCAGGCGCGCCTGAGCGTGAGGGTTCGGGTCGGAGACGAGGGTTCGGCGACCGGCTCGGACTGTGATCAGCCGAACTGGTTCATCGTGTTGTCCTTGCCGCCGGCCTTGAGGGCGGCGTCGCCGGCGAAGTACTCCTTGTGGTTGTCGCCGATGTCGCTGCCCGCCATGTTCTGGTGCTTGACCGTCGCGATGCCCTCGCGGATCTCGCGACGCTGCACGCCCTTCACGTAGGCGAGCATGCCCTCGTCGCCGAAGTAGCCCTTCGCGAGATCATCCGTCGACAGCGCGGCCGTGTGGTACGTCGGCAGCGTGATGAGGTGGTGGAAGATGCCGGCACGCGCCGAGCCGTCCTTCTGGAACGAGCGGATCTTCTCGTCGGCCAGGCGCGCGAGCTCGGTGTCGTCATAGGCGACGTTCATGAGGTCGGCGCGGTCGTAGGCGGAGACGTCCGCGCCCTCCTCGACGAGGGCGTCGTAGGCCTGCTGGCGGAAGTTCAGCGTCCAGTTGAACGACGGGCTGTTGTTGTAGACGAGCTTCGCGTTGGGGATCTCCTTGCGGATCTCGTCGACCATGCCGGCGATCTGCGCGATGTGCGGTTTCTCGGTCTCGATCCACAGCAGGTCGGCGCCGTGCTGCAGCGACGTGATGCAGTCCAGCACGCATCGCGCCTCGCCGGTGCCGCGTCGGAACTGGTAGAGGTTCGACGCCAGGCGCTTGGGCCGCAGCAGCCGCCCCTCGCGGCGAATGACGACGTCGCCGTCACTCAGGTCGCCCTCGCCGATCTCCTCGACATCGAGGAACGCGTTGTACTGGTCGCCCAGGTCGCCGGGCTCATGCGAGACGGCGATCTTCTGCGTGAGGCCGGCGCCGAGCGAGTCGGTGCGGGCGACGATGATGCCGTTGTCGATGCCGAGCTCGAGGAACGCGTAGCGGACGGCGTTGATCTTCGCGAGGAAGTCCTCGTGCGGCACCGTGACCTTGCCGTCCTGGTGCCCGCACTGCTTCTCGTCCGACACCTGGTTCTCGATCTGGATCGCGCAGGCGCCCGCCTCGATCATCTTCTTCGCGAGCAGGTACGTCGCCTCGGGGTTTCCGAAGCCGGCGTCGATGTCGGCGATGATCGGCACGACATGCGTCTCGTAGTTGTCGATCTGCGACTGGATGAACTCGACCGCCGTCTCGTCGCCGGCCAGGCGCGCGGCATCCAGCTTCGTGAACAGCAGGTCCAGCTCACGGGCATCGGCCTGACGCAGGAACGTGTAGAGCTCCTCGATCAGCGCCGGCACCGCCGTCTTCTCGTGCATCGACTGGTCGGGCAGGGGGCCGAACTCGGACCGCAGTGCGGCGACCATCCACCCCGACAGGTAGAGGTAGCGCTTGTTCGTGGACTTGAGATGCTTCTTGATCGAGATGAGCTTCTGCTGCCCGATGAAGCCGTGCCAGACGCCCAGCGACTGCGTGTAGGCCGACGCGTCGGCGTCGTACTCGGCCATGTCGCGGCGCATGATGTCGGCGGTGTACTGCGCGATCTCGAGCCCGGTGCGGAACCGGTTCTGCGCCCGCATCCGGGCGACGGACTCGGGATCGATGGCGTCCCACGCGGGCCCATTCGCGGCCTTGAGCGCCTCGATGGCGCGGATGTCGTCTTCGTAGGTGGTCATGTCCGTATCTCCTCGGTGAGTCCCGGTGGTGTCAGTCTTCGTCGGTCAGGTAGTCGGCGTACGCCCCCAGCGTCAGGAACGTCGGGAAGTCGTCGCCCAGGGCCACGGTGCGGAAGATCTCGGCGGCGTCGTCGAACCGGTCGCCGTCCCGACGCTCCACTTCGCCGAGCACGCGGGCGATGAGCTCCTCGA
Organism: Microbacterium sp. CH-015; assembly: GCF_049707015.1. Taxonomy (NCBI): domain Bacteria; kingdom Bacillati; phylum Actinomycetota; class Actinomycetes; order Micrococcales; family Microbacteriaceae; genus Microbacterium; species Microbacterium sp. CH-015. The sequence continues at coordinate 66,892 of NZ_JBNAFJ010000004.1, read as the reverse complement.
TATACTCCCGGGTGATCTTCGTGCCGTCCTCGGTGGAGCGGTCCTGGTGGATCCACTGCCACACCTGTGAGCGGGAGATCTCGGCGGTCGCGGCATCCTCCATCAGGCCGTCGATCGCGACGGCGCCGAGGCCCCGCAGCCAGGCCTCGATGTAGCGGATCGCCACCGACACGTTCGCGTAGACGCCGCCGGCCGAGATCGGCAGGCCGATGTGCACGTCGATGAGCTGCGATGCCGTCACCTCCACCTCGGGGCGCTGGCGGTCGATCTGGTTCGGCTTGTCGCCGAGCACCGCGTCGAACTCCGCCTGCGCGACGGGGATGAGGTCGGGGTGGGCCACCCACGTGCCGTCGAAGCCGTCGCCCGCCTCGCGCTTCTTGTCGGCCGACACCTTCTCGAACGCCAGTGCCGTGAGCTCGGGGTCGCGTCGGTTCGGGATGAAGGCGCTCATGCCGCCGATCGCGAAGGCGCCGCGCTTGTGGCAGGTCTTCACGAGCAGCTCGGTGTAGGCCCGCATGAACGGCACCGTCATCGTCACCTGGCTGCGGTCGGGCAGGACGAACCGGGCGCCGCGGCCGCGGTAGTTCTTGATCATCGAGAAGATGTAGTCCCACCGGCCCGCGTTCAGGCCCGCCATGTGATCGCGCAGCTCGAAGAGGATCTCCTCCATCTCGAAGGCGGCCGGCAGCGTCTCGATCAGCACGGTCGCGCGGATCGTGCCGTGCGCGATGCCGAGGTACTCCTCGCTGAAGCTGAACACGTCGTCCCACAGCCGCGCCTCTTCGGCCGATTCGATCTTCGGCAGGTAGAAGTACGGGCCGACGCCGTTCTCGATCAGCCGCTGCGCGTTGTGGAAGAAGTACAGGCCGTAGTCCACGAGCGAGCCGGATGCCGCGAGCGTGCGCCCGGTGCGGTCGGTGAACTCGATGTGCTTCTCGGTCAGGTGCCAGCCGCGCGGACGCATCACGATCGTCGGTGTGCGCTCGGCGGTGACCTCGTACACCTTGCCCTCGGGGGAGGTGTAGCGCAGCTCGCCGCGGATCGCGTCGCGCAGCGACAGCTGGCCCTCGATGACGTTCTTCCACGTCGGGCTCGTCGCGTCCTCCTGGTCGGCGAGCCACACCTTCGCCCCCGAGTTCAGGGCGTTGATCGTCATCTTCGGGTCGGTCGGACCCGTGATCTCGACGCGGCGATCCTCGAGGCCCGGGCCGGCTCCCGCGACCTGCCAGTCCGCGTCCTCGCGGATGTGGGCGGTGTCGGCGCGGAACTGCGGGTCGTGCCCGTTGCCGATCTCGAACCGGCGGCGCATGCGGTCGGCGAGGCGGTCGTGGCGGCGGCCGGCGAAGCGCGCGTGCAGCTCGGACAGGAACGCGAGCGCGTCGGGCGTGAGGATCTCGTCGTAGCGGTCACGGAGAGGGCCGGTGACGACGATCGCGCTCGTCGGGATCGGCCCCGTCGTGGGGCGGGTGGTCTCGTCGGGGGCGATGCCCGTCGCGGTCGGAGTCATGGCCTTGCCTTCCTTCCTGGTCAGTGCTCCCCGGCTCGGTTGCTGAGCCTGTCGGAGCGTCGTGGCATCCACTCTGGGTGAAGATTCGGTATCGCCCCGACAGAATCCGGTGTGAAGTTTTGCCGATCTTCTTCTTCTGTGACACACTTCGGGACATGACGAACGTCGATGTTCTCTCCAGGGCAGATTCCGAGACCGCTGAGCCGGATGCCGACGCACTGACGATCGGGCGGCGCATCCGCCAGCTGCGCACGGCGCGCGGGATGACCCTCGACGAGCTCGCGGCGGCGGTCGAGCGCGCGCCCAGCCAGCTGTCCATGATCGAGACGGGCAAACGCGAGCCGAAGCTCACCCTCCTGCGTGCGATCGCGAAGGCGCTCGGCGCGACCGTCGACCAGCTGCTGGAGGCGGAGACCCTCGACGAGCGGGCGACGCTGGAGATCGCCCTCGAGCGGGCGATGAAGGGGCAGACTTTCCGGGCGCTCGGCATCGAGCCGTTCCGCATCGGCAAGGCGATCCCCGACGACGCGCTGCGCGCGATGCTCGCGCTGCAGGGCGAGATCGAGCGGCTGGGCGACGAGCGCTCGGCGACCCCAGAGGAGGCGCGCCGCGCCAACGTGGAGCTCCGCCACCTGATGCGGCGACAGGACAACTACTTCCCCGAGCTCGAGGAGCACGCGCGGGCCATCCTCGCGGCCGTTGATCACCCCGGCGGGCCGCTGACGCAGCGGACGGCGTCGGATATCGCCGCCCACCTGGGCTTCTCGCTGCACTATGTCGCGGACCTGCCGGCCTCGACCCGCTCGGTCGCGGACATCAAGCACGGCCGGCTCTACCTCTCCAGCACGGTTCCCGCGAAGGGCGACTCGCGCACGGCGGTGCTGCAGGCGCTCGCGAGCCGCATCCTCGGGCACAGCGAGCCGCGCTCCTACGCCGAGTTCCTCCGCCAGCGGGTGGAGACGAACTACCTCACCGGGGCGCTGCTCATCCCCGAGGAGCATGCCGTTCCCGTGCTGCAGGACGCCAAAGCGCGACGCGCCCTGTCGATCGAGGATCTCCGCGACGCGTACTCGGTCTCGTACGAGACCGCCGCCCACCGCTTCACCAATCTCGCGACGCAGCACCTCGGCATCCGCGTGCACTTCCTGAAGGTGCACGAGTCGGGCACCATCACGAAGGCGTACGAGAACGACGACGTGAACTTCCCCTCCGACCGTCTCGGATCGATCGAGGGGCAGCTGTGCTGCAGGCGCTGGACCAGCCGCGTCGTGTTCGACATCCCCGACAAGTTCAACCCGTACTACCAGTACACCGACACGGGGAACGGGACCTACTGGTGCACCGCCCGGGTCGAGGGGTCGAGCGAGGGCGCGCACTCGGTGTCGGTAGGGGTGCGCTTCGACGACACGAAGTGGTTCCTCGGGCGGGAGACGACCAACCGCGGCGTCTCGCGGCACTCCGTCGAAGTCTGCTGCCGCCGCGCGCCCGCCGAACTCGAGACCCAGTGGCGCGACCAGGCGTGGCCGAATGTGCGGACGCCCCGCACGCTGCTCGCGACGCTGCCGTCGGGGTCGTTCCCGGGCGTGGACACGACCGATCTGTACGAGTTCCTCGAGGCGCACGCTCCGCGGGCGTGACGGCGCGGAGGGATGCCTCTCCTTGCTAGCGCCGCGGGAGCAGCCTGCCTAGCGTGGGACCATGACCACCCAGACCGCCCCCGGCGGACACGCAGGAGAACCCCATCGGCAGGGTCTGGCCCAGCGTCTGAACTGGCTCCGTGCGGGCGTACTCGGCGCCAACGACGGCATCGTCTCGACCGCCGCCGTGGTCGTCGGCGTCGCGAGCGCGACGTCGGACGTGCTGCCCGTGCTGCTGGCGGGGTCGGCCGCGCTCGTCGGCGGCGCGATCTCGATGGCGCTCGGCGAGTACGTGTCGGTGTCGAGCCAGCGCGACAGCGAGCGCACCTTGATCGAGAAGGAACGGCGCGAGCTCGCCGAGGAACCCGAGGCCGAGCTCGCCGAGCTCGTCGGCCTGTATGAGCAGCAGGGCCTGTCGCACGCGACCGCCACGGCCGTCGCCACCGAGCTGACGGGGAGGGACGCGCTGAAGGCGCACCTCGCGATCGAGTTGGGGATCGACCAGGACGACGTCGTGAGCCCGTGGCACGCGGCACTGGCATCCGCCGTCGCCTTCTTCATCGGCGCGCTGCTGCCGATGGCGACGATCCTTCTGCTGCCGCATCCGGCCCGGATCGTGGCCACGTTCGTGGCGGTGCTGCTGGCGCTCGCCGTCACCGGCTACCTCGCGGCGTGGATCGGCGGATCGCCGCGCGGCCGCGCGGTCATCCGCACGGTGATCGGCGGCGCGATCGCGCTCGCGGCGACGTTCCTCGTGGGCTCGATCTTCGGGACGGCCGCCGGCTGATCAAGCCGTCTCGCATGCATCTCCTATGCGAACGATGAGAGGCGCGTTTTCTTGGTCTCGTCTGGGAGAGTGCTTACGACGCTCGGGGGATGACCTCACACGCGCCCGCCGCGCCGTTCGTCTCCGCCGGAGCCGCTGACCGGACCATCTCGCGGCCCCTCATCCCGCGGGCTCGTGGCACGCACCGCGCGCAGTGGAACATCGCGGCGACAGCCGTCATCTGGGCGACGAGTCTGTTCGTCGCGGCGCTGTGGGTCGCCGGCGGCGGCGTGCAGAGCCTGCTCGCCGGGGGAGGGGAGACGCTCACGACGCTCGGCCGCATCACGGGACTCGTCTCGGCCAATCTGCTCCTGTACCAGGTGCTCCTGATGGCGCGCGTGCCGCTGTTCGAGCGCGGCTTCGGCCGTGATGCCATCACGCGCATGCATCGCTGGGTCGGCTTCTGGTCGTTCTGGCTGCTCCTCGCGCACATCGTGTTGCTCGTCCTCGGCTACGCCGTCACGGCGGGCGTGAACCCGCTCGCGCAGGCATGGGACTTCGTGTGGAACTACCCCGGGATGCTCCTCGCCACAGCGGGCACGGCACTTCTTGGGATGATCGTCGCGACGAGCATCCGTCGCGCCCGTCGCCGCCTGCGCTACGAGTCCTGGCATCTGCTGCACCTCTACGGCTACCTCGGGGTCGGGCTCGCGATCCCGCACATGCTGTGGACGGGTGCGGACTTCCTGACGTACCCGCTCGCGACCGTCTACTGGTGGACGCTGTGGGCGCTCGTCGCGGCATCCGTCATCGTCTTCCGCGTGGCCGCGCCGCTCTGGCGCTCGTGGCGTCACGACATCCGGGTGCACCAGGTGGTCCGCGACGGCACCTCGGGCGTCGTCGTGCGGATGCGGGGGCGGCGCCTGGAGCGGCTCGGTGCGCGCGGCGGACAGTTCTTCGTCTGGCGCTTCCTGGACGGTGCGGGGTGGACGCGCGGACATCCGCTGTCGCTCGCGACCGACCCGTCGCGCGGTGAACTGGTCGTCGCGGCCAAGATGGTCGGCGACGGCACCCAGCGGCTGGCCTCGCTGCGGCCCGGCACGCGAGTGCTCGTCGAGGGCCCGTTCGGCCACCTGACGGGAGACGTGCGCAAAGGGCGCAAGCTGCTGATGCTCGGGGCCGGAGCCGGCGTCTCCCCGCTGCTGTCGATCCTCGAGTCCGAGCCCTACGCCCCCGGCGAAGCGATCCTCGTGACGCGCGACCACACCGACGAGGATGCGCTCCGCACGGATGCCGTCGCCGACCTCGTGCGACGTCGCGGCCTGCGGCACTTCCGGCTCATCGGCCCACGCCTCCCGGAAGGGTCGACCTGGCTCCCCGCCGCGCACGCCGACTGGCGCGGCGCGGACCTCATCCGCCACCTCGCGCCGGACCTCGAGGACTACGACGTGTTCGTGTGCGGTCCGCTGCCCTGGATGTCCGCGGTGCGCGCCGACCTCGACGCCGCAGGCATCCGAGCGGATCGCGTGCACACCGAAGCCTTCACCATCTGACGCCGACAGGAGAAGACCATGAAGAAGATCGCCTACGGCATCCTTGCGACCCTCAGCGGGCTCGTCCTGCTGTTCAGCTACCGCACCTCGCTCGGTGAAGCCGTCGTGGCGTCGCCGGCGTCGGACGGCGCCTCGACGGTCGTCGACTCGGCCGCCGCCACGACGTCGGGCGCGTCGTCCGCCACGAGCACACCGAGCGAGTCGAGCACGCCGAGCGCCACGAGCACGCCGAGCGCCACGAGCACGCCGACCGAGTCGAGCACGTCGGCGTCCACCTCGGCGCTCGCCGATGGCACGTACACGGGATCGGCCGTGAACACCCGCTACGGTCCGGTGCAGGTGCAGATCACCGTGAGCGGCGGCCTCATCACCGATGTGCAGGCCGTGGACTACCCCGACGGCAACGGGCGCGACCGACAGATCAACGCGCGGGCGATCCCCATCCTCGTGTCCGAGACCCTCGACGCGCAGTCCGCCGAGATCGACTTCGTGTCGGGGGCGACGTACACGAGCGACGGCTATCAGCAGTCGCTGCAGTCCGCACTCGACGAGGCCGCGGCATGACCGGGCGCCGCGTCTGGACCGTGCCCTGCATGGGGACGGTGTTCAGCGTCCACCTGACCGGTCGTGTCGACGCCGTGACGGCGGATGCCGCGGTCGCGGGTTTCGCCGCCGAGATCGCCGACATCGAGCGCGTGTTCTCGCCGTTCCAGGATGACTCCGATGTCTCCCGCATCCGTCGCGGTGCCCTCAGCCTCGAGCGGGCGGACCCGCGCGTGCGCGAGGTCGCGGCCGCGTGCGAGGTGGCCCGCGAGGTGACGGAGGGGCGGTTCAGCGGAGCGTGGCGCGGCGGCTTCGATCCGACGGGGTACGTGAAGGGATGGGCCGTGGACCGCGCGGGCGCCCGCCACCTCGAGCCGCTGCTGCAGGATGCGGGTGCCGCGGCGGTCGGTGTGGGGGCGGGGGGCGACGTCCGGGTGTGGACGGCGCCCGAGTCGACCTGGTCGTGGCGCATCGGCATCGCCGACCCGCACCACCCGGGGGCGGTGCTGGCCACGATGGAGGTCAGAGACGGCGCGGTCGCGACGTCGGGCTCAGCCGAGCGCGGCGCGCACATCGTCGACGCACGGACAGGCCTGCCCGCCGTCGGCGTCCGCAGTGCCACGGTCGTCGCCGCCGACCTCGCCACCGCGGATGTCTGGGCGACGGCGGGCGTCGTCGCCGGAATGGCGGATGTGTCCTGGATCGGCGCACCGGGCATCACTGCCGGAATGCTCGTCGCCGAAGACGCCACGGTGCGGCGCTGGACGCACGGCGTCGAGGTATCGATGATCGCCGCGTGACCTCGAGTGCCGTCACGCCCTCGGAAGCGTCAGGAGGAAGGTCGACCCCGCGGGGGAGGAGTGCTCGATGGTGACCGACCCGCCGGCTGCGACGGCGGCCTCCCGGACCAGGGCAAGCCCCAGACCGAAGCCGCGGCGGCGGCCCGCTTCGGGCCCCCTCGCGAAGCGGTCGAAGATGCGCTCCCGGTCGGCGTCGCTCACGCCGGTGCCCGCGTCGGAGACCCGGATCAGCACGTCCCGCGTGTCGGTCTCCGAACCGAGGGTCACGGTCGATCCAGCCGGCGCATGCTGGATGGCGTTGTCGAGGAGGGCGACGCAGACCCGCGTGAGCGTCGTCGGTGCCATCGGCACCGCCATCGTGCCGCCCGCCTCCACCACGAGCTGCACGTCGGCCGCCTCCGCGAGCGGCGTCACCGTGCGCACCGCGGCGTCGAACGCCGCGACGACCTCGCCCACGTCACCCCTGGCTGCCCCTTCCGCGGCGAGGAGCATGTCGGTGAGGACGTCGTCGAGGACATCCACGTCGGTGCGCAGCGCCGAGATCGTGGGCTCGACCGGATCGCCGCGCTCGTAGCGTCGCTGCAGCGTCTGCACCCGCGCCGAGAGTGCCGTCAGCGGTGTGCGCATCTCGTGACTCGCGTCGGCGACGAACGCGCGCTGCAGGCCGAGCGCATCGGCCAGCGGGCGCACGGAGCGACGCGCGGCGAGCCAGGCGATGGCGGCCAGGAGCACGACCCCGATCGCGCCGAGGGCGATCACCCAGGGCAGGATCCCGTCGAGGTCGACAACGATGCGGTCGCCGTCGAGGCCCGGATGCCTCGTGCCGCCGTGGTGATCGTCCGGGCGGGCCGTGAGCAGCAGCACCGCGACGAGGATGCCGACGCCTGCGGTGATCACGACGGCGGCGCCGATGGCGACGAAGACGCCCACTCGCCGTGCCGCAGTGCGGATCCGAGCCTCGTCCGGCGCCGTGCTCATCGGGCCGCCGCCGCACGATAGCCGACCCCGCGAACGGTCTCGATCGTGTCGGGCGAGGTCTTGCGTCGCACGTAATGGACATAGGTGTCGACGGAGCTGAGGGCGTCGTCCGAGTCGAACACGGCACGCAGGATCTCTTCGCGGCTGAAGACGTGGTCGGGACTCTCCGACAGCAGCGCCAGCAGGCGCGTCTCCGTCGGCGTCAGCGCGACCCGCTCGCCCCCGGGGCCGTAGGCAGCCGAGGCATCCGGCAGGAAGACCCACTCGCCGAGCGAGCGACGTCGCCCGTCCAGACGGTGCCCCCGGACAAGGGCGCGCAGCCGCGCGAGCAGTTCGTCGAAGTCGAACGGCTTGACGAGGTAGTCGTTCGCTCCGGCATCCAGACCCTCGACGCGGTCCGCGACGGCGCCGAGAGCCGTGAGCAGCAGGATCGGTGTCGTGATGTGCGCGGTGCGCACGGCCTCGACGAGCGCGATGCCGTCCAAGTCCGGCAGGCGACGGTCGATGACCATCACGTCGAATCGCTCGGCCAGGGCACGCGCGAGCGCATCGCGCCCGCCGACGACGTGCACGACGTCGTAGACCTCGTCGAGGACGTCGGAGGTCATCACCGCGATCTCGGCGTCGTCCTCGACGTAGAGGACCCGCGCCCGCGGCAGAGCCTGCACAGCCACATCCACTCCTCTTCTCGACGCGTGCGCGTCGCTCAAGCCACTATCCACCCATGCGCGCGCCAAGACGGCGCCAAGAGTTCACCCGGGCCGCTCACGCGGCCGCGACGAGTGCGGCCCACAACTCCGCTCGCGCCGGGAACGACGTCAGGTCGACGGCCAGAAGCTGCTGTGCCTGCGCGATCCGCGCGCGGACGGTGTGGCGGTGCACGCCGAGGGCCTGCGCGGCCTCGTCGATGCGGGCGTCGTGGCTCAACCACGTCCGCACGGTCTCGACGAGCGCCGTGCCGTGCGCGGCGTCGTGGTCGCGCAGCGGCCGCAGGCGCGCGTCGGCGAGGGCGCGCCCGGTGGGGGAGTCGAGGCCGGCGAGCACGCCGCCCGCCGCGGCATCCGCGAACCGCGCGACGGTGCCCGGCGTCGCGCGCCGCAGCGCCGTCAGCGCCTGCTCGTGCGCGCGCGAGAACACGGCGTAATCCGCCGGGTCGGCGGCGCCGACGGTCGCGTCGAAGAGGTCCGCAAACGTCGGGAGCGTCTCGGCGTCGGAGGCGGGGACCACCACGACGAGGCCGTCGCCGCCGCGGCCGAAGAACAGCCCGCCGCGCCGCTCGCCGGCGCGTAGCTCCAGCCAGTCGACCGCCGCCGCCGACCGGGTGCTCGGCACCGTCGCGACCGCGACGGTCACCGGCGCCGCCGGCAGCGGTCCCCACAGCTCGCGTGACACGCGCCGCGCCAGAGTCGGGTCGTCGCTCAGCAGGGCGTGCAGCAGCCCGGCGCGCAGCGCCGTGCGCGCGCGGCCGAGTCCCACGTTCTGCTCCAGAGCGAGACCCGCCATCGCGATGACGGAGGTGACGACGCTGCGTCCCTCGAGGTCGAGTTCGGCGCCGACGATCGCGAGGAGCCCCCGCAGGTGGCCGCCGCGGCCGAGGGTCTGCAGCGTCACCCGGTGCCCAGCGATCTCCAGGGTCGACGCCGCCCGCGCGCCGCGGCGCAGCACGGCGCCGGCCTCCGCCGCGAGGGCGTCGGCGATGGCGCCGTCGGGGGCGGGGTCGGGCGCTGCGTGTGTCGGGCGGCCGGTCGCGTCGTACAGTCCCACCCAGGCGTCCAGCTGCCGGGCGAGCTCGGCGACCGTCGCGGCGAGCCCGTCGGGGCGGAGCGCGGCGAGCGAGATCGCGCGCTGCGCCGACAGCGCCCACGTCCGCCGCGCGTACGCCTGCGCGGCGATCGCCTCGGCGTTCGCGCGGGCGAGGGCGATGAACGGCGTGCGGTACGGGACCTCGAACAACGGCATCCCCTGGTCGCGGCATGCCTCCGCGAGGGCGGGCGGGATGCCGTCGCGCACCACCTCGGTGCCGAAACCCAGGCCGCGGACGCCGCGGGTACGCAGCCGGGCGACGTAGGCGCTGTACTCCACGGAATCGCCGTCGATGCCGCTCAGCGACGCGAACTGCGTGCCGGTCGTCAGGAGCAGCAGGTCGTCGGCGAGGAACGGCGTCGGATCGATGAGGTCCGAGGAGTGCACCCAGCGCAGCGGTTCGTCGAGCGCGTCGGCCGGCAGCGCCGCCTCGTCGGACGCCAGGCGCAGATCGAGGTCGCGGCGCGCGAGCAGGGCGCGGAGCGTGGGCTGGGGATCCGTCATCGCACCCTCTCGGTCCGGCTGTACACGGCGTATGCCGCCGTGCTGAGAATGTACACCGCGGCGGGTGCTCGCCCGGCATCCGCCGACATACGCTCGCGCCATGAGCATGACTGACAGCACCGTTCTGGGCGGCCCGACCCTGGTGCAGGAGCGCCGCATCGTCACGACCATCCCGGGCCCGCGCTCGCAGGAACTGCTCGACCGCAAGTCGGCCGCCGTGGCGTCGGGCGTCGCGCACACCGTGCCGATCGAGGCCGTGGCCGCTGGCGGTGGCGTCGTCGTGGATGCCGACGGCAACTCCCTCATCGACCTCGGCAGCGGCATCGCCGTCACGAGCGTCGGCAACGCCCACCCGGCCGTCGTCGCGGCCGTGCAGGCGGCCGTCGCGCAGATGACCCACACCTGTTTCATGATCTCGCCGTACGCGTCATATGTCGCCGTCGCCGAGAGGCTCAACCGCCTGACGCCGGGCGACCACGCCAAGAAGTCGGCGCTGTTCAACTCCGGAGCCGAGGCCGTCGAGAACGCCGTCAAGATCGCGCGCAAGTACACCGGGCGTCAGGCCGTCGTCGCGTTCGATCACGCCTACCACGGCCGCACGAACCTCACGATGGCCCTCACGGCCAAGTCGATGCCGTACAAGAGCGGCTTCGGCCCCTTCGCCTCCGAGGTGTACCGCGCACCGGCGTCGTACCCGTTCCGCGACGGCCGGAGCGGGGCGGATGCCGCGGCTCAGGCGATCTCGCTCATCGAGAAGCAGATCGGGGCCGACAATCTCGCCGCCGTCATCATCGAGCCGATCCAGGGCGAGGGCGGCTTCATCGTCCCCGCCGACGGGTTCCTCCCCGCGATCGTCGACTGGTGCCGCGCGAACGGCGTCGTCTTCATCGCCGACGAGGTGCAGACCGGTTTCGCCCGGACCGGCGCGATGTTCGCGAGCGAGCTGTTCGGCATCGTGCCGGACCTGATCACCACCGCCAAGGGCATCGCGGGGGGGATGCCCTTGGCGGCGGTCACCGGTCGCGCCGAGATCATGGACGCGACCCACGGCGGCGGGCTCGGCGGCACGTACGGGGGCAATCCCGTGGCGTGCGCGGCGGCGATCGCGGCGATCGACGCCTTCGAGAACGACGGCCTCATCGACCGGGCGCGGGAGATCGGGGGGATCCTCCGCGCCCGGCTCGAGTCGCTGCAGGCCGCCGATCCCCGCATCGGCGAGGTCCGGGGGCGCGGCGCGATGATCGCGGTCGAGTTCGTCGACCCCGCCACGAAGGCCCCCGACGCGGCCCTCACGGCCGCCGTCGCCAAGGCGGCGATCGCCGACGGCGTCATCGTGCTGACCTGCGGCACGTACGGCAACGTCATCCGCTTCCTGCCGCCGCTGACGATCGGCGCCGAGCTCCTGCACGAGGGACTCGACGTCGTCGCCGCCGCCCTCGCCGCCCACTGACCCGCCGACATCGGCACCACGAAGGAGTGACATGACCGAGATCACCAGAGACGTCGTCATCGTCGGGGCGGGAGCCGCCGGCCTCACCGCGGCGAACCAGCTCAAGAAGGCCGGCCTGTCGGTGGCCGTGCTCGAGGCGCGCGATCGCGTCGGCGGCCGGCTGTGGACCGACACGATCGAGGGGGCGATGCTCGAGATCGGCGGGCAGTGGGTCTCGCCCGACCAGGACGCGCTGAAGGAGACGATCGCCGAGCTCGGACTCGAGACCTTCGACCGCTACCGCGACGGCGACAGCGTGTACGTCGGACCCGACGGGGTCGCGCACCGTTTCACCGGCGAGATGTTCCCGGTGAGCCCCGACACCGAGCGCATCATCGCCGAGGTCACCGAGCGGCTCGACGCGATGGTCGCCGAGATCGACCCCGACCGCCCCTGGGCCCACCCTCGCGCCGCGGAGTGGGACACGATCTCGTGGGACGCGTGGCTGCACCAGCAGACCGACGACGACGAGGCGATCCGAAACCTGGCGTTCCCGACCGGGTCGGCCATGCTCACCAAGCCCACCCATGCGTTCTCGCTGCTGCAGTCGCTGCTGATGGCGGCATCCGCCGGCAGCTATTCGAACCTCGTCGACGCGGACTTCATCCTCGACAAGCGCGTCGTGGGCGGTCTGCAGCAGGTGCCGATCCTCCTCGCCGAGCGCCTCGGCGACGACGTGTACCTCGGGCAGGCGGTGCGCACCCTCGAGTACACGGATGCCGGGGTCACGGCGATCGCCGACCGCATGACGGTCCGCGCCCGCCGCGCCGTCCTCGCGCTCGCGCCCGTGCTGTACCACCGCATCTCGTTCGTGCCGCCGATGCCGCGTCTGCAGCACCAGATGCACCAGCACCTCTCGATGGGCTTCGTCATCAAGGTCCACGCCGTCTACGAGACGCCGTTCTGGCGCGAGCAGGGCCTGTCGGGCACGGCGTTCAGCCCGTACGAGATCTCGCACGAGGCGTATGACAACACCAACCACGGCGACGAGCGCGGCACGCTCGTCGGGTTCGTCTCCGACCGGCTCGCCGACGACCTGTTCCGTGTGAGCGCCGCCGAGCGCAAGGAGCGGATCCTCACGTCGCTCAGCCACTACTACGGCCCCGAGGCGATGAACCCGGTCGTGTACTACGAGAGCGACTGGGGGAGCGAGGAGTGGACGCGCGGCGCGTACGCGGCATCCTTCGACCTCGGCGGACTGCACCGCTACGGCGCCGACCTGCGCACGCCCGTCGGCCCCATCTTCTTCGCCTGCAGCGACCTCGCCGGTGCCGGCTACCAGCACGTGGACGGCGCCATCCGCATGGGGCGCCTCGTGGCGGAGCAGATCATCGAGGAGATCCACGCATGACGGGTCACATCGTCGTCGGCTACACGGCGACCAAGCAGGGCAGGGATGCCGTGGCGTTCGCGTCCCGGCTGGCCGCGGCGACGGGCGCCGTGCTTGACATCGCGATCATCCTGCCGAACTCCGAGCGCAGCGTCATCACGCCGCCCGACGCCTCGTACGACCGGTACCTGCACGCGCAGGCGCAGCAGTGGATCGCCCAGGCGATCGACCGCATCCCCGCCGAGGTCGTCGCCCACGCGCACGTGCGCGCCGCGGAGTCGTTCGCCGAGGGGCTGGTCACCGTCGCCGACGAGCTGGCCGCGTCGTACATCGTCGTGGGTGCCGCCGACGGCGCCTCCCGCGGCCGGCACCGTCTCGGATCGACGACGACGGAGCTGCTGCACTCCTCCGACGTGCCCGTCGTCCTCGTGCCGCGCGGCGCGCGCAAGATCGCGCCGGAGACCGGGATCACGCGCCTCACGGTGGCGGTCGGCACCCGTCCCGGCGCCGACGCGCTCATCGCCGAGACCGCCGAGCTCGCGCAGGCGGCCGGCGTCGGGGTGCGGCTGCTGTCGCTGCTGCCGGTGGATCTGCCGCCGACGGCGGACACCGGTGCCATCCGCACTGCGAACACCACCCGCGCCGACGACGTGCTCGCCGCGGCGCGGGCGGAGCTGCCCCCGGGTCTTGTCACCGACGTCGTCGTCGCTGTCGGCGACAGCATCGAGGAGGCCGTCTCGTACCTCGATTGGCTGCCCGGCGAGGTGGTGCTGGTCGGCTCCAGCCGGCTCGCCCAGCCGCGACGGCTGTTCCTCGGCTCCACCGCCGCGAAGATGCTCCACGAGATCACCGTCCCGGTGATCGTCGTCCCCCGCACCCGTACCACCGACACCTCTGCGAAGGAGCAGCGATGAGTGCACCCGAAGCCACTCCGCTGGCACCCGCCACCGGCAGCGAAGCCGGCGGCCTGTCCAGCAAGGGCCTGAGCGCCGGGACGGTGGGCCTCATCGGCGCCGTCGTCATCGGCATCTCCTGCATCGCCCCGGCCTACACGTTCACGGCCGCCGTGGGACCCACGGCATCCGTCGTCGGCGCGCAGATCCCGGCGATCATCCTCGTCGGATTCATCCCGATGCTGCTCGTCGCCTTCGGCTACCGCGAGCTCAACAACCGCATGCCGGATGCCGGGACCTCCTTCACGTGGGCGGCGCGCGCGTTCGGGCCGTGGATCGGGTGGATGGCGGGCTGGGGGCTCGTCGTCGCCACGATCCTTGTGCTGTCCAACCTCGCCGGCGTGGCCGTGGAGTTCCTCTTCCTGCTGATCTCGCAGATCACCGGGAACCCCGACATCGCGAATCTGGCGTTCGAGCTGTGGATCAACATCGGCGTGTGCCTGCTGTTCATGCTGGGAGCGACATACATCTCCTACCGCGACATGCAGACGACGCAGAAGCTGCAGTACGTCCTCGTCACCTTCCAGGTCGCCGTGCTCGTGCTGTTCGCCGTCATCGCGATCTCGCAGGCGGTCGGCGGTGGCGGGTTCGACTACACGCCGTTCTCGCTCGAATGGTTCAACCCGTTCGCCGTCGGATCGTTCAGCGCGTTCGCGGCGGGCCTGTCGCTGTCGATCTTCATCTTCTGGGGGTGGGACGTCACCCTCACCATGAACGAGGAGACGAAGGACCCCGAGCGCACGCCGGGCCGCGCGGCGACCGTCACCGTCATCACGATCGTCTCGCTCTACCTGCTGCTGGCGGTCGCGATGATCATGTACGCCGGCGTCGGAACCGGGGAGCTGGGCCTCGGCAACGAGGACATCCAGGCCAACGTCTTCTTCTTCCTCTCCGACCCGGTGCTGGGGCCGCTGGCCTTCCTGGTGTCGCTGGCGGTGCTGACCTCCTCGGCCTCCTCGCTGCAGTCCACGTTCGTCGGACCCGCCCGCACCCTGCTGTCGATGGGCCACTACGGCGCGCTGCCGCCCGCCTTCGCGAAGGTCAGCCCGCGCTTCTTCACGCCCGGCTACGCGACCATCGTCTCGGCCGTCGTGGCGAGCGCGTTCTACGCCGTCATGCGCGTCGTCAGCGAGGACACCCTGTGGGACACGATCCTCACCCTCGGCATGATGATCTGCTTCTACTACGGGCTGACCGCGTTCGCATGCGTCTGGTACTTCCGCAAGCAGTGGTTCGACTCGGTGCGGAACGTCTTCTTCACGTTCCTGTTCCCGCTCATGGGCGGCGTGATCCTCGCGGTGCTGTTCGTGACGACCCTCATCGATTCGATGGACCCGGCATACGGCTCGGGCTCGCAGATCGGCGGCATCGGCATCGTGTTCATCCTGGGCATGCTCATCATCGTCGTCGGCGTGGTGATCATGATCTGGCAGTCGATCAAGCGCCCGGCGTTCTTCCGCGGCGAGACGCTGTCGGTCGACGCCCCGCCGAGCGCCCGGCGCCGGCGTCAGGCGGCGCGGACGGAGGCCGGCCGGTGATCGGCGAGGCAGAGCTGCTGGCGACGGTGCCGCGAGGACTGTACATCGGCGGCGTGTGGCAGGACGGTGGCGCCGGCACGTTCCCCGTCATCGACCCCGCCACCGGGAACACCCTCGTGGAGATCGCCGACGCGACGCCCGAGGACGGCATCCGGGCGCTGGATGCCGCGGTCGCGGCCCAGGACGCGTGGGCGGCCACGCCGCCGCGCACCCGCAGCGACATCCTGCGCCGCGCGTTCGACCTGCTCACCGAGCGGGCCGATGAGTTCGCGCTGCTCATGACCCTCGAGATGGGCAAGCCCCTCGCGGAGGCGCGCGGCGAGGTGACGTACGGCGGCGAGTTCCTCCGGTGGTTCAGCGAGGAGGCGGTGCGCATCGCCGGCCGCTACGGGACGAACCCCGAGGGGACCGGGCGGATGATCGTCAGCCAGCGTCCGGTGGGTCCGTGCTTCTTCATCACGCCGTGGAACTTCCCGCTCGCGATGGCGACCCGCAAGATCGCGCCGGCGCTCGCCGCCGGCTGCACCGTCGTCGTCAAGCCCGCCGAGCTGACGCCGCTGACGACGCTCGCCTTCGCCCAGCTGCTCCAGGAGGCGGGGCTGCCCGCCGGGGTGGTGAACGTCGTGACGACCACCCGCTCCGGCGCGGTGTCGGCGCCGATCATCGCCGACCCTCGGCTGCGGAAGCTCTCGTTCACCGGGTCGACTCCGGTCGGCAAGAAGCTCATCGCCCAGGCCGCCGAGGGCGTGCTGCGGGTGTCGATGGAACTCGGCGGCAACGCGCCGTTCGTCGTGTTCGACGACGCCGACCTCGACAAGGCCGTCGACGGCGCGATGCTCGCGAAGTTCCGCAACATCGGCCAGGCGTGCACGGCGGCCAACCGGTTCATCGTGCACGAGTCGGTGGCGGAGGAGTTCGCTGACCGGGTGAGCGCGCGCGTGACGGCCATGAAGATCGGCCGCGGCACCGAGGAGGGCGTCCAGATCGGCCCCCTCATCGACCGCACGGCCGTCGAGGGCACCGGCGCGCTCGTCCAGGACGCCCTCGGCAAAGGCGCCCGCCTGCTGGCCGGCGGCTCGGCGATCGACGGGCCGGGCACCTTCTTCGAGCCGACCGTCATCACCGACGTCGCGGCCGGCAGCGACATCCTCCGCGAGGAGATCTTCGGCCCGGTGCTGGCGATCGCGACCTTCGCCGACGAGGACGAGGCGGTGCGCCTCGCCAACGACACCGACTACGGGCTCGTCTCGTACGTCTTCACCCGCGACCTCGCGCGTGGGCACCGGATGATCGACCGGCTGGAGACGGGCATGATGGGGCTGAACGCCGGTGTCGTGTCCAACGCGGCGGCGCCGTTCGGCGGCGTCAAGCAGTCCGGCATGGGCCGCGAGGGCGGGCTCGAGGGCATCCACGAGTACCTGTCGACGAAGTACACGCTGATCCCCGCGGGCTGACGCGGGCAGCGACCATCGATGCGAGAGAACGGGAGCAGAACGATGACCTACGCGGTTGTGAACCCCGCCACCGGCGAGACCCTGGCCACCTACCCGACGGCGACGGATGCCGAGGTCGAGGCGGCTGTCGCGGCCGCCGACTCCGCGGCCCGCAGCTGGGGGCGCACCTCCACCCCCGCCGAGCGCGCCGACCTGCTGCGGCGGGTCGCCGAGCTGCACCGGGAGCGCCGCGACGAGCTCGCGGCGATCATCGTGCGGGAGATGGGCAAACCGCTCGCCGCTGCCGAGGGCGAAGTCGACTTCGCGGCGGACATCACGGAGTACTACGCCGACAACATCGACAAGGTCACCGGCGACACGCCCCTGGAGATCCTCGGCGAGGGGAGCGCCGTGATCCGCCGCGCGCCGCTCGGTGCCCTCCTGGGCATCATGCCGTGGAACTTCCCCTACTACCAGGTGGCGCGTTTCGCCGCCCCCAACCTGGCGCTCGGCAACACGATCCTCCTCAAGCACGCGCCGCAGTGCCCGCAGTCCGCCGCCGCGATCGCGCAGATGTACGCCGACGCCGGGTTCCCCGCGGGCGCCTACGCCGACGTGCGTCTGACCAACGATCAGGCCGCGGCCGTCATCGCCGACCGCCGTGTGCACGGCGTCTCGGTCACCGGGTCGGAGCGCGCCGGATCCGCCGTCGCGGAAGTCGCGGGCCGGAACCTCAAGAAGGTCGTCCTCGAGCTCGGCGGGTCGGACCCGTTCATCGTGCTCTCGACCGCCGACCTGGACGCCACCGTGCAGATGGCCGTCGACGCGCGCCTGGACAACAACGGGCAGTCGTGCAACGGCGCGAAGCGCTTCATCGTCGTCGACGAGCTGTACGACGCCTTCGTGGCGGCCTTCGCCGCAGCCCTGGCCGAGGCGAAGGTCGGCGACCCGTTCGCGGAGGACACCGTGCTCGGTCCGCTGTCCTCGCTCGCCGCCGCGGAGCGGCTGCAGGAGCAGGTCGACCGCGCCGTCCAGCAGGGTGCCACCCTCGTCACCGGCGGCACGCGCGACGGCGCGTTCTTCCCCGGCACCGTGCTCACCGGCGTGACGCCGGAGATGGACGCCTACCGGGAGGAGTTCTTCGGCCCGGTGGGTGTCGTCTACCGGGTGGCGGACGAGGACGAGGCGATCGAGATCGCCAACGGCACCGAGTTCGGCCTCGGCTCCTACGTGTTCACAACCGATCCCGAGCAGGCGCAGCGCGTCGCCGATCGCATCGACGCCGGCATGGTCTACGTCAACATCGTGCTGGCCGACTCGCCCGAGCTGCCCTTCGGCGGCATCAAGCGCAGCGGCACGGGGCGCGAGATGGGGCTGCTCGCCGCCGACGAGTTCGTCAACAAGAAGCTCGTCCGCATCGCGCCCTGAGCCCGCGCGGGGGTGGAGTGCCGTCGGGGATTGTCCCGGCATCCGCATCTGGCGCATCGTCGCCTCCCGCGGGAGGATGAAGGCATGGAGAACTCGGATGCGGTCACCGTGCTCACCGACCGGCAGTGCTGGGACCGGCTGGCCGAACAGCAGCTCGGGAGGCTCGTGACCCATGTCGGGGACGTGCTCGACGTCTTCCCGGTCAACTACACCGTCGACCGCGACAGCATCGTCTTCCGCACCGCCGAGGGCAGCAAGCTCACTGAGCTGACGATCAACGACCAGGTGCTGTTCGAAGTCGACGAGTACACCGACACCGACGCGTGGAGCGTCATCGTCCGGGGCACCGCGCACCGGCTCGACAGCGCCGAAGAGGTGCGCGCCGCCGACCGGCTGCCGCTGCGGCCGTGGACGCCGACGCTGAAGTACAACTACGTGCGGATCATCGCGGCATCCGTGTCGGGTCGCGACATCCGCCGGGGCGAGGAACCCGACCGGTACGGCGTGCAGGAGTACTGACCGGTTCGCGTGGCCTGAGGCCATGACGTACACTGGATGGTGCAGTTGAAGTCTGCATTCTTTTGCCGTGCCCGCGTGGCCGCGGTGCACGGGAATGGGACTTCAGACCCGCGAGATCCCCGGATCTCTAGGGCGGTAGCTCAATTGGCAGAGCAGCGGTCTCCAAAACCGCAGGTTGCAGGTTCGATTCCTGTCCGCCCTGCGCGCACCAGCACACGCTGGCGCGGAAGTAAGTCCGAGCAGTTCACATTGGTGGGTACATGGTTCAGGAAGAGGCGCACGGCGAGGTCGTCGCAGCAGGCGGCGCGCCCCGTGAGAAGAAGCTGAACTTCTTCCAGCGGATCGCCCTCTTCATCCGTCAGGTCTTCGCCGAGCTCCGCAAGGTCGTCACGCCGACGCGCCAGGAGCTCGTGAAGTTCACGGCGGTCGTGCTGGGCTTCGTCGTCGTGATGATGGCGATCGTGTACGGCCTGGACCTGCTCTTCACCTGGGTGGTGCAGGTCGTCTTCGGCGTTCCGAGCTGAGCGGCCGCACGCGCGCCGCTGTGACCGCACGACCCCCGATGGAAGAGAACGCACGTGTCTGAGAAGTATGCCGACGACGCCGATTGGGCGACCGCCGCAGAGCAGTCCAGCGAGGACGACGAGGCCCAGGAGGGCAACATCCTCGCCGAGGAGGAGCGCTCCTCGGCTCCCGCCGAGCACCTGGCCATCCACGTCGTCGATGACGAGGCGGATGCCGATGACGCGGACCTGGACGACATCGAGATCGAGGACCCGGAGGCAGACGCCATCGTGAACGACGCACTGGAGATCGACGAGGCCGCCGAGGCCGAGGCCGCCGCGGAGGTGCTGACCGACTCGCTCGCCGAGGAGGAGGCCGAGCGCGCCGCCGACGCCGCCGACGAGGTCACTCCCTACGACGGCCCGGACGTCAACGGCGAGCCCGACGAGACGCCCGAGGACGACGAGACGCCTGAGGACCCCTACGAGGCGTTCCGCACCGAGCTGCGCGAGCTTCCCGGCAAGTGGTACGTCATCCACTCCTACGCCGGCTTCGAGCGCAAGGTGAAGGCCAACATCGAGCAGCGCAAGTCCACGCTCGAGGTCGAAGAGGACATCTACCAGGTCGAGGTCCCCATGGAGGACGTCGTCGAGATCAAGAACGGTCAGCGCAAGATGGTCACGCGCGTCCGGATCCCCGGTTACGTGCTCGTGCGCATGGAGCTGAACGAGGACACCTGGTCGGTCGTGCGTCACACGCCCGGCGTGACCGGCTTCGTCGGCAACGCCCACAACCCCACGCCGCTGCGGTTCGAAGAGGCCTTCAACATGCTGAAGTCCCTCGTGCAGATCACCGAGACCGCCCCGGTCAAGGGCGGCGCGGCGAAGGGATCGGCCACGCAGGCGCGCTCGGTCATCACCGAGGTGGACTTCGAGGTCGGCGAGACCATCACGATCAAGGAAGGCTCGTTCGCGGGCCTGCCCGGCTCGATCAGCGAGATCAAGCCCGAGAGCGGCAAGCTCACGGTCCTCGTCTCACTCTTCGAGCGCGAGACCCCCGTCGAGCTGTCGTTCGACCAGGTCACCAAGCAGTAATCAGCTTCTCTCGGCTAAGATCGAGAGGTTGTCCGCGCTCGCGCGGACGTACCGCTGTCCGGAAACGCCGGATCTGCGGGAGAGGGAGCCGGACCCTGAGCCTGTCGACGGGCACGGCATCCACTCGAGGAAAGGAAAAGCAATGGCACCCAAGAAGAAGGTGACCGGCCTGATCAAGCTCCAGATCAACGCCGGTGCCGCCAACCCTGCGCCGCCCATCGGCCCCGCGCTCGGTCAGCACGGCGTCAACATCATGGAGTTCTGCAAGGCGTACAACGCCGCGACCGAGTCGCAGCGCGGCAACGTCATCCCTGTGGAGATCACGGTCTACGAAGACCGCAGCTTCACGTTCATCCTGAAGACCCCGCCCGCGGCGGAGCTCATCAAGAAGGCCGCCGGAGTGCAGAAGGGGTCCAAGACCCCGCACACGGTGAAGGTCGCCAAGCTCACCAAGGAGCAGGTGCGCCAGATCGCCGAGACCAAGCAGCCCGACCTCAACGCGAACGACCTCGAGGCTGCCTCGAAGATCATCGCCGGCACCGCCCGCTCCATGGGCATCACGGTTGAGGACTGAGGGGGGAACGCACAATGGCTAAGTCCAAGGTTTACGAAGCAGCCGCGGCGAAGATCGACCGCGACAAGTTCTACACGTCCACCGAGGCGGTGAACCTCGCGAAGGAGACCGGCTCGAAGAAGTTCGACTCCACCGTCGAGGTCGCCCTCAAGCTCGCGGTCGACCCGCGCAAGGCGGACCAGATGGTCCGCGGCACGGTCATCCTGCCGCACGGCACCGGAAAGACCGCCCGCGTCATCGTGTTCGCGACCGGTCCCGCCGCCGAAGCCGCCATCGCGGCCGGTGCGGACGAGGTCGGCGGCGCCGAGCTCATCGAGAAGGTCGCCGGCGGCTGGACCGCGTTCGACGCGGCCGTCTCCACGCCCGAGCTCATGGGCCAGGTCGGTCGTCTGGGTAAGGTGCTCGGTCCCCGCGGCCTCATGCCCAACCCCAAGACCGGCACCGTGACCCCCAACCCGGCCAAGGCCGTCGAGGAGATCAAGGGCGGCAAGATCGAGTTCCGCGTCGACAAGCACGCCAACGTGCACTTCGTCGTCGGCAAGGCCTCGTTCACGGCCGAGCAGCTGGACGAGAACTTCAAGGCCGCGCTCGAGGAGATCGTGCGCCTGAAGCCGTCGAGCTCGAAGGGTCGCTACATCCAGAAGGGTGCCGTGTCGACCACGTTCGGCCCCGGCATCCCGCTGGACGTCAACTCCATCGCCTGATCACGGCGACAACGACGGGGCTCCACCTTCGGGTGGGGCCCCGTCGTCATACCGGGCGCGGCCGGGTGGTGCGGCGCTAGCGTCGAAGCATGACGACTCGCGCGCTCACCGACCTCCTCGGCATCGACCGGCCGATCGTGCTCGGCCCGTTCGGCGGCCTGTCCTCGGTGGCGTTGACCGCCGCCGTCAGCAGCGCCGGCGGACTCGGCTCGTACGGGCTGTACGGCTACGACGGCGCCCGCATCCGCGAGACGATCGCGAGCCTGCGCGCGGCGACCAACCGCCCCTTCGCCGTCAACCTGTGGCTGCCGACGGGAGACGAGGTCACCCCCGACGCGGTGGATCTGCGGCCGGCGCGTGCGGCCCTCGCGCCGGTGTTCGCCGAGCTCGGCGCCGAGGTGCCCGAGCCCCCGGAGCGTTTCCTCCCCGAGATCGCCGAGCAGCTGGACGCCGTACTGGACGGGCGGCCCGCCGCGCTCAGTCTCGTCTACGGGGTGCCCTCGCCGGACCTCGTCGATGCGGCACGACGGCGGGGGATCGCCGTCATCGGCACGGCCACGACCGTCGCGGAAGCGCGTGCGCTGGCGGATGCCGGCGTGGACGCCGTCGTCGCCACGGGTGCGGAGGCGGCGGGGCACCGCGTCAGTTTCCTCCAGCCGGCCGAGCGGTCGCTCGTCGGCACCTTCGCCCTCGTGCCCCAGGTCGTCGACGCCGTCGACGTGCCGGTGATCGCGGCGGGCGGCATCGCCGACCGCCGGGGCGTCGCCGCCGCGTTCGCGCTCGGCGCGGCGGGAGTCCAGGTCGGGACGGCGTTCCTGCGGACCCGTCAGTCGGCGGCCACCGCCGGTCACCGGTCCGCGATCGCCGCCGCGGCGGACGACACGACGGTGCTGACGCGGGCGATGAGCGGACGGCTGGCCCGCGGCATCCCGAACCGGGCGATGGACCTGCTGGAGGCTGCGCCCATCCTGCCGTTTCCGGCGCAGAACTGGCTGACCGGTCGGTTCCGGACTCCGGCGGCCGCCCAGGGGCGCAGCGATCTCGTCAGCCAGTGGGCCGGGCAGGCCGCGGCGCTGGCGCGTCACGACGACGCTGCCGACGTGTTCGCGGAGCTGGCGGCGGGTCTGCCGCGCTGAGCGTAAATCGTCAGGTAGCGCGCCGTCATCACGCGGCGCGGCGTCTCGGGCGGCGCGGCGCGGCGTCAGCCGTCGCGGCGGATTTCGAAGGCCGTCGAGCCGGTGGGGGCGATCTCAGTCACCCGGCACGTCTGGACCCAGCCGCCGCGCGGGCCGCGCCCGGCCCAGTCCACGACCGCCTGCACGGCGGCATCCGTCCCCTCCACTTCCGCTTCGACGCTGCCGTCGGGGCGGTTGCGGACCCACCCGGAGGCGCCCGCGCGCTGCGCGATCGCCTGCATGGCGTAGCGGAAGCCGACGCCCTGCACCTCTCCCGTGACTGCGAGGTGCACACGCTTCATCCCTCCATCCTGTCGCTGTCGCGCCGAAGATGACAGGATGCCGTCATGGGCACGATCGACGACTACCTCGCGGGCCTCGACCCGGCCGACGCGGCGATCATCGCCCACACGTACGACATCGCCCGTGAGGTCGTGCCCGATGCAGAGCAGGGTCTCGGCTATGGCATGCCCGCTCTCGTCTACCGCGGCAAGTCCCTGCTGTCGGTGATGCGCGCGAAGAAGCACTTCGGCGTGTATCCGTTCAGTCCCGCCGCGATCAACGACATCCGAGAGCTCCTCGAGGACGTCGACCACGCGAAGGGCACGATCCGCTTCAACGAGCCGCTGCCCGACGACACCGTGCGCGCGCTGGTCGCCGCCCGCAAGGCGCAGATCGACGCGTGAGGGGTGGTCATGCCGGCCAGACGAGGCTCACCGCGATGGCGATCATGACGACGGCGATGACGCCGTCGAGGATCCGCCACGCCCGCGGCGTCGCCAGCCAGCGCCCGAGGTAGCGTGCGCCGAGCGCGAGGGCGAAGAACCAGACGACGGATGCCGTGGCGGCCCCGGCCGCGAACCACCACCGGTCGGCGCCGTGCGTGCTCGCGACCGAACCCAGCAGGAACACCGTGTCGAGGTAGACGTGCGGGTTCAGCCACGTCAGGGCGAGGCACGTCGCGAGCACCGGCAGCAGCCGGGCGGGCGCCGCGACGGCGACGGCGGCCCCGGCATCCGGCGCGACCGAACCCCCGGCATCCGGCGAGACGGGACATCCGTGACGAGACGGCGCGTCACGCTGTCCGTCTCGTCGCGGATGTGCCGTCTCGCGGGCGGGCGCCGCCGGGGCGTCGGCGCCGTCGACGACAAGCGCCTCGCCCGACCGGCGCAGCGCGCGACGCGCGGCGAGCACGCCGTAGCAGAGGAGGAACGCGAAACCTGCCCACCGCACCGCCGTCACGAGCCAGGGGGCGCTGTGCAGCACGAACCCGAGGCCCGAGACCCCGAGTGCGATCAGCGCCGCGTCGGAGACGGCGCAGACCGCGGCGACCGCGAGAGCGTGCTCGCGGCGGATGCCCTGGCGTAGGACGAACAGATTCTGCGCTCCGATCGCGACGATGAGCGACAGACCGAGGCCGAAGCCGGCGAGGAGGGCGGAGGTCATCCTGCGACGCTACGGGCGCACCTGACCGACAGTCCAGTTCAGGATTCTTCACGCGATTAAGCTCGGCTTATGACGCGGATCGCTCCCGAACTCGCCCTCACCCTGGCCGCCGTCGTCGACGAGGGAACATTGGATGCCGCCGCCGCACGGCTGCACATCACGCCCTCCGCGGTCAGCCAGCGGATCCGTGCGCTGGAGGAGCAGCTCGGCCGCGTGCTGCTGATCCGCTCGAAGCCGGTGCGTCCGACCGAGGCCGCGCATCCCGTCATCCGGTTCGCCCGCGAGGTGGCCCTGCTGGAACACGATGCGACGGCGGCGCTGGGGATCGAGCGGGAACGGGTGAGCATGCCGTTGGCCGTCAACGCCGACTCGCTCGCCACCTGGTTCCTCGCACCGCTCGCGCGGCTCGCGACGCGGCATCCGGTCGTGTTCGATCTGCACCGCGATGACCAGGACTTCACCGCGGGGCTGCTCGAGTCGGGCACCGTGATGGGCGCGGTCACGTCGCGCGCGCAGCCCGTCGCCGGGTGCAGCGTCAACGCGCTCGGGACGCTCGTCTACGAGGCCGTCGCCACCCCGGCGTTCGCCGCCGCGTGGTTCGGCGCAGTGCGGACCGCCCTCGTGGAGCCGGATGCCGCGGCCCTCGCCGCCGCGCCCCTCATCGACTTCGACCGGCGCGACGACCTGCAGTCGCGCTGGCTCATCGCCCGGGGCGTTCAGCCCGAGGCGCCGCCGCGACATCGCGTCCCGGCATCCCACGATTTCGCCGAGGCCACCCGGCACGGACTCGGCTGGGCGCTGCTGCCGCGGCTGCAGTCGCAGGCGGCCCTCGAGGCGGGGGAGCTCATCCGGCTCGGCGGACCGCCGGTGGCGGTGCCGCTGTACTGGCAGCAGTGGAAGCTCAGATCCGACCTGCTCGACGCCGTCGCCGACGAGATCGTCGCCGAGGGGCGTCGGGTGCTGGAGCACTGATCGCGGCCCGCGTCGGCTGGCGAGACGCGCGGTCGGTCAGCTCTCGCCGACCGCGAGCACGATCTTGCCGCGGGTGTGGCCCTTCTCCAGTTCGCGGTGCGCGGCGGCGGCTTCGCTGAGATCGAAGACCCGGTCGACGAACACCCGGATGGCGCCGGAGTCGAGAAGTCGCGCGAGGGTGGCGAGCACGCTGCCGTCGGGCACGACCTTGTACGAGGTCGCCCGCACACCGGCGGCGGCCGCCTCCTCGGCGTAGTCCGGCCAGCCGCCCGTCGGCACGAGGATGTAGAGACCGCCGGGGCGGAGGACCTCGAGGGAGCGCGTCCCGGTGTCGTCGTGCACGTTGCCGACGAGGTCGATCACGACGTCGACCTCGCCCACGACATCTTCGAACCGGGTCGTGGCGTAGTCGATGACGACGGAGGCGCCGAGCTCGCGCAGCCACGGCAGGTTGCCCGCGGACCCCGTCGCCGTCACGTGCGCGCCGAAGTAGGCGGCCAGCTGCACGGCGAAGTGGCCGACGCCGCCGGACCCGGCGTGGATCAGCATCCGCTGTCCTTCGTGCGCGTGCGCGGTCTCGACGACGAGGCCCCACGCCGTGAGCGCCGCGAGCGGCACCCCGGCGGCTTCGACGTGCGACAGCGATGCCGGTTTGCGCGCCACCGACAGGCTCGGGACGACGGCATACTCCGCGTACGTCCCGCCGGAGCGCGGGAAGGGCACCATGCCGAAGACCTCTGTGCCCGGCGCCAGCGGGTGCGACTCATAGGGAGCCGTCACGACGACGCCGCTGAAATCGAACCCGAGAGTGCTGGGGAAGCGGTCGATCGCACTCGAGACGCCGCGCCCGCCGCGCGTCTTCGCATCGATGGGGTTGATGCCTGCCGCCACGACGCGCACGAGCAACTCGCTGAGCACGGGCGCGGGGACCGGAACCGTCGCCTCGCGCAGCACGTCGGGGGCGCCGGCGTCGTCGAACACGACGGCGCGCATCTCGGCGGGCGGTGCGGCGACGGCGCGTCGCGCGGCATCCTCGCGGGTGCTGGCGTGCAGCGCCCCGAATCGGGGGAATCGATGAGCGGCCATGGTCGCCCCTTCCGCGTGGCTGTCGGCGTCGGCAGCGGTGATCGCTGTGCCACCAGTCAACCGCGGGAATGTCTCGGTCGTGTTACGACGCGGTCACTGAGTCGGAAACCCCGCGGGCGGCGCCCCGTCCGGCGCGCGCGTCGACGGCGGCCGGCGCGAGGATCTGCTGCGTCACCATGATCGCCGCGCCCAGGACGCTGGCCGTGGCACCCGCCCGGGACTGCACGATTGCAAGATGCTGGGTCGCCAGCGGGATGGAGCGGCGATAGACGATCTCGCGCACCCCCGCCAGCAGGTGCTCACCGGCACAGCGGTTCGTGCGCTCGCTGCTGTGGCCGGCGCCGCAGGCGTCCTTCGACGCCGCGTTCAGCCACCAGGAGTCGTGAGGGCGGAGCGGATGCCGCGGCGCGGACTGCGCGGCGGTCAGTCCGGGACGACGCCCGAGGTCAGGGCGTGGAGCAGCCGGGTGAGGCTGTGGATCTCCTCGACCGGCCAGTCCTCGAGCGCATCGACGAGGGTGCGCTCCTGCGGCGCACGCGCCGCGGCGAGGCGCTCGATACCGTGCGCGGTGGGGAAGAGGATGCTCGCGCGGCCGTCGGAGGGGTCGGGCTCGCGACGGATGAGACCGAGCTGCTCGAGCTCGCGCACGGTGCGACTCAGCTGGCCCTTGTCCACGACGAGCGCGTCGGCCAGCGCGGACTGCGAGATGCGCTCGCGGCGCACGATCGTCGTGAACACCTTGTAGGCGCCGGGCATCATCCCAGGGCTCACGCGCTCGGCGTTCTCCGAGAGGATGCGCCGCATCTGACTGATCAGCGCACTGAACTCGCCCTCGAGGGCGCGCACCGCCTGGGTGCGCGCCTCTCGAGTGTCCTCGGTCATCGTCCCGGCCTCAGCGGGCGTCGGCGTCGTCGGCGCGCGCACCGGCATCCGCCCCGCTCATCGTGCGCACCGAGCCGGTCGCCGTCAAGGTTCCCATGGCCTCGGGGACCGAGACCGTCGCGAGATCGGCTTCGCTCGCCTGCATCCGCTCGGTCGTGGTCATCGTCGTCAGCGACTTGTTCGGCAGGAACACGATCGCGATGAGCGAGATCACCGCGAACGGCACGGCGATGAGGAACGAGTGCGAGATGCCGCTGCCGTAGATGTCCTCGAACACGACGCGCAGCGCCTCGGGCATCGCGGACACCTTGGGCAGCGACCCGGACTGCAGCTGCTCGCCCCAGTACTGGGCCTTGTCGCCGAGGCTCATGAGGGCCGCGGTGATGTCGTCCTTCCGTTCGGCGACGAGGTCGATCACCTTCGCCGAGAGGGCGGCGCCCATGACGGAGACGCCGATGGTGCCGCCGAGGCTGCGGAAGAACGTGACGCCCGAGCTCGCGACGCCGATCTCCTCCGGGCGGGTCGTGTTCTGCACGACCAGCACGAGGTTCTGCATCGTCATGCCGACGCCGGCGCCGAGCAGGAACATGTAGACCGACACGAGGAAGAAGTCGGTGTCGTAGTGGATCGTCGACAGCAGGTACGAGCCCGCGACGAGCAGGATCGAACCCACGATGAGGTACGGCTTCCATTTGCCGTATTTCGTCACGAGCGCGCCGACGCCGATCGAGCTCAGCAGCAGACCGCCGATCATCGGGATGGTCATGAGGCCGGCCTCGGTGGGGGTCGCGCCGCGCGCGAGCTGCATGTACTGGCTGAGGAAGACCGACGCGCCGAACATCGCGATCCCGGTCGCGATCGAGGCGATGACCGACAGCGTGAACGTGCTGTTGCGGAAGAGCGTCAGCGGGATGAGCGGCTCCTTGGAGCGCAGCTCGACGATGACGAACAGAATCGCGGCAATGAGCGCGCCGCCGACCATGAGGACGGTGGTCAGGCTCCACCAGTCGTTGTTGGCGAGGTCGGACCAGTCGCCCGTCGTCGCCGTGCCGGCGTTCGTGACCCAGATGAGCAGCAGCGAGACGGCGGCCGACAGCAGCACGATGCCGACGTAGTCGATGCTCGTCTTCTTCTTCGGCCGTGCGGGCACGTGCAGGGTCGCCTGCACGAGGATGAGCGCCACGATCGCGACGGGGAGGGCGACGAAGAAGTTCCAGCGCCAGCCCCACGCGTCGGTGATGACACCGCCCAGCAGCGGACCGCCGATCGTCGCGACGGCCATGATGGCGCCGAACAGGCCCATGTAGCGGCCCCGCTCGCGCGGGCTGATGATGTCGGCCATGAGCACCTGGCTGAGGGCTGCGAGGCCACCCGCGCCGATGCCCTGCACCGCGCGGAACGCGATGAGCATCTCGGGGTTCGTCGAGAAGCCCGCCGCCGCGGTCGCGAGCACGAAGATCACGATCGCGAGCTGGTAGAGCACCTTGCGGTTGGTGAGGTCGGCGAGCTTTCCCCAGATGGGTGTGGAGATCGCGGTCGTCAGCAGCGTCGCGGTGACGACCCAGGTGAAGGCGGCCTGGTTGCCGTCGAGGTCGTGGATGATGACCGGGAGCGACGTGGAGACGACGGTCGAGGCGAGCATCGACACGAACATGCCGAGGAGCAGACCCGACAGCGCTTCGAGCACCTGTCGATGGGTCATGCGGGGCTTGGAGGGCCCGGCGAGGGAGTCAGACATAGAGGTTCCTAAAGGGGTTAGTGCGGGCTGCGGTGCCGAACGGCGAAAAGGTTGACACACATCAACCGTTGAGACCGGTCAACTATAGATCAATCGTTGACCGGCGTCAACTATTCCCGCATGCGAACACTCCCCCAGGGGGACAGCCGGCGGGTCAGTCGGCGAGTGCCAGCGCGCGGAAGGGTTCGCGAGGGGCGGATGCTGCGGCATCCCGCACCGACACCGCGCCGGGCGCGGGGGATGCGCCCGGTCCCTGGGTGCGACGCAGGGTGGTGCGGCGGTAGAGCTCATCGATCAGCTCGGTCGCGAGGCGCACGAGCTGCGTGATCTCGCGCTCGTCCCGGTCGACCCACGCGCAGCGCGGTTCGTCGCCGACGGGGACGAAGCCGTCGTGCTCCTCCCACACGACGAGCGTGCGCTCCGCGCCCAGCACGTGCTGCTGCCACCAGACCTGCCGCAGGTAGGTGCGGGGGATCGACCGCCAGGTCTTGTTGGTGGTCTTGATCTCGGCGAGGGTGATGCGGCCGTCGGCGTCGACGGCGATGCCGTCGGGGGTCGCGAGGTGCCGCTTCTCGACCACCGCGTGGAAGAGGGCGGACGAGGGGTGGATGCCGTGGGTCGCGGCGACCCACGCCGCGATCTCGGGCTCGCGGCGACGACCGTGGTCGGTATAGGCGTTGCCGGAGAAGCCGCGGCCGCCGCCCAGCTTCGCATCGGCCGCGCGCGCGATCGCGGTGTGGCTGGTCAGCTGCGCGACGTCGGTCGCGGTGATCCCTCGCGAACGGGCGCGCATCCACGCGACACGGTCCCGGGAGTCCGCGACGATGCGCCCGGCGAGGTCCGGGGCGACGCGTGCGAAGGCCTCCGGAGTCATGCCTTCGAGGCTAACCCTCTCCGGCGACGCGCTCGCCCCGGCACGCCGCCTCCCCCCCTCCTCTGCCACTCCCTCTGCCCCTCCCTCGCCCGCTTCGCTCCTCCTCCTTCTCCTCCTCCTCCTCCTTCGCCGAGCGCGCCCGGTATTGCCCGCACATAGTGGGCGCACTCGGCGAGAACGGGCGCAGTCGGCGCGCCCCCGTCGCCTCCTCCCCAGTCGAGGATTTCGGCGAAGTGTCCACAGATGGGGGCTGCCGCGACCCGCGGCGGGCGCCACGCGAGGACGCTCGGACGATGCGAAACGTGGACATCCCCACCGTCCGGGCCCTCCTGCTCTCGCGTGACGACGTGATCGGCGCTGGCCGGTCGGAGCGGCAGCTGCGCGAGGACGTCGCAGCGGGCATTCTGGTGCGGGTGCACCGCGGGTGGTACATGCTCGCGGAGCACTGGGCCGGGCTGTGGCCGGAATCGCAGCATCTCGCCCGGGTCGTCGCGGTGAACGACGCCGCCGAGGTCCGGCCCGTCTTCGCGTTCACCTCCGCCGCAGCGGTGCTGGGCGTCGGCGTGTACCGCGTGCGCGTCATGCGCGTGCACGCGCTGTATCCGGATGCCGAGCGCCGTACCGTCGGCAGTGTCATCCGCCATCGCGGGCAGCTCGATGAGGCCGACATCGTCGAGGTCGACGGCATCCTGTGCACGTCGCCGCTGCGCACGGCATACGATCTGGCGCGGCTCGCCAGCGCAGAGGTCGCGCTCGTCTTCATCGACGAGATCCTGAGCCGCATCGGCGGCGACCCGCGCCAGTACGACGTCGCTGCGGCATCCGCGTGGCTCGCGGACCTGACCGAGCGCGTCGACCGGATGCCGGGAGCCCGCGGCATCCGTCACGCCCGTTCTCTGCTCGAGGTCGCGGACGGGCGCTCGCAGAAGCCGCTCGAGGTCGTGACCAAGCTGCAGCTGCGCCGACTCGGGTTCGGGCAGCCGGCGATCCAGGTGCAGGTCGCGGCGCCGAGCCGGGGGTCGTACTGGCTCGACCTCGAGATCCAGGAGGTGGCGACGTTCTACGAGTGCGACGGTGAGGCCAAGTACACCGACGAGGCGCTGCGCTCCGGGCGGACGCTGGAGGAGGTGCTGCTCGCCGAGAAGCAGCGCGAGGACTGGGTACGCGGCACGACCCGGAAGGGTTTCGTCCGCGGCGGCAACGCCCATGCCACCAGCCCCGAGGTGCTCGCGGCCCGACTTCGGAGTTTCGGAATCGAGCTTCCGCAGCGCCGATCGGGCCTGTTTCTGCCGAGGCGGCCCCTTCTGTACGGGCAATAGTGGGCGCGCTCGGCGGCAACGGGCGCGCTCGGCGACGATGGGGGGCGAGAGGAGGGACGCGGGGGCGGGCGCGGATTTGGCGGGGGCGGCGGGGGCGCGTAGAGTGGTGGAAGCCAAAGACCGCTGGTCTCGGTGTGCGCGCAAGCGGATGCCGACGAAGCTCTGCACCACGCAGAGGCCCGCGCAGGTGTCACAGACTGACTCCCGGGAAACCGGATTCGAGCTCCGTGCGCTTGCGCCGGAGCTTTTTCGTGTTGCGGGTGGAGTTCACGAGAGCAGCGACGGCGGCCGACGCCCCGCCACCGCGGAGCGTCTCGTACACACAAGGAGTGGCCATGGCGCAGAAGGAAGCATCGGTCGCCGAGCTCACGAAGAATTTCGAGGACTCGACCGCCGTTCTGCTGACCGAGTACCGCGGTCTGACGGTTGCGGAGCTCAAGGAGCTTCGCAACAGCATCCGTCAGGACGCGGAGTACGCCGTGGTGAAGAACACGCTGACCAAGATCGCGGCGCGCAACGCCGGGGTCGAGGGGCTGGACGACGACCTCAAGGGTCCGTCGGCCATCGCCTTCGTGCACGGTGACCCGGTCGCCGTCGCGAAGGGTCTGCGTGCCTTCGCCAAGGCACACCCTCTGCTGGTGATCAAGGGCGGCTACTTCGACGGTGCCGCGCTCTCGCCTGCCGAGGTGAACAAGCTCGCCGATCTCGAGAGCCGTGAAGTCCTGCTGGCGAAGCTCGCCGGTGCGATGAAGGCCTCGCTGACCAAGGCGGCCTACGTCTTCAACGCGCTGCCGTCGAAGGCCGTTCGCACGGTCGACGCGCTGCGTGAGAAGCAGGAGTCCGCGGCCTGACTCAGGGCCTCGGCGTAGAACAACCCCAATCAAGGAGATACATCATGGCAAAGCTCAGCACTGAGGAGCTGCTCGACGCGTTCAAGGAGCTCACGCTCATCGAGCTGTCCGAGTTCGTCAAGGCGTTCGAGGAGACCTTCGACGTCACCGCCGCCGCCCCCGTCGCGGTCGCCGCTGCCGGCGCCCCCGCCGGTGGTGCCCCCGCCGACGAGGCCGAGGAGAAGGACTCGTTCGACGTCATCCTCGAGGCCGCCGGCGACAAGAAGATCCAGGTCATCAAGGTCGTCCGCGAGCTCACCTCGCTCGGCCTTGGCGAGGCCAAGGCCGTCGTCGACGGTGCTCCCAAGGCTGTCCTGGAGGGCGCCAACAAGGAGACCGCCGACAAGGCGAAGGCTGCCCTCGAGGAGGCCGGCGCTTCGGTGACCCTGAAGTAATCAGCTCTTCACGAAGAACTGCGCAAGGCCCCGGGTTTTCCCGGGGCCTTCTGCGTCGGTGGATGCGGCGTCAGGCGTCGTCGTGATCGTGTGACGTGACCGCGGCGGTGGAGTTGCGGATCACCATCCGCGCCGGCATCCGCAGTTCGGTGCGCGGCCGCTCGGGGTCGGTGATCTCGGCGAGGAGCATGTCCACGGCGGCCCTGCCCTGCTCGCGCGGCACCTGCTGCAGCGTCGTGAGGGCGAACATCTCGGCGAACTCGTGATCGTCGATGCCGACGACGCTGAGGGCGGAGGGGACTTGGATGCCGAGACGCTGGGCCGCGATGATGGCGCCGATCGCGACTTCATCACATACCCCGACGATCGCCGTGGGGCGGCGTCGCGCGTCGCCGAGCAGGTCGGCGGCGGCGGCATAGCCGCCGGGGAGTGTCACCTCGGAGTGGGCGTGCCGGACGAACTGCGATAGGCCGGCCTCTCGCATCGCGTGCCGATAGCCGGCGAGGCGCTCTTGATCGACGTGCGCCCAGTGACTCTCCGGCGCGCCCCCCACGAAGGCGATCTCGCGGTGCCCCAACCCGATGAGATGCTCCGTGGCGCGGCGGGCGGCGTAGTCGTCGTCGACGGCGACGACGCTCGTGAGGTCGCTCGAGCCGACCACGCTGACGATGGGACGGTCGATGCGGGTGAGGCGCTCCAGCTCGTGGTCCACGGGTTCCAGGCCCACGGCGATGAGCCCGTCGAATCGCTTGCGGGCGAGGAAGTCGTCGAAGATGCGCGCCCGCCCATCGGAGCCGGGCTTGGCTTCATACAGCGTCAGGTCCAGGCCCTGCTCCAGCAGCGCCTGCTGGATGCCCTCCAGCACCTCGGCGAAGAACCACCGATTGACGTAGGGCATGACGACACCGACGTTCTGGGTGCGCCCCGTGGCGAGGCCCACCGCGCCGGCGGACGGGACATAGCCGAGTTCCGCCGCGGCGGCGCGCACCCGGGACTTCGTGGCGGGGGAGACGTACCCCCCGCCGCTGAGGGCGCGGCTGGCGGTCGCCTTCGACACGCCCGCGTGGGCGGCGACCTCCGCGATGCCTGCCATCGACGCTCCCCCTCGAGCCGATCGAACGTAAGAAGTTTCTCCCAGTATGGAACCGGTTGCAGACATCATGGACCCATTCTCCGGCACGTGATTCCGGTCGTTATCGGGTTGTGACAATCGGCGACTTGTGTCGTGGGAGCGCGTCCAATAGCTTTGCCTGGAAACGGTTCCCTATGGAGCCGTGTGCATCAGGAATCATCCGAGCACTCAACGAGGAGGAATCACATGGGGATGTCACGCCGGCGCTGGATTGCGCCTCTGGCCGTCATCGGAGTGGCGGCATTCGCCCTGACCGGCTGCGCTGAGGGCGGTGGCAACACCGGCGGCGGCACCGAGAGCGGGGCGGCGGGCGGAACCGTCCGTATCTCCGGCGGTATCACCGGCTCCGAGGCCGACGCGCTGCAGAAGGTCTTCGACGACTGGAGCAAGGACAGCGGCGTCACGGTGCAGTACACCGGCGACAAGGGCTTCGAGGGGAACATCGTCACGAAGGTGACCGGTGGCGACGCGCCCGACATCGCGATCGTGCCGCAGCCGGGCCTGCTGAAGACGCTCGTCGAGACGGGTGAGGTCAAGGCGGCCCCGCAGTCGGTCGAGGACAACGTCGACGCCAACTGGTCTCCGGACTGGAAGAAGTACGGCACCTTCGACGACACGTTCTACGCCGCCCCGATGCTCGCCAACATCAAGGGCTACGTCTGGTACCAGCCGGCGAAGTTCAAGGAATGGGGCGTCGAGGTCCCGAAGACCTGGGACGACCTGATCGCGCTCACCAAGACGATCCAGGAGAAGACCGGAGCAGCGCCGTGGTGCGCGGGCTTCGAATCCGGCGACGCCTCGGGCTGGCCGGGGACGGACTGGATCGAGGACCTCGTCCTGCGCCAGTCGGGCGCCGACGTCTACGACCAGTGGGTCGCGGGCGACGTGAAGTTCACCGACCCGCAGATCGCCGACGCGTTCACGGCGGTCGGCGACATTCTGCTCAACCCGTCGTACGTCAACGCCGGCTTCGGTGATGTCAAGAGCATCAACGACACCGCGTTCGGCGATGTCGCGGCCAAGGTCGCCGACGGATCGTGCCCGCTGACCCACCAGGCGTCGTTCCTTACGGCGAACTTCCTGACGGTGCAGACCGCCGACGGCAAGACGCCCGAGATCGGCCCTGACGGCGACGTGTACGCCTTCGTCCTGCCCGGCTACGAGGAGGGCTCGGCGACGATCGAGGTCGGCGGCGAGTTCGTCGCGGGCTTCAGCGACAGCGAGGCCACCGAGAAGGTGCTCGACTTCATGTCCTCGCCGGAGTTCGCCGACGCTCGCGTCAGCGAGGGTGGCGCGATCTCGGCCAACCTGAAGGCAGACCCGAGCAAGGCGTCCAGCGAGTTCCTCACCGAGGCGATGAAGCTCCTGCAGGACCCGAACACCACGGTCCGCTTCGACGCCTCCGACCTCATGCCCGCCACGGTCGGCTCCGGCTCGTTCTGGAAGGGCATGGTCGACTGGATCGACGGCAAGGACCAGGCCACGGTCCTCGAAGACATCCAGGCCGGCTACAACAACTAGTCAGATCCGCCGGGGCGGGATGCCGACGGCATCCCGCCCCGGCACATCTTCTTCTTTTCCGCGTCCGCCGAAGAACACGGAGGCCACCGATGTCCGACACCACCACCGCGCCGCCGCGCACCGACCAGGCCGGTGGGGAGCCACCCGGCCCTCGCCACCGGTTCTCCTCACGGACCTCGGTCCTCATCGGGGTGGGCGGGCTCGTGGTCATCCTCGCGCTCCTCGTCCTCCTGCTGCTGAGCTCCCCGGTCGAGGACCCCGCGAAGATCGTCATCCCGGGCGTCTCGCTGACGGCCTTCTTCCAGTGGCTCGGCAACATGGGGCCGATCGTGCAGATCCCGATCATCCTCGTCGTGTTCGGCGCCGTCGTCGGCATCCTGCTCCTGCTGATCGAGTACGCGCCGCGGCCCGGCAAGCGCTACTTCTGGATCCGGCTCGTGGCGAGCTTCGCCATTCCGGTGCTCGCCCTCATGATGCTGCGGCCGTACCAGAACGCGTTCGTCTACGTGCTCGGCATCGCGATCGTCGCCGGCGGCGTGCTCTTCTGGGTGGACTACCGTGCCCGCGAGGGCGCCGGTTACCTCTTCCAGCTGGTGCTGTTCGCCGCTCCCGCCGCGGTACTGCTGCTGATCGGCCTCATCTACCCGTTCATCGCCACGTTCGTGCAGTCGTTCTACGACAAGACGGGCAAGGAGTTCATCGGGTTCGACAACTACGTGTGGGTGTTCACTCAGCCCGAGGGCACGTGGTCGGTCATCAACACCGTCATCTGGGTGCTGATCTGCCCGACGATCGCCACGATCGTCGGCCTCGCCTACGCCGTCTTCATCGACCGGGCGGCGGGGGAGAAGTACCTGAAGGTGCTCATCTTCATGCCGTTCGCGATCTCGTTCGTCGGCGCCGGCATCATCTGGAAGTTCGTCTACGACTACCGGCAGGGCGACCAGCTCGGCATCCTCAACGCCATTGTCACCGCCTTCGGCGGCGACCCCGTCGCCTGGCTGAGCGTTACGCCCCTCGTGAACAGCCTGCTGCTGATGGTGGTGTTCATCTGGAGCCAGACGGGCCTGGCGATGGTCATCCTCTCCGCGGCGATCAAGGCCGTTCCACCGGAGCAGAACGAGGCGGCCGAGCTCGACGGCGCCAACGCCTGGCAGCGGTTCCGCAACGTGACCGTCCCCGGCATCCGCTCGTCGATCGTCGTGGTGGTCACGACGATCGCCATCGCGGCACTGAAGATCTACGACATCGTCGCCGTCATGACCGGCGGTCGCGCCAACACCTCTGTGCTCGCCTTCGAGATGGTCAACCAGCAGCAGCGGTTCCAGAGCTACGGCCACGCGGCTGCGCTCGCGGTCGTGCTGTTCATCTTCGTGACGCCGCTGATCGTCTTCAATATCATCCAGATCCGGAAGCAGAGGGAGATCCGATGAGCACCGGCGTCGACATCATCGAGCCGCGGCTGGACACCCGCTCGGCTCGCCAGGTCGCGCGTGACACGCGCAAGCATGAGGCGATGGCGCGTAAGCGCCTGACCTCGAAGGGGGCGACGATCGCCGCCCTCGTCATCGCCATCTTCTGGACGATCCCCACGTTCGGCCTGTTCGTCACCTCGTTCCGGCCCGGATCGGACGTGCAGAGCACCGGCTGGTGGACGGTCTTCGTCGACCCGTCGTTCACACTCGACAACTACCGCGCCGCGCTCACGTCGGGCGGGACGGCGCTGACGCTCGGGGAGTCGTTCCTCAACTCGCTGGCCATCACCATTCCGGTGGTGTTCTTCGCGCTGGCGATCGCGTCGCTGCTGGCCTACGCGTTCGCGTGGATCGACTTCAAGGGTCGCAACCTCGCCTTCATCGCGGTGTTCGCGCTGCAGATCGTGCCGCTGCAGATGGCGCTCGTGCCGCTGCTGAGCCTGTTCTCCCGCGGTATGACGGTGGGAGAGGTGACGATCTTCCCACCGCTGGAGCTGCGCGGACTCGAGCACAGCTTCGCGACGGTGTGGATCGCCCACACGATCTTCGCCCTGCCGCTCGCGGTGTTCCTGCTGCACAACTTCATCGCCGAGATCCCGAGCGAGGTCATCGAGGCGGCGCGTGTGGACGGTGCCGGACACGGGCAGATCTTCTTCCGGATGATCCTGCCGCTGGCGGCCCCCGCGCTGGCGTCGTTCGCGGTGCTGGAGTTCATCTGGGTGTGGAACGACCTGCTGGTGGCGACGATCTTCGCGCCATCGTCCTCGTTGCCGATCACCCAGTCGCTGAACTCGCTGTCCGGCACCTGGGGCGACCAGTGGTTCCTGCAGGCCGCCGGAACGTTCATCTCGATCATCGTGCCGCTCATCGTGTTCTTCGCACTGCAGCGCTTCTTCGTCCGAGGCCTGCTCGCGGGCGCCACCAAGGGATGAGTCTCGCCCCGTAGAGTGAGAGCATGACCAGCTCCGGCGTCCAGGTCGGTCCCGCGATCGGCTTGGACGCCGCCGCTGTTGCGGCGCGGGTCGCCGACGGCCGCGTCAACGCCTATCGGGCCGATGCGAGCCGGAGCGCCTGGAGCATCGTGCGCGCGAACGTGTTCACGCTGTTCAACGCCATCGTGTTCGCGTGCTTCGGCATCCTGTTCGTCATCGGCCGCTGGCAGGACGCGCTGTTCGGCTTCGCGGCGATCGGCAACGCCGTCATCGGCTCGTTCCAGGAGTTCCGCGCCAAGCGGGCCCTGGATCGTCTCGCGCTCCTGAACGCCGCGCAGGCGCGGGTGCGGCGTGACGGCGCGGAGGTGGAGATCCCGCCCGGCGAGGTCGTCGAGGACGACATCCTGGTGCTGCGCGCGGGCGATCAGATCCCCGCCGACGCCGAGGTGGTCACCGCGCGCGGGCTGCAGGTGGACGAGTCGATGCTCACCGGCGAGTCGGATGCCGTCGACAAGCTCCCCGGCAGCGAGGTGCTGTCGGGCTCCATCGTGGTGGCCGGCGAGGGTGCGGCGCGCGTGACGAAGGTGGGCGCGGACTCGTACGCGAACCGGTTCGCCGACGAGGCGAAGAAGTTCTCGCTGATGCGGTCGGAGCTGCGGTCGTCGATCGATCGCGTGCTGCGGTGGGTGAGCTTCGCGATCGCCCCGGTGGGCATCCTCGTGCTCAACGCGCAGATGCAGGTGATGGGCGGATGGGGCGCAGCGTTCTCGAGCGGCCGGTGGACGGATGCCGTCACCGCCGCGATCGCCTCGATCACGGCGATGATCCCGCTCGGTCTCGTGCTCATGACATCGATCGCGTTCGCGGTGGGGGCGGCGAAGCTCGCGAGCCAGCAGGTGCTCGTCAACGAGCTGCCGGCCGT
Source organism: Microbacterium sp. CH-015 (assembly GCF_049707015.1). Taxonomy (NCBI): domain Bacteria; kingdom Bacillati; phylum Actinomycetota; class Actinomycetes; order Micrococcales; family Microbacteriaceae; genus Microbacterium; species Microbacterium sp. CH-015. The sequence continues at coordinate 28,476 of NZ_JBNAFJ010000004.1, read as the reverse complement.
GGAGGGCCTCGCGCGCGTCGACCTCATCTGCCTGGACAAGACCGGGACGCTCACGGTCGGCGACATCGCGTTCGACGCCGCGCACGAACTGCCCGCGGCGGGCGGAGCCGTCGACGCCGCGTCCGGCTGGCGGGACGCCCTCGCCTGGTACGGCGCTGCACCCGACGCCAACGCCACCGCCCGCGTGCTCGCGGACGCCTTCCCCGACGCGGACCGGCTGCAAGCGACCGCCACCATCCCGTTCTCGTCCGCCCGCAAATGGAGCGCGGTCTCCGAGGCGAGCGGCACCTGGGTCATGGGAGCCCCCGAGATGGTCTTCGGCGACGCCGCCACCGACGACACCGGCGACTTCGGCCGCCGGGTCACCGAGCTCGCGGCGACCGGCCGCCGCACCCTCGTGCTCGCGCACGCCCCGGCGTCCCTCATCCCCGCCGAGGCCGAGGCCGAGACCCTGCCGGCCGGCCTCGTTCCGGTCGTGCTGCTGACCTTCCGCGAGCAGATCCGCCCCGATGCCGCCCAGACGCTGGAGTACTTCCGGCAGCAGGGCGTCAGCATCCGGATCATCTCGGGCGACAACCCCCGCACCGTCGCCGCCATCGCGCGGGAAGTGGGGCTGGACGTCGCGGAGGGCTACGACGCGCGCACGCTCCCCACCGACGAAGCGGAGCTCGGCAAGATCCTCGACGCCCACGAGGTGTTCGGGCGGGTCACGCCCGAGCAGAAGAAGGGGATGGTCACCGCGCTGCAGGCCCGCGGCCACACCGTCGCCATGACCGGCGACGGGGTCAACGACGCGCTCGCGATCAAGACGGCCGACATCGGCATCGCAATGAACTCCGGGGCGGCCGCCACGAAGGCCGTCGCCCGGCTGGTGCTGCTGGACGGCCAGTTCTCGCACCTGCCGGCCGTCGTCGCGCAGGGACGCCAGGTGATCGCCAACATCGAGCGCGTCTCGATGCTGTTCCTCACCAAGACCGTCTACGCGACGACGCTGGCCGTCGTCTTCGGCGCGCTGCTGCTGGAGTTCCCGTTCCTGCCCCGGCAGCTGTCCATCACCGACGGGCTCACGATCGGCATCCCGGCGTTCTTCCTCGCGCTCATGCCGAACGCGCGCCGCTACGTGCCCGGCTTCCTGCCGCGGTCACTGTCGTTCGCCGTGCCGGCGGGGCTCATCATCGCGACGGGACTCACGACCTACTCGCTGCTCGCGCGCAGTCTCGAGGTGCCGCAGCCGCAGCTGCGCACCGGGACCACGATCATCCTCGCGATCGTGGGCATCTGGGTGCTCGCGGTGCTCTCGCGCCCGCTCAACCGCTACAAGGTGCTGATCGTCGGGGCGATGTTCGTCGGGCTCGTCATCATCTTCACCGTGCCGCTGTCGACGGCCTTCTTCGATCTGCGCGACCCGGGGGAGGATGCCGCGGTGCTGCTGACCCTCGTCGCGATCCCGATGATCGCGGCCATCGAGGTCGTGCGCTTCTTCCACCGGCGCTTCCTCACCCGGGCACTGGCCGCCGCGGGCCTCGACAGCGCCGCCGCACCCGCCCCGACGCCGCCGGCGATCACCGTCGCCGCCGTGCTCGCGTACGTCGCTGCCCTCGCGGCGACGGGGCTCGGGCTGATCGTGCTGCTCGCGCGCTACGACGTGCCCGACGACGACGTCCTGCGGGTGTCGCTGCTCGGTGCCGGCATCGCCCTGTTCGGCCTCATGATCCTCGCGGCGGCGGCGGGCATGCGGCGCGGCAGCGGTCTGTTGCGGCTGCTGGTGAGCGTGTACCTCGTGATCGTGGTCGGCCTCACCGTGCTGGTGCTCGCCGACAGCCGCCTGTCGAACCTGTGGGCGACCGGGGTCGCGGTGATCGGCGTCGTGGCGATCGTGCTGCCGTGGCTGCCCCCGGCGTCGCGGTTCTTCTCCCGCCTGCGCGACTCGTCGATGACGGCCTGAGCGGGTGTGGGGCGCGCCGCCGGCGCGGGATCGGCGCGTCTGCTCAGTCGGTGCAGGCCATGCCCCGCCGGAGCGAGGTCATGAGGTCGATCTCGGCGGACTGGGTGTCGATGACGCCCTGCGCGACCTGCAGCGCGCGCGGCTCGGATCCCAGCTGCAGCAGCGCCTGTGCCATCGGGCGCGCGCCCTCGTGGTGGCGGATCATGAGCGCGAGGAACGTGCAGTCCGCCGCCGTCCCGGTCTCGGCGCGCATCGCGGCGAGTTCCGCGGGGCTCGCCATCCCCATCTGCGTCAGCAGCTCCGCTTCGGATGCCCCGGGAGTCGCGACGTGCTGGTGGGCCGTATCTGCGGCATCCATCCACGCCATCAGCGGCCCGCCGGACTGCGGCAGGTTCCACTTCACGAGCCAGTCGTAGAACTCGCCCTTCTGCGCGGACTGCGTCGTGGCGATGTCGTAGGCGAGAACGCGCACGTCGGGGTTCTCGGTGGTGCGGTAGATGTCCATCGCCATCTCGACCGCCTGACCGTGGTGCACCTGCATGTCGCGGGCGAATCCCGCCTCGGGGGAGTCGCTCGTGGGCACCGTGCCCGCACCCAGCGCGCCGAAGGTCGAGAACCGGCCGATCGCGAACGCGACGCCCGCCACGGCGACGACGACGAGCAGCACCGCCCACCAGGGCGGGAGGGCGCGGCGGTCGCCGTCGGGGTCGGTCACGACTGCTTGCCGGGCCCGTCGATCGCGCCCGTGCACGCGGCCCCCGGCTCGGGCACGTTCTGGTTGCGCCAGTACTCCTCGAAGAACTCCGGAATGCGGGTGTCGGAGGCGCGCTCGAGCTGCAGCTGCGCGTTCCACGCGCTCAGCACGATGGGCGACGGCAGCCCCTCGTAGGGGGAGAGGATCACGTACGTCGACGGCAGGTGCGACTTCAGCTCGTCGAGCTCGGCGCCCGACATCTGCGCCTGGTCGTACGTCACCCAGACGGCGCCGTGCTCGAGGGAGTGGACCGCGTTCTCGTTCTGCTGCGGCTGGTCGTAGATGCCGCAGTTCAGCCAGTACTGGTTGTGCGGGCCGCCCGCCGGCGGGTTCTGCGGGTAGTCGACGGTGCCCGCGACGTGCTGCGTCTCGTTCGTGAACGTCTCGACGCCCTCGATGTCGGCGCCGGTGCCGCCGGCCTCGTACGTGACCTTCTTCGGCGCGAAGATGACGGATGCCGCGATCAGCGCGACCACGGCGAGACCCGCCGTGACGCCGACCACCCACCAGGTCAGCCGGTTGCGGCGGCGCTTGGCGAGCTGGCGCTGGTACTCGGCGAGCTTCTCCTGCTTCTGCTGCTCGCGCTGCTGCTTGACGGACAGCTCGATCTTGGCCTGCGTGGCGGGGTTGCCGCTGGAGCGCTTGCCGGAGGACGTCGGGGTCATGTGCGTGATCTCGGTTCGGGGACGGGAAGGCGCTCCGCCGTGCGGAGGCACCCCTCGAGTCTATGCGGTCGCATGGGAGGAGAGGCTGGGAAAGCGCTAGACTCAGCCTCCGCCCCGAATCGTTTCGAGCCGTTCCCGCGCTCCCCGATCCGGCAGCCCCCGCCTCTCCCCACGAACGTCTGGACACCGTGCGCGACACCGCATCGATCCCCACCGTCAGCCCCGACCAGCGCGCCGGCGCCGCCCGCACGGGCGCCATCCGCACCCTGGGCGCCAACCCGGCCACCGCGCCGATCGTCCTGCACCCCGGTGACGCCATCTCCACCGCGCGGCGCGTTGTCTACATCATCCTGCTGGGCGCGCTCACCGCCCTCGGCCCCTTCACGATCGACCTGTATCTGCCGGCCTTCCCGGTGCTGCAGGAGGACTTCCACACGACGGCCGCCGCGATCCAGCTGACCCTCACCGGCACGATGATCGGGTTCGCGCTCGGCCAGCTCGTCGTCGGTCCCCTCAGCGACAAGGTCGGCCGTCGCGTGCCGCTGCTCGCCGTCACGGCGCTGCACGTGGTGGCCAGCGTCGCGGCCGCGCTCGCCCCGACGCTCGAGCTGCTGACCGTCGCTCGCGTCTTCATGGGTGTCGGCGCCGCGGCCGGCGGCGTCGTCGCCATGGCGATCGTGCGCGACCTGTTCGGCGGCCGGCGCCTCGTCGTCATGCTGAGCCGGCTCGCCCTCGTCTCCGGCGTCGCGCCCGTCGTCGCACCGCTCATCGGATCGGCCCTCCTCGCCGTCATGCCCTGGCGCGGGATCTTCGTCGTGCTCGCGATCTACGGCGTCGTCATGCTCATCTCCGCCATTGCCCTTGTCCCCGAGACCCTCCCGAAGGCGCGGCGGCAGGACAGCGGCGGCGCCACGGTGTTGCAGCGGTACAAGAGCGTGTTCAGCGACCGGGTGTTCATCGGCGTGCTCATCATCGGCGGCATGACCTTCTCCGGCCTCTTCTCCTACCTGTCCTCCTCGTCGTTCCTCTTCCAGGAGGGCTACGGCTTCGACGCGCAGCAGTACGGCCTGCTGTTCGCCGTCAACTCCCTCGGCGTCGTCCTCGGCGTGCAGACGGCGTCGCGGCTCGCGGCTCGCTTCGGTCCGCAGTGGGTGCTCGCCTGCTCCACCGCGGTGCTCGTGCTCGCGGCATCCGCCATCATGGCGACCGACGCGCTGCGGCTCGGGGTGTGGGGGACGATGGTGCCGCTGTTCGTCTTCATGACCGCGTGCGGGTTCACGTTCCCGTGCGTGCAGGTGCTCGCACTCGATCGCCACGGGAAGGCCGCCGGGACCGCGGCATCCGTCATCGGCGCCGTGAACTTCGGGGTCGCGGGCATCATCACCCCGCTCGTCGGCGCCCTGTCGGAGGGGGCCGGGATCACCGCTACGACGATGGCGATCGTCATGGCCGGCTGCGGCGTCGTCGCGGTGCTGTCGCTGTGGTTCGTCGTGCGCCCGCGGACCGTGGAGCGTCTCGCGCCCTGACGGGCACCCGCGGCGCGGGGTCGGCGCGGTGCGGACGCCGTCAGGCATGATGGGGCGATGCGCCCGCCGATCGACGACGACCTCCTCACGACACGCCTGCAGCGCCTCGTCATCGGGGTGGTGCTCATCGCCGCGACGGTCGGCCTCGGCATCCTCATCGCCCTCGAGGCCGACGTCGACGTCGACGACTGGTGGAACGGCTTCGTCTCGACCTTCGCGTTCCTGCAGCCGTTCTCCCTCGCGCTGAACTTCCTCGGCGGGGGGTGGTTCGCGACCTTCGTCGTGCCGCTGGGCGGCGCAGCGGTGATGCTGGCGCTGCGCCGTCCGTGGGGCGCCGTGTTCGTGCTGGCAGCCTCGGCGGGAAGCGCGCTGGTGGTGCAGGTGATCAAGGGGATGTTCGGTCGCGCGCGCCCGGAAGACATGATCGTCGTCTCCGATCACGGCTCGTTCCCCTCGGGGCACACCGCCAACGCCGCCACCATCGCGGCGATCGCCGTCGTGCTGTTCCCGCGGATCTGGGTGGCCGTGATCGGCGCTGCGTGGATCTTCGCGATGGCGTTCAGTCGCACGCAGGTGCACGCCCACTGGCTGAGCGACACGGTCGGGGGGACGTTGGCGGGGATCGGTGCGGCGCTCGTGGTGGCCGGCGCGTTCACCGTCGTGCTGGAGCAGGAACGGGCGCGGGCGGATGCCGGGGGCCGGCGCGTCGGGGCGCCGGCCGCCCCCGCGGCACGACAGGCGTGAACCGCGGCGGGGTCGCTCGCTAGGCTGACGCCATGAGCGCTCCCGATGACGCGGAACTGGCCCGACTGCAGGCCGAAGCCGAGGCGGCGGAAGCCGCACTGAAGCTCGCACAGGCCAAGGCGGCGCTCGCCGCGGCCCAGGCCGCGCGGGCGGCGGCGGATGGTTCGGCGGCGGATGCCGGTGGTGCGGCGGCGGCGGATGCCGATGCGGCCGATTCCGAGGAGAAAACGGATGCCGAGGACGATATCCCGGCATCCGCTCCTCGGAATCCGCCATCTCCTCGGAATGCGACGCCGGATGCCGAGGCGCCGGCATCCGCCGCCGGCTCGGCCGGACCGCTCGACGCGGACGAGATCGCGGCGGTGGTCGCCGGCTACACGTTCGAGGGGCAGACGCTCGATCTCGGCGCCCTCATGAACACCGAGCCGGTGCCAGCGGCGCAGATCCGCATCCCGCTCGCGATGATGAACCGGCACGGGCTCGTCGCCGGGGCGACCGGCACCGGCAAGACGCGTACGCTGCAGGGCCTCGCCGAGCAGCTCGTCGCGAAGGGCGTGCCCGTGTTCGCCGCCGACATGAAGGGCGACCTGTCGGGCGTCGCGACGCCGGGGGAGTCGAACGAGAAGCTCCTCGCCCGCACGCAGGCGATCGGCCAGGACTGGAAGCCCACGGCATCCGTCACGGAGTACTTCGCTCTCGGCGGCATCGGCAAGGGCGTGCCGGTGCGCGCGACCGTGTCGGGGTTCGGGCCGCTGCTGCTGAGCAAGGTGCTCGGGCTCAACGCGACGCAGGAGTCGAGCCTCGGACTGGTGTTCCACTACGCCGACGCCAACGGGCTCGCGCTCGTCGACCTGTCTGACCTCCGCGCCGTGCTCACCTACCTGACGAGCGATGAGGGGAAGGCGGAGCTGAAGACGCTCGGCGGGCTGTCCGCCGCGACGGCCGGGGTGATCCTGCGGGAGCTCATCACGTTCGCCGACGACGGGGCCGACGTGTTCTTCGGCGAGCCGGAGTTCGACGTCCGCGACTTCCTGCGCGTCGCGGCGGACGGACGGGGCGTGATCTCGCTGCTGGAAGTGCCCGGCATCGCCGACAAGCCCGCGCTGTTCTCGACCTTCCTCATGTACCTGCTCGCGGAGCTGTTCGAGATCCTCCCGGAGGTCGGCGACGCCGACAAGCCGAAGCTCGTGTTCTTCTTCGACGAGGCGCACCTGCTCTTCACGGACGCCTCGAAGGACTTCCTCGCGGCGATCACGCAGACGGTGCGCCTCATCCGCTCGAAGGGCGTCGGCGTGTTCTTCGTGACGCAGACGCCCAAGGACGTCCCCTCCGACGTGCTCGCGCAGCTGGGCTCGCGCGTGCAGCACGCGCTGCGCGCGTTCACCCCCGACGACGCCAAGGCGCTGCGCGCCACCGTCGGCACCTATCCGAAGAGCGGCTACGACCTGGAGCGGGTGCTGCAGGAACTCGGCACGGGCGAGGCGATCGTCACCGTCATGAGCGAGAAGGGGGCGCCCACGCCCGTCGCCTGGACGCGTCTGCGCGCGCCGCAGGGGCTCATGTCGCCGACGCCCGACCCCGATATCGAGCGGGCCGTGCACGCGTCGCCGCTGCTCGCGAAATACGGGACCGCGATCGACCGGGAATCGGCGCGCGAGATCCTCACGGCGAAGATGAACGCCGCCGCCGAAGCGGAGGCCGCCGAGGAGGCCGCTGCCGCCAAGGCCAAGGCGGATGCCGAGTACGCCACGCAGCAGGCCGCGATCGCCAAGGCCGACGCCGCCGCGGAGCGCGAACGGCAGAAGGAGTACGACCGCCTGATGAAGGCGTCCGGCGGCACGTCGCGCACGCGGACGACCCGCAAGGTCGAGAAGTCCCCCCTCGAGCAGGTACTCGGGTCGAAGGCGACGCAGACGATCCTGACCTCCGTCATCCGCGGCATGTTCGGGACCGGCCGGCGCTGACGCGCGGTGCCGGCTGGTGCCGGACGCGCCTCACGAAGACAGGAGATATCACCGAGCCAGGATGTGTGATCGCTGCCACGTCCTGCCTCGGCGAGATCTCCTGCGTCGGAGATGTCCTATCGCGGCGGGACGGGGGACGCAAGCCATTGCTCTGCGCCGCGAGAGCCGCTTACGCTCGCCGACATGACTGAGCTGTCGACGCCCACCGGCCGCGAAGCGGCGCTGCGCGCCGTCCCCCGATCCGACGGCAGCGCCCCGCGCGCGCTCGTCCTGGGGGCGACCGGATACATCGGCGGACGGCTCGTGCCGCGGCTCATCGCGGCGGGATATCGCGTCCGGGTGCTCGTCCGCGACCCCGCCCGTCTCGCGGCGTTCGCGTGGGGCGATGACGTCGAGGCCGTCGAAGGGTCGGCGACGGATGCCGGGGCGCTCGCCGCCGCGTGCGACGACGTCGACGTGCTGTACTACCTCATCCACTCGATGGGGCAGGGGCGGGGATTCGAGGAGGCCGACCTCGCCGCGGCGCACGCCGTCGCGCGGGCGGCGGCCGCGGCATCCGTCCGCCGCATCGTGTATCTCGGCGGTCTGCATCCGCGCACCGGCGACCTCAGCCCGCACCTGCGCTCGCGCGTCGCGGTGGGCGAGGTGTTCCTCGACAGCGGCGTGCCGACGCTCGTGCTGCAGGCGGGCGTCGTCATCGGGTCGGGGTCGGCGTCGTTCGAGATGATCCGCCACTTGACCGAGGTGCTGCCGTACATGCCCGCGCCGCGGTGGGTGCGCAACCGCATCCAGCCGATCGCGATCCGTGACGTGCTGCACTACCTGCTGGGCGCCGCGCGGGTGGATCCCTCGGTCAACCGCGCCGTCGACATCGGCGGTCCCGACGTGCTGCGCTACGGGCAGATGATGAACGGCTACGCGGTCGAGGCGGGTCTGCGGCAGCGGGCGATCGCCGCACTGCCGGTGCTGACACCCGGACTCGCGTCGCACTGGGTAAATCTCGTCACCCCCGTGCCGCGCGCGATCGCGCGGCCGCTCATCGCGTCGCTCGTGCACGAGTGCGTCATGGACGACCACGCCGTGGATGCGCTCATCCCGCCCCCGGCGGACGGCCTCACTCCTTACCGGCGGGCGGTCGCCCTCGCCCTCGGTCGCGTCGAGGCGGACACCGTGGAGACGAGCTGGCAGGATGCCGAGGTCACCGGCATTCCGTCGGATCCCCTCCCGAGCGACCCGGACTGGGCTGGCCGCACCGTGTACACGGATGTGCGGAGCGCCGCGACGACGGCGTCGCCGGAGCGGCTGTGGGCCGTCATCGCGGGGATCGGCGGCGAGAACGGCTGGTACTCCGCGCCGCTGCTGTGGGGGCTGCGCGGCTGGATGGACCGCGTCGTCGGTGGGGTGGGCCTCACGCGCGGACGCCGTAGCCGCGGCCGCGTCGCCGTCGGCGACGCGATCGACTTCTGGCGGGTGGAGCGGGTGGAACCGGGCCGGCTGCTGCGGCTGCGCGCCGAGATGCGCGTGCCGGGGCTCGCGTGGCTGGATCTGCAGTGCGAGCCGGAGGAGGACGACGGCGGCGCGAGGTACCGGCAGCGCGCGGTGTTCTTTCCGTCCGGGCTCGCCGGGCGCCTGTACTGGCTCGCGGTGCTGCCGTTCCACGGGTTCATCTTCCGCGGCATGGCGGCGCGGATCACGGCAGCCGCCGAGGCGGATGCCGCGGTGTCCGCCGTCGGTTCCGCTATCGAAATCGGCACGCGCGCCTGAAGGTCTCGACCGCGCGTGCTGATTTCAACAGCGCGTGCGGGTGTGCGCGCGGCCCCGGCCGCGGGTGAATAAACACGGCCTGACCGGCGGGGGTCTCCGCGCCGCGGGCTAGCGTTGTGGTATGGACACATCGTCCCGCGCCGGCGTGGCGTCCCGCGCCCGCCTGCTGCTGGTCCTCCCCGCCGCGGCGGCACTCGTGCTCGGACTCATCGCGGGGCTCCTGCTGCTCGGCCTGCCGCTGCCGATCCTCTCCGACCGGCTCGCCGACCTGCACGCGCCGCTGCTCGTCTTCGGGTTCGTCGGCACCCTCATCAGCCTCGAGCGTGCCGTCGCACTGCGCGCCGGCTGGGCGTATGCCGCGCCCGCGCTCCTCGCCATCGGTGCGATCGCCGCCGTCACGCCTGTGCCGCTCCCCGCCGCCCAGGCCGCGACGGTCGCGGGGCTCGCGGTGCACGTGCTGCAGTACCGGGCGATCTGGCGCCGCCAGCCCATGACGGCGACAGCGGTGCAGGCGCTCGGCGCGGCGGGCGGCCTTCTCGCCGCGGTCGCGTGGTGCGGCGGGGTGCCGCCTGCGCCTCTCGTCCCCTTGCTCGCCGCATTCCTCGTGCTCACGATCGCGGGGGAGCGGCTCGAGCTCGCGCGAATCGCGGCCCCCGGCATCCGTGCCGAACGCGTCCTCTTCGCCCTCGCGCTCGCCCTCGCCGGCGCGTGCCTGCTGTCGCTGACCGCCCCGGTCGTCGCCGTGCCCGTCGCGGGGTTCGTGCTGCTCCCCCGGTGGTCGCGCCGGGGCGGGCGCCCCGCCGCGGCGTAGCCTGGGCGGGTGAGCATCCCCGCCGCCGTCATCACCGTCTCCGACCGGTCGGCCGCCGGTGTGCGACCCGACACCAGCGGCCCCATCGCCGTCGCGCAACTGCGCGAGGGGGGGTTCGCGTGCGCGGAGGCGACCGTCGTCCCCGACGGGGCGGATGCCGTGGCCCAGGCGCTCCGCGACGCGATCGCCGTCGGCGCCCGCGTCGTCGTCACGACGGGCGGCACAGGACTGTCGCCGCGCGATGAGACCCCGGAGGGGACCGCACGCGTGATCGAGCGGGAGGTGCCGGGGATCGCGGAGGAGCTGCGTCGCCGCGGCCTCGCCGACACCCCGGCATCCCTCCTCTCGCGCGGCATCGCCGGCGTCGCCGGACGCGCCCTCATCGTCAACCTGCCCGGTTCGCCGCGCGCCGTCGCGACCGGCATGTCCGTCGTCGTGGCGGTCGCGGCGCACGTCGTCCACCAGCTCGAAGGGGCCGATCACGCATGACCATCGCCATCGCCCGCATCTCGGACGCGCCGCTCGACGCCGCCGCGCACCTCGCCGCCGTCGAGCAGCCGTGGGTCGGCGCCGTCACGAGCTTCATCGGCACCGTCCGCGCGCAGGACCCCGAGGCCGCAGGTCCCGTCGTGGCGCTCGAGTACTCCGCGCATCCGGATGCCGAGGCCACCCTGCACGACATCGCGATGAGCGCGATCGGCGACCGCCGTGCGATCGTCGCGGTCAGTCACCGCGTGGGGCGGCTCGCGGTGGGCGACGCCGCCGTCGTCATCGCCGTCGGCACGGCGCACCGAGGCGACGCGTTCACGATCTGCCGCGACGTCATCGAGGAGATCAAGCGGTCCTTGCCGGTGTGGAAGAAGCAGTGGACCGACGACGGCGAGGCCCTCTGGAAGGGCATCGGCGGCTGAGGGCGTCGGACGAGCGGTGAGACCCGGCGGGGCTCAGCCCCCGGCGAACGGGGGGAGCACGTCGACGACGGATGCCGCCCCCAGCGCCGTCTCGTCGTCGCTGCGACGGCCGTCCACGAGCACGGCGCAGCGGGGGAGGATCGCGCCGAGCGCGGGGTAGTCCGCCGCGAGTGTGCGGCGCAGCGCGCCGAGCGTCGCGTCGTCGCGCTGCTCGGTGGCGCGGCCGGCGAACTCCTCCGCCGCGGCGAAGTAGCGCACCTGCGTCATGGGCGGTCGTCCCAGCCCGCGGCAAGCTCGGTCACCGCCGCGACCGCCGCCCGGACGTCGTCGGGAGAGCCGCCCGCGCGACCCGCGACGAGCCCCGCTGCGAACGCGCTGAACGGCGCGGCGGGTCGCGCCACCCCGTTCGCGACGTCACGGGCGAGGTCGAGGATGAGCGCGATCGGCAGGTCGTCGTCGGCGAGGCCGAAGCGCTCGCGCAGCGCGGCGGCCCACGCGTCCAGGGCCTCGGGGGGAAGAGTGCGATCGCTCATGGCGTCTCCTTCGTGGGGGTGAGAAGCGCGGTTGGGACGGGCCGGGGGCGCGCACCGGCGCGCTCGGCATCGTGCCACGTGTCGATGTCGTCCGTCGCCGGCCCGGCGGCGATGAGCTCGAGCCGGAGCGGCCCGACGAGTGTCCGCACCGAGGCGTGCGTCCCGGCATCCGGCAGCGCCGCCGCCGCGCGGCGCAGTGCCGCGGTGCGGTACAGGGCCGTGAGCCACTGTGCGCGGCCGTCGCGGTCGCCGAGGCACCAGCCGTCGAGGTCGGCGGACGCCGCGGCGCGCGCGCCGGTCAGCGCCGCGACCGCGGCGGCGGGGTCGGCGAGGTTGCAGGCCAGAAGGAGCGTCCAGGCGGGTCCGGGCGCGTCCGGCCGTGCCGGCTGCTCCGGCAGCGCCGCGAGCGCGGCCACGATCGCGGCGGCGGGTCCCGTGAAGGGCGGGTCCTCGCGGACCCACGTGACGGCTCCGGCCACGTCACTGCGCGCGGGACCGGCGACGACGACCGGTTCGCATCCGGCGACGGCGTCGAGCGCGCGCTGGAGCAGGGAGCGGCCGTCGATCTCGAGCAGCGGCTTGTCGATGCCGCCCAGGCGCGTCGCGCGGCCCCCCGCGAGGAGGATCGCGCCCGTGCCTTTGCGCTCGGTCATTCCGGGCGCGTCCAATCGCCGCTCTTGCCGCCGGTCTTGCGGACGAGGCGCACGTTCTCGATGGCCGTCGCCTTGTCGAGGCCCTTCACCATGTCGACGATGGCGAGGCCCGCGACGGCGACGGCGGTGAGGGCCTCCATCTCGACGCCCGTGCGGTCGGCGGTGCGGACGGTCGCCTCGATCTCGACGCCGGTGTCGGTCACCTCGAGGTCGACGGTCGCGCCGTGCACGCCGATGACGTGGGCGAGCGGCAGCAGCTCGGGCGTGCGCTTGGCCGCCTGGATGCCGCTGATGCGGGCCACCGCCAGCACGTCGCCCTTCGGGGTCGTGCCGTCGCGCAGCGACGCGACGACATCCGGCGCGCAGCGGACGAACCCGCGGGCGGTCGCGGCGCGCACGGTCGGCTGCTTGTCGGTGACGTCCACCATGCGGGCGTGGCCGGCGGCATCCAGGTGGGTGAAGCTCATGGCATCCTCTCGGTCTTCAGTCCAGCAGCATGACGTCGACGGCGTCGCCTGCCGCGACCGCGTCGACCTCGGCGGGGACGACGGCGTACGCCTCCGCACTGCCGAGGCGCCCCGCGAGGTGCGAGCCACCGGCGGAGGCGGGGGTGACCCGCCACCCGGCGGGATCGGTGCGGTCGATCGTGACGGGCAGGTACTGGCGCCTGCCGGGCGGAGTGCGCCAGCCGACGGCGGCGGGCAGCCGCAGCACCGGCCGGTGCACCGACGTGCGGCCCTGCAGGGTGAGCAGGGCCGGGCGCACGAATGCTTCGAAGGAGACGGCCGCGCTGACCGGGTTGCCGGGCAGGCCGAACATCAGCGTCCGTTCCGCGACCCCGAAGCCCTGCGGCTTGCCGGGTTGCATCGCGACCTTCCCGAAGGTCATCTGGCCGACGGTCTGCCGCACGACCTCGTACGCGCCGGCGCTGACACCGCCGGTGAAGACGATCGCGTCGACGGCGCCCGCGCCCGCCGTGAGCTCGGCGACGAGCGCCGCCAGTTCGGGCCCGGTGTCGTCGACGCTCGCGCGGCGCATGATCTCGGACCCCGCGCCGGCGGCGAGGTGTGCCAGCAGGATGCCGTTGGACTCCGGGATCTGCCCGCGCTCGAGCGGCGCGCCCGCCGGCACGAGCTCGCTGCCGGTGGAGACGACCGCGACGCGCGGACGCGCGGCGACCTCGACCCGGTCGATGCCCGCCGCCGCCAGCGCGCCCAGCTGCAGCGGCCCCAGTCGCGTTCCGGCGGGCAGCACGACATCGCCCGCGCGCGTGTCCTCGCCGCGGCGGCGCACGTGCGCGCCCTCGGCTCTCGGCGCGGCCGTGACGACGATCTCGCCGAGCGAGTCGGCGAGCCCGCCCGCGGTGTCCTCGAACGGCACGATCGTGTCGGTCGCCGTGGGGACGGCGGACCCCGTCATGATCCGGATCGCCTGCCCCGGCGCGAGCGGCGGATCGGCCGGCGAGCCCGCGGGCAGGTCGGCCACGACCCGCAGCCGCCGCGGCGTGTCCCCGGCCGCCGCGACGTCGGCGTATCGGACGGCGAACCCGTCCATCGCGGAGTTGTCGAACGGCGGCAGATCGACGCGGGCGCGGGCGGGCGCGGCGAGCGTGCGCTCCGCGGCATCCGCCAGCGCCACCGTGACGGCCGGCAGCGGCACGACGACGGCGAGGATGCCGGCGAGATGCTCCTCGACCGTCGCCATCGCGCTCACGACCACGCCGCCAGTCCGCCCGCGAGCACGCGCGCGTCGACGCCGCGGGCGCGCAGCGTCTCGGCGGCCTGCAGTGCGCGGATCCCGTGCGCGCAGATGACGACGACGGGGCCGTCCGCCTCGAGCGCGGACGGATCGGCGAGGAACGTGCCGAGCGGGATCAGGACGGAGTCGCGGACGATCCCGGCATCCGTCTCCCACGGTTCGCGCACGTCGAGGAGCGTCGCCGCCTCGTCGGCCTGCGCCGCGAGCATCTCGGCCGCCGTGACGAGCGGGATCGGCTCCGGTGCGGCCGGCGCGGGGGCGGGGCCGGCGGGCGTCGGCGCGGCGGGGGATGCGGCGGCGGATGCCGAGTGCAGCGGCACGTCCGTCGTCCGCCCCTGCAAGGCGTCGATGAGCAGCACGCGGCCGAGGAGCGGTTCGCCGACACCGGTGATGAGCTTGACGGCCTCGGCGGCCAGGAGCGACCCGACCTGCATCGTCAGGGCGCCGAGCACCCCCACCGCCGCGCAGCTGGGGGCTTCGCCCGCCTGGTCCGGCGGGTGCAGATCGGCGAGCACGACGGGTTCGCGGCCGGCGGGGGGCCGCGACCAGAACACCGTCACCTGGGCGTGGAACTCCTGCACCACGCCCCACACGAGCGGCACGCCGAGCCGCTCGCAGGCGGCCGCGACGACCGCGCGGGTCGCAAAGGTGTCGGAGCCGTCGATGACGAGGTCGGCGCCCGAGAGGAGGGCGTCGGCGTTGCCGGCATACAGCCGCTCGCGCACGGCGCGGACGACCGTGTGCGGGCTGAGCTCGGCTGCGGCGCGAACGGCGGAGTCGACCTTCGGGGCGCCCACGTCGGCGAGACGGTGCAGCACCTGCCGCTGCAGGTTCGGCAGATCGACGGCGTCATCGTCGATGACGGTCAGGATGCCGACACCGGCGGCCGCGAGGGCGAGCACGGCCGGTGACCCGAGGCCCCCGGCGCCCACGATCGCGACGTGCGCCGCCGCCAGGCGGCGCTGGGATTCCTCGCCGAAACCGCGCAGCACGGCGTGCCGCTGCGTGCGCTCGCGCTCGTCCGCGGGGAGCGCGGCGACGGGCGCGACGAGCGGGGGCAGCGGCATGGGATCAGGGTAACCCTCCGGGTGTGCGGTGGCGGGCGCGCGTCGACCGTGGAAACCGCGGTTGCGGAATAAAACCGGTGAGAGATCCGCGTGTGCGGGATAGTTTGGCTGCATGAACGCATACCGCATCTCCGACGCCGCCCGTCTGCTGGGCGTCAGCGACGACACCGTGCGCCGGTGGGTCGACCAGGGCGTCCTGTCGACGACCGGCAGGACCCCCGTCGAGATCCCCGGCGCCGACCTCGCGGCCAAGGCCGTCGAGCTCGCTCGCGTGCCCGGCGACCCCACCGACGTGCTCTCCAGCGCCCGCAACCGCTTCACGGGCCTCGTCACGCGCGTCCAGGTCGACGGGGTCATGGCGCAGGTCGACATCCAGTCCGGGCCGCACCGCGTCGTCTCCCTCATGTCGGCCGAGGCTGTCCGGGAGCTGAACCTCGAGCCCGGCTCGCTCGCCGTCGCCGTCGTCAAGGCCACCACCGTCATCGTCGAGACCCCGAGGGACTGATCATGCGCCGCACATCGCTCACCGCCCTGGCCGCTGTGGCCGCCGCCGTCCTCGCCCTCACCGGCTGCGCGTCCGCAGACACCGCTCCGGCGGCGACGCCATCGGAGACGGACGCCGCCGCGACGCCGTCGGGCAGCCTGACGATCTCGGCCGCGGCCTCCCTCGCCGCCGCCTTCGACGAGCTCGCGGCCGAGTTCGAGGCCGCCCACCCCGAGGTCGATGTCCTGCCGATCAGCTACGACGGGTCGTCGACGCTCGCGACGCAGATCATCGAGGGCGCCCGCGTCGACGTGTTCGCCTCGGCCGACGAGAAGAACATGCAGAAGGTCGTGGATGCCGGTCTCGCGAGCGACCCCGAGCCGTTCGCCACGAACGTGCTCACGCTCGTCGTCCCGACGGGGAATCCCGGTGGCGTGACGGGTCTCGCCGATCTCGCGAAGCCCGACCTCAACGTCGTCCTGTGCGCCGCCGAGGTGCCCTGCGGCGCGGCGTCGGCGACACTCCTGCAGAACGCCGGCGTGACGGCATCCGTCGACAGCTATGAGCAGAATGTGACGGCGGTGCTGACGAAAGTGGCGAGCGGCGAGGCCGACGCGGGGCTCGTGTACGTGACCGATGCGGCCACGACGACCGACGTCGAGAGGGTCGACACTCCCGCCGCCGACGCGGTCGTGAACACTTACCCCCTGGTCGCGCTGAACGGTGCTGCGAACCCCGAGGCGGCGAGCGCGTTCGTCGCGTTCGTGCTGTCGGACCGGGGCCAGCAGGTGCTGAGCGCGCTCGGATTCGGGGCGCCGTGACCGCCGGCCGGACCGTCGGCGGCATGGCGAGCCGATGAGCGAGCGGCGGGGGTTCGTGCCGCAGGTGCTGGTGGTGCCTGCCGTGCTGGGTCTCGCCCTGCTCGTCGTGCCGCTCACCGCTCTCGTCGGCCGTGTGGACTGGTCGACACTCTGGGCCGACGTGACCTCGCCGGCGGCGCTGTCGGCGCTCGGACTGTCGGTGGTGACCGCCGCGATCGCCACCGTGGTGTGCGCCGTGCTCGGCGTGCCGCTGGCCCTGCTCATCGCCCGGTCCGGCGCGCGCGTCGCGGCACTGCTGCGTGCCGTCGTGACGGTGCCGCTCGTCCTGCCGCCGATGGTCGGCGGCGTCGCGCTGCTGTTCCTGCTCGGCCGCAACGGGTGGCTCGGCCGGCTGCTCGGCGAGGTCGGCATCCAGGTGCCGTTCACAACAGCGGCCGTCGTCATCGCGCAGGCCTTCGTCGCGCTGCCGTTCCTCGTGCTCGCGCTCGAGGGGTCGCTGCGGGCCACCGGCGTCGGCTACGAACAGGCCGCCGCGGCGCTCGGCGCGGGACGGTGGCGGATCCTCTGGCGGGTGACGCTGCCGCTCGCGGCGCCGGGACTGCTGGCCGGCATCGTGCTGTGCTTCGCGCGCGCGGTCGGTGAGTTCGGCGCGACGGCCCTGTTCGCCGGCAACGCCCCCGGCCTCACCCAGACGATGCCCCTCGCGATCTACACCGCCTTCAACGGCGCGGGCGTCTCGCAGGGGACGGCGGTGGCGCTGTCGCTCCTCCTGCTGATCACCGCCGTCGCGGTGCTGCTGCTCGTGCGCGCCTGGCGACCGGGACCATCGAGCGCGGCGGTCGGACGGTGACCGGCGCGGCGCTCGACGCGCACGTCGTCGTGCGGCGGCGCGGGTTCGTCCTGGATGCCGCGGTCACCGTCGCCGGCGGCGAGGTCATCGCCGTCATGGGTCCGAGCGGCGCCGGCAAGTCCACCCTCCTGGCGGTGGTCTCGGGGCTGCTGCGCTCCCGCGAGGGACACGTGCGAGTGGGCGGCCGCGACGTGTCCACGCCCGAACGGCAGGTCGCGCCGCAACGCCGGGGTGTCGTGCTGCTCGGGCAGGAGCCGCACCTGTTCCCGCACCTCACCGCGCGCGACAATGTCGCCTTCGGATTGCGGCGCCGCGGGGTCCGCCGCGGGCAGGCGCGCGCAGAGGCCGAGGAGTGGCTGGCCCGGACCGGCCTCGCCGACCACGCCGGCCACGCGCCTCGGGAGCTGTCCGGCGGTCAGCAGCAGCGCGTCGCGCTGGCGCGCGCGCTCGCGACGCGGCCCGAGGTGCTGCTGCTCGACGAGCCGCTCACGGCCCTCGATGTCGAGACCGGCGCCGGCATCCGCGCCCTGCTCGCGACACAGCTGCCGGCCGCGGGCACGACGACCGTCGTCATGGTGACCCACAGTGCCGTCGACGCCGTAGCGCTCGCGTCGCGGCTCGTCGTGCTGGAGGGCGGGCGGGTGTCGCAGGACGGGCCGATCCGCGATGTGCTGACGACCCCCGCCACGGCGTTCGGCGCGATGATCGCGGGCGTCGGCCGGGTCACCGGCACCGTCGCGGGCGGCGTGTGGCAGGCGGGTGCGCTCGCCGTGCCGGCGGGAGGTGTGGCCGAGGGGAGCGCCGTCGCCTACCTGCCGCCCGGCGCTGTGCGCCTCGCCGACCCGCGGGAAGCGGCATCCGTCGCCGGTGCGTGGCGCGCGCGCGTCGCGCGGCTGGAGCCGACGGTCGCGGGCGTCCGGGTGGTGACGACCGGCCCCGAGGTCGCCGTGGATGTGCCGGTCGCGACGGTTGCCGAGCGGAGCATCGCGGCGGGTGGTGAGATCCGGATGCGGGTGGACCTCGCCGCCGTGCGGATCGTCGCGGAGTGAGACGGCACGCGAACCGCGCCGCCCGGCCCGCGAGCGCTCACGACGCGGCCGAGCCGTCTTCCAGCCGCACGGTCCGGTCGACGAGACCCGCCGGCACCGTCACATGCGAAATGAGCACGACCGCCTGATCGGGTCCGACGGCGCCGAGCAGGTCGGTGAGCAGGGCGTCGGAGGCCGCAGGATCCACGCCCGCGGTCGGCTCGTCGAGAACGAGCACCGGGAAGGCGCGCAGGATGCCGCGGGCCAGCGCGATCCGCTGCGCCTGACCGCCCGAGACGAGCGCCCCGCGCTCGCCGACGCGGGCATCGAGGCCCCCGCGCTCGCGCAGCCAGGCGCCCAGGCCCACCCGCGCCAGGACGGCTTCGAGCTCGGCATCCGTCGCCGTGTCGCGCGCGAACAGGAGGTTCTGCCGGATGTCCTCGTCGAACAGCATCGGCTGCTGCTCGCAGAGGCCGACGGTGCGCCGGACGGCGTCGGCAGACAGCTCACGGACGTCCGTGCCGCCGAGGGAATATGTCCCCGTCGCGGGCTCCAGGAAGCGGACGAGCACGTGGGCGAGTGTCGTCTTTCCCGCGCCGCTGGATCCGACGACGAGCAGGCGCTCGCCGGGGCGCACGTCGAGGTCGATGCCGTGGAGCGCCGGTGCCGCGGCACCGGGCCAGCGCGCGGAGACGCCGCGCAGCCGCAGACCGGCGCCGTCGGCGGAGGTCAGGGGCGCGGCGACGGCGGAGGGCTCGGTCGCCTCCGCCGGAAGCTCGGCGGGGATCTCGTCGGGGACGGATGCCGCGATGCGCTCGGCCGCGGCACGCACCTGGCGCCACGACGACGCGGCCAGCGGCACGGCGGTGAACACCTCGAAGACGGCCATCGGCACGAGCACCGCGACCGCGAACGCGGGTGCGGTGAGGGTCCCGTCGCCGACGGCGGGTGCGGCGGCGAGGACCGCGAGCACCGAGGCGACACCGGCCAGCAGCGAGACGAGTGCGGTGGTGCCGGCCTGCGCTGCGGCGCGTCGGACCACAGCGCGGCGGAGCGCCGCGTCGGCGCTGCGGATCCGCTCGCGCGCCGTCGGCTCGGCGCCGTAGGCCACGAGGACGTCGAGGCTGCCGAGATGGTCGAGCACGGCGTCGGCCAGCCGCGCGCGCAGCGGGGCGATCGACCGTTCGGCGCGCGAGCCCGCGGCCCAGCCCCAGCCGGTCGCGATGACGCCCGCGACGACGAGGCACGCGAGCAGCGTGAGCGCGGCCGGCCACCACACGAACGCGATCAGCACGACGGCACCGAGCGCGACGCTCGCGGACGACACGAGCGGCAGCACAACCCGCAGCGGCAGGTTCTGCAGCTCGTCCACGTCGTCGACGAGGGCGCCGAGCACCGAGCCGCGGCGCGTGCGGGTGAGCCCGTCGGGGGCGAGCGGAATGAGCCGGCGGACGAGGTCGGTGCGCGTCGTGGCGAGTTGCCGCAGGGCCGCGTCGTGGCTCGCGAGGCGCTCGGCGTAGCGGAAGGCCGCGCGGCTGAGGGCGAACGCGCGGACGCCGACGACGGCGGTGCCGAGGAACAGGACCGGCGGCTGCTCGCTCGCGAACACGATGAGCCAGGCGCTGCAGGCGAGGAGGGCGACGGCGGACGCCTCGGACAGGAAGCCGCTCGCGGCTCCCGGCCAGAACCGGCGCCAGGGCGGCATCGCCCGGCGGAGGATCGCGGTGGGCGACCCCGACGTGTCGGCGGATGCGCTCACGCGGTCACCTCCGCGGGCTGCAGCGAGACGATCGTGTCGGCGATCGCGCGGGCGGTGGGGCGGTGCGAGACGAGCAGGACGGTCGCGCCGTCGTCGGCGAGGGTGCGGACGGCGCGCCACAGGCCCTGCTCGGTCGCGGCATCCAGCGCGGCGCTCGGCTCGTCGAGCGCGATGACGGGCGCGTGACCGCTCAGGTGCCGGTAGATCGCGCGGGCGACGGCGACCCGCTGCGCCTGTCCGCCGGAGAGCCCGGCCCCCTGCACGCCGAGTTCGGTCGCCGGGTCGAGCCCCGCCGCCTGGGAGAGGTGCAGGGCGCGGCGCGCGAGCGCTCGGGGGCCCGCGACGTCCGCATCGGCCCCGTCGCCGCCGACCGGTCCGGTCGCGGGGTCGCCGAGGCGCACGTTGTCCTCGATGGTGCCCGCGATGAGACCGGGCTGCTGTCCCGCCCACGCGAGCCACGCGGACGGCGCGAGCGCGCGGACGTCCCGTCCGGCGACGGTCGCGGTGCCCTCGAACCCGGCGGCGCCGCGCAGGGCGGCGAGCACGCTGGTCTTGCCGCTGCCGCTCGGCCCCTCGATGAGGGTGACGGTCCCCGGCTCGGCCGTGAACGACACCGCCGGCAGCAGTCGCTCGTCGCGGCGGACGCGCAGCCCGTGCACGACGACGGTCGGCGTATCCGCGGCATCCGTCACCGATCCCGCCGTGCCCTCCGCGGCATCCGTCACCGATCCCGCCGTGCCCTCCGCGGCATCCGTCTTCGGCACCGCTTCGGCTGCCGCGTCGAGGACCGCGAAGACGTCGTCGGTCGCGGCGACGCCCTCCGCGGCGGCGTGGAACTGCACGCCGACCTGGCGCAGCGGCAGGTAGGCCTCCGGCGCCAGCAGCAGGACGAACAGGCCGACGGCGAGCGTGAGCGACCCGTCGATGAGCCGGAACCCGATCGAGACGGCGACGATCGCGACGGAGATCGAGGCGAGCAGCTCGAGCGCGAAGCCGGAGAGGAAGGAGACCCGCAGCACCCGCATGGTCTCGCGTCGATACGACGCGGTGACCTTCTCGATCGACGACACGGCGCGGTACTGCCGGCTGAACAGCTTCAGCGTCGACAGCCCCCGCACGGTGTCGGCGAAGCGCGCCGCCAGCCGGCCGAGGGTCTGCCACTGCGCGTTCTGCACGGCGCGCGTGGCGAGGCCGATGAGCACCATGAACAGGGGGATGAGCGGGATCGTGAGGATGACCGTGAGGCCCGAGATCCAGTCCTGCCACCACATCACGGCGACGAGAATCGGCGTCGCGATGACCGTCAGCACGAGCTGCGGCAGGTAGCGCGCGAAGTACGCGTCGAGCACCTCGAGACCGCGCCCGGCGATGACCGCGAGCCGTGCCGTGTTGCGCTGGGCGAGCCACTCCGGCCCGAGGGCGGCGATCGCCGTGACCAGCTGCGCCCGCAGCTGCGCCTCTACGCGGGCGGATGCTCGGGCGCAGACGATCTCGCGCGCCCACAGCAGCGCCGCGCGGAGCACGATCACGCCGGCCAGTGCGGTGAGGATGCCGGTGAGCTCGGCGGCCGGGGTGCCGTCGATCACGCCGGTGATCGCGCGCGTGACGAGCCACGCGAACGCCACGATGACGAGGGTCTGCGCGACGCCGATCGCCGCGATCGCGACGAAGAACCCTCGCGACGCCGTCGCATAGCGCAGCAACCTCGGGTCGACCGGGCGCATGCGCGTGCGCGTGGGCGTGGGGTCGGCATCCGGCATCCTTCGATCCTCGCAGATCCCGCGGGTGGTCGCGGGGGCCGCGAGGGCCGTGAATACCCACGGTCTGCCGGGTGGGCGGCGCGGACCCCGGCGGGTAGCCTCGGGGTCATGGTCGCCGTTCCCGTCGTGCTCACCCGGCCCCGCCGGCCGAGCCCGCGCGCGAGTGCGCCGGACGAGACGGGGCGGCCGGGCGATCCGCTCGTCGACAGATTCGGCCGCGTGCACCGCGACCTGCGCATCTCGCTCACCGACCGCTGCTCGCTGCGGTGCACGTACTGCATGCCCGAGCAGGGCAACGAGTGGCTTGCGCGCACCAGCATCCTCACCCTCGACGAGATCGAGCGCGTCGCACGCGTCGCCGCGGCCTCCGGCGTGACGACGTTCCGCCTGACCGGCGGCGAGCCCCTGCTGCGCCCCGACATCGTCGAAGTCGTGCGGCGTCTGGCCGCGATCCGCACGCCCGGCGGTGCGCGGATCGACCTCGCGATGACGACCAACGGCATCCGCCTCGCCGAGCTCCTCGGCCCGCTGCAGGCGGCGGGGCTGCGGCGCCTCAACATCTCGATCGACACGCTCGACCGCGACCGGTTCCGTGCGCTCACGCGCCGTGACCGCCTGCACGATGTGCTCGACGGGATCGCCGCCGCCGCGGCATCCGACCTGCGCCCCCTCAAACTCAACGCCGTCGCGATGCGCGGCGTCAACGACGACCATCTCGTCGAGCTCGTCGAGTTCGCGCTCGCACACGACGCGCAGCTGCGGTTCATCGAGCAGATGCCGCTGGATGCCGGTCACACCTGGGACCGGGCTTCGATGGTCACCCGCAGCGAGATCCTCGACGCGCTCGGCGCCCGCTGGACGCTGACCCCCGTGCCCGGACGCGGCGGCGCGCCCGCCGAGAGGTGGGCGCTCGACGGCGGCCCCGCGACGGTCGGGGTCATCGCGTCGGTGACCGCCCCGTTCTGCGGGCAGTGCGACCGGCTGCGCCTCACGGCCGACGGCCAGCTGCGCAACTGCCTGTTCTCGACGGGGGAGTACGACCTGCTGCCCGTGCTGCGCGGGACGGACGCCGGGGCCGCGGCGGATGCCGGAGCCGAGGTTGACGCCGGGATCGCGGCGGATGCACGGACGGACGCGGCCGTGGATGCCGTGCTTCGGGCATGTGTCGCGGGCAAGCTGCCCGGCCACGCGATCGACGATCCGTCGTTCCTGCAGCCCGCCCGCGGCATGAACGCCATCGGCGGATAGGGCGCCGCGCGGAGCTCGCGCTCCGGCACCGCGCCCGCGCCAGGGTCAGTGCACCTCGGCGACCTCCGCCTCCTCGATGACGGCGCGGGTGATCCGCTTGCGGAAGATCCAGTAGGTCCACGCCTGGTAGGCCAGCACGAGCGGGAGGAAGACGAGCGCCGCCCAGCTCATGATCTCGAGCGTCATCTGCGTCGAGGAGGCGTTCTCGATCGTCAGGCTGTTCGCCGGGTCGTTGGAGGCGGGCATGACGTACGGGTACAGCGCGAGCCACAGCGTCAGCACGGCGAACACGATCGTCACGGCGCCCGCCGCGAACGCGCGGCCGTCGCGGTCGACCCAGTTGAAGACGACCGAGGCCAGGAGGGCGACGGCGGCGATCACGCCGCACGCGATGACGGCCCACAGCAGCGGCGCCTCGCGGCCGGCGGCGATCGCGATGGTCCACACGACGGTGCCGGCGGCGAAGACGACGGTCGGGATCGCAAGCTTCTTGCCGAGCGCCTGCGCGTCGTGGTGCACCTGCCCGTCGGTCTTGAGACCGACGAAGTACACGCCGTGGAGGAAGAACAGCAGCAGCGTCGTGACGCCCACCCACAGCCCGTACGGGTTCAGCAGGGTGAACAGCGTCCCGGTGAAGTTCTTGTCGGCATCGATGGGGACGCCCTGCACGATGTTGCCGACCGCGACGCCCCAGAGAAGAGCGGGAACGGCGGAACCGATCGTGATCATCCAGTCGAAGCGGCGCTTCCAGCGGATGTCGTCGCGCTGGTGGCGGTACTCGAAGGAGACGCCGCGGACGATGAGGGCGAGGAGGATCAGCAGCAGCGGCAGATAGAAACCGCTGAAGAGAGTCGCGTACCACTCCGGGAAGGCCGCGAACAGGCACGCGCCCGCGACGATGACCCAGGTCTCGTTGAGGTCCCACACCGGGCCGATCGTGTTGATCACCTGGCGGCGCGAGACCTCATCCTTGCCGAGGAAGGGAAGCGACATCCCGACGCCGAAGTCGAACCCGTCGAGGACGAAGTATCCGACGAAGAGCACACCGACGATGAAGAACCAGAGAGTTGCGAGATCCATGTCAGCTCCTAGTAGACCGTCGAGGGCGTCTCTTCGACCGCGAGGTCGGAGGGATCGGGGTCATCGGGACCGGGCAGCGGCGCGGGGCCTTCGCGCACCGTCTTGAAGATGAGACCGAACTCCACGATCGCGAGCGCGAGGTAGATGAGGGTGAAGGCGATGAGCGAGATGAGCACCGTCCACCCCGGCACGTTGGGGGAGACGCCGTCTTCGGTGAGCATCAGCCCGAAGACGATCCACGGCTGGCGGCCCATCTCGGTGAAGATCCAGCCGACGAGGATGCCGAGGAGAGCGAGCGGCGCTTGCCAGATCGCGATCTTCCACATCCATCCGGCGACGGGACGCGTGGCGCCCTTGCGGGTGACCCAGAGGCCCACCACCGCGACCGCCGTGGCGAGCAGGCCGAAGCCCATCATCCACCGGAACGACCAGTAAGTGACCCACAGGATCGGCGCGAAGTTGCCGCCGACCTGGTCGGCGAACTGCGGGAACATCTCGTTGGTGTAGAGCGCGTTGAGGTCGTTGATGCCCTCGACGCAGCCGTTGAAGTCGTGAGTCGAGAGGAAGGCCAGCACGTAGGGCACACGCAGCGACCAGATCTCACCCGTGCCGTCCGGGGTGCCGATCGAGAAGATCGAGAAGGAGGCATCCGCCCCGCAAGCGGAGTTGAACATCGCTTCGGCGGCGGCCATCTTCATGGGCTGGGTCTGCACCATGACGAGGCCGAGCTGGTCGCCGGAGAGGAAGACGCAGACGAAGCCGATGATCATGCCCCACAGACCGAACTTCAGCGCCGGTCGCATCGTCTCGTCGTGCTGCTTTCGGGAGAGGTGCCAGGCGGCCGCGGCGATCATGACGCCCGCGGAGAACATGAGCGCGGCGGAGATCGTGTGCGGGAACTGGGTGAGGGCGACAGGGTTCGTCAGCACCTGCCAGAAGTCGGCCATCTCGGCGCGGTGGCCCTCGGTCGACATCTGGTAACCCTTGGGGTTCTGCATGAACGCGTTCGCGGCGAGGATGAAGTAGGCCGACAGCCACGTTCCCACGACAGTGATCCAGATGGTCGCGAGGTGGACGCGGCGCGGCAGCTTGTTCCAGCCGAAGATCCACAGGCCGATGAACGTCGCCTCGAAGAAGAACGCCATGAGGCCCTCGAACGCGAGTGGAGCGCCGAACACGTCGCCGACGAAGCGGCTGTAGCTCGACCAGTTCATGCCGAACTGGAACTCCTGCACGATGCCGGTGACGATCCCCATCGCGAAGTTGATGAGGAAGATCTTGCCGAAGAACCGGGTCAGGTGCAGCCACTTCACGTCGCCCGTGCGGTGCCAGATCGTCTGGAAGATCGCGACGAACAACGACATCCCGAGCGTGAGCGGCACGAAGATGAAGTGATACAGGGTGGTGAGGCCGAACTGCCAGCGTGCGAGCAGGAGCGGGTCCAAGAAGTCCATCGCGGTCCTTCCCCGGAGGTGGGTCTTCCTTGTGACTGAAGGTACACAGGTCCTTCCCAGCGCAGGAGCGGGTGCGCCGTGAATAACCCGGGGCGCCTCTCGACGCCGTCGATCAGGCCTTCTGCGAGGCGTGCAGGAGCTGCACGATGCACTCGCGCGGATCGCACGAGGAGCGCATGCCGTCGACCGAAAGCGGGCCGTCGGCCGAGCTCAGCACGCTCTGCATGATGCTCAGATGCACGCTGCAGAGCGTGGCGCGATGGGATGCCTGCGACGACGCGTGCGCGCACGGCGTGAGCTCGACGGTCAGCTCGTTCTCGTCGATGAGCGGATCGAAACCCGCCCCCTCGAGGTCCTCGACGAGCGCATCGATCTGGTGGAGTGCGGCCGTGTCGAGCTCGGGGATCGACCCCGGGAGGACGCGGCGCATGAGATCGCCCCGCTCGGCGGCGGCCCGTGCTTTGCGCCGTTGAACGGGGCTGCACGCTGTGACGCCGTCGCTTGCCGAGTAGAGCACCCGCGGGCGTCCGCGCGTCGTGCGGTGTTCGGTCTCGGAGACGACGTACCCGTCGTCAATGAGGCGCTGAAGGTGCTCGCGCACCGTGTTGGGGTGGAGCTTCGTAGCCGAGACGAGCTCGGAGACGGTCCGCTGCGGCTGATGCTGCACGAGGTGCAGGATCTCGACGCGTGAGTAGCTGGAAATGGCGCTGTAGCCCGCCGGGCGACCTGTGGTCATACCACTATTATTCACGGCTTCGGCATTTCGCGCTAGTGGTCTGATCACGTTTCGCGGTGATGGCCGAGGAATGCATCGCGCTGTGTGACTCAGCGGAATCTGGGCGGTCGGGCCGTAGAGTCGGCGCATGGATCTGACGCGGCTGCCGATCGCGGACGGCGCTGTGCCCGTGACCGTCTTCGCGCTCGCCGCTCTCCTGTTCCTCGTGCTCGCCGTGCGTCGCTGGACGCGCCGGGCGCTTCTGTGGGCGGGCGCGGCCGCTCTGTGCGGCGCTGTGCTCGGCTACGCGGTGTACAAGGTCGTGAACCTCACCGACGTCTTCGGCGACGCGGCTCCGACGTTCGTGTGGCACTGGACCGCCGCGGCCTTCGCGGCCTCCGGCTTCGCCCTCGGCGGCCTCGTCGGCGCACGAGCATGGCGCAAGGTGGTCTCTGTCTTCGCCGTCGTGGTGTTCCTCCTCGCGGGCATCCTCGGCATCAATATGCGCTTCGGACTCAACCCGACCCTCGGGAGCCTTTTCGGCATCACCTCGACGATCGTTCTGCCCGACTCCGGCAACGACCCCACCGGCGCCCCGTCGGTCCCGCTCTACCAGTCGTGGACCGCTCCGGCCGGGATGCCGGCGATCGGCAGCCGCGGCGCGCAAACCATTCCGGCGACAGTCTCCGGTTTCGATGCGCGCCCAGCGGGGATCTATCTGCCGCCGGCAGCGCTCGTCAAGGACGCGCCCGCGTTGCCCCTCGTCGTGATGATGATGGGCCACCCGGGCAGCCCCGACGGGACGGTCATCAGCGACGTGCTCGACACCTTCGCCGCGAAGCACGGCGGGCTTGCGCCGATCGTCGTCATCGCCGATCAGCTGGGCGCCGAGGTGAACGACACCGCCTGCGCGGACTCGACGACCTACGGCAACGCCCGTACCTACGTCACGGTCGACGTCGTGAACTGGGCGAAGAAGAATCTCCACATCATCGACGATCCCGCCTACTGGACGATCGCCGGCTACTCGAACGGGGGTGGCTGCGCCATCGCCTTCGGCGCGCAGGAGCCGCAGCTGTGGAAGAACATCCTCGATGTGTCCGGTGAGCCTTTCCCCGGTTCGGAGCAGGCCGCGACCATCACGAAGGTGGTCTACGGCGGTGACGCGGCGGCGTTCGAGGCATCCAAGCCCGTCAACATCCTGGCGGCCGCTGCGCCCGGGACCTACAGCGGCATGACCGCGGTGTTCACAGCGGGATCAGCCGATCCGTCGTATGTGGCCGCGGCAGATTCGGTCGCCGCGGCGGCGCGGGCGGCCGGCATGACCGTCACGCGCTACGACGTTCCGGGAGCCGGCCACACGGGAGATGCGCTGAAGGACGGGCTCGCCGAGGGGTTCACCGTGCTCTTCCCCGTGCTCGGGTTGGCGGCTCCTGCAGGCTGAGCCAGGTTTCGACCTCACGGTGTGAGCGGAGGCGCACCACGACGAGGTTCTCGTGGTCGGCCTCGACCTGTGGCACGCGCTCGCGGTACGTGTGACGCGTCGACCACGCCCACCGGACGATGTGCTCGGGGTCGGTGAAGAACGTCGCGAGGGGCCCCTCGACGTTGCCGTTCCACAGTTCCTCGCGTCGCCACCGGCGGCGCACCGTGCGCCGCACGACCTGCGGCAGCGTCACCCGCGCGAAGGGCAGATCGAGCCACACCAGCAGATCGGCGCGGGCCGCCAGCAGAACGTCGTCTTGCCCGCGCCCGACACGCCCGCGACGAGAATCCGCCGCGGGCGTGTGGGAAGGGGGTCTCGCGCGCCGAGCACGATCGGGAGTCTACTTCTCGGTGTTCGGCTTCCAGCCGAGGGCCGGCGCGACGTGCGTTGCGAACTCCTCGACGATGTGGAGGTTGAACGCAACACCCAACTGCGACGGGATCGTGAGCATGAGGGTGTCGGCGCTCATGACCGCGGCATCCTGCTGCAGCTGCTCGACGAGGACGTCGGGGGATGCCGCGTAGGTCTTTCCGAACGTCGAGCGGAAGCCGTCGATGTAGCCGATGCCGTCGCCCTCCTGACTGTGTCCGAAATACAGCTCGTCTTCGGCCGTCGTGATGGGGAACACCGAGCGGCTTACCGACACGCGCGGTGTGCCGGGGTGTCCGGCCTCCTGCCACGCCGCGCGGAAGCGAT
>NZ_JBNAFJ010000003.1:0-275703 GCF_049707015.1 Microbacterium sp. CH-015 | reverse complement strand
CGTCGGAACGCTACCGTATCCCCGCACGCACGCTACCGGATCGTTACACCGGCGCTACCCGAAGCGCCGGCTTAACACAACGACGCGATGATTCTGGAGCGGCTCGCGCTGGCGATCGCGGTCGTCCGGTCCCGCCGCGTCGAGCCTGTCGCGAGTGCCGTTGAGGTCCTGATCGACGGGTCGCGTCACGCCGACGAGCGCGAGCGCGCGCTGCAGCGGCTCCGCCTCGATCGTGCGCAGCCGTTGATGATCGTGGCATCCCACGGAGACGTTCCAACGCCCGTCGCGGGCGCGTCCACCACTCTCACGCTCCCGGACGGGTTGCTGCGCGCGACGATCGCGGAACCGTCCGCCGCGGTCTCGCCGGACCGCCCGGCCGGCGTCGCGGTCGCCGCGTCGCCGCACGCGCTCACCGAGGCGTGGCACGACGCGCGCTCGCTGCTGCGGTTGGCGAGTCCCCGGCATCCGGTCGTCCGTGACGACGAACTCGGCGCGCTGATCCTCCTGGTGCGCGCATACGACCCCGCCCAGCCCGCGCATCCCGACGTCGACGCGCTCTGCGAGCTCGATGATGCGACGCTCCGCGTCCTGGATGAGCTGGTCGCTGCGGAGAGCGTCCGTGCTGCGGCGACGGCGCTCTCACTGCACTCCACGCTGCAGGCGCGCCACGAGGCACTGGGCCGGATGCTGGGATACGACCCCCGGTCTGCGATCGGACGCACGCGGTACGAGACCGCGCGGCTGCTCAGCCGTCTGCGCGCGCCCTCCCGCGCAATCTGAGCGCGCGTCCGGGCTCGGCTCAGCGTCAGAAATCGGCGAGGGTCTACTATTTCTACTAGTTTGCGCGTACCTTGGCGGGTGTGGAGCGCGTGACCAGGACCGAGTTGAACCAGCAGACCGCTCGCGTGCTCGCGCGCGTTGCGGCCGGTGAGCGCATCGTCATCACCGACCGCGGCAGGGCGATCGCGCAGATCGCGCCCGTGCGCGAGTCGCGGTGGGAGCAGCTCGTGGATGCCGGCCGGGTCCAGCCCGCCACAGCCGCCGGCGCTCTGACGGTCCCACCGGTTCGCAGCGCCTCCACCGCGGCGGAGATCCTCGACGACATCCGAGGCGAGTGACGTGATCTACCTCGACACGTCAGCGGCCGTGAAGGCGCTGGTCGACGAGCCGGGCTCCGACCTCGTCCGTGCCGTCTTCGCGGCGGGAGATCCCTTCGTCTCGTCCCGCCTCCTCCGTGTCGAGCTGCACGCGGCCGTGAGTCGCCGATGGCTGGAGGCGTCGGGTGTCGACGAGCTGCTGGCGCGTGTGTCGCTGGTCGGCATCGACGACGAGCTCCTCGACCGCGCCGTGCAGCTCGGCTCCGGACTGCGCGCGCTCGACTCCCTTCACCTCGCGACCGCGGTGGACCTGGCCGCGGACATCGAGGGCATGCTCGGCTACGATCGCGAGCTGATCACCGCCGCGCGCCGTGAAGGGATCCCTCCGCACCCCGCCTGCGGCTGAGGCGGCGGAGGCGGTGCGCCACGCGGCGACGGATCCCGGACGACCCGCGTCGGCGCCGCCGTGCGCCGCCGGAGCGCGCCGGTCGCGTCTGCTCATGGCATGAGCCTCTTGCGCCGGACGCGGCGCCAGCATTCTGCAAACTTGATATGAGTCGTATCAAGTTCATTTGACATGGGGAATGGATGCCGGTAACGTGGCAGCCATCACAAGTTGAGCCATCGCGACTCAACCTCCAGACTTTCTCGATTCCGTTTCACGAAAGGAAACACACATGGCACGTGCAGTGGGTATCGACCTCGGGACGACGAACTCCGTCGTCGCCGTCCTCGAGGGCGGCGAGCCGAAGGTCATCACCAACGCCGAGGGCTTCCGCACGACCCCCTCGGTCGTTGCGTTCACCAAGGACGGCGAGGTGCTGGTCGGCGAGACCGCCAAGCGCCAGGCCGTCACCAACGTCGACCGCACCCTCACCTCCGTCAAGCGGCACATGGGCACCGACTGGAAGACGCAGCCGATCGACGGCAAGCAGTACACGCCGCAGGAGATCTCCGCGCGCATCCTCCAGAAGCTCAAGCGCGACGCCGAGCAGTACCTGGGCGACTCGGTGACGGATGCCGTCATCACCGTTCCCGCGTACTTCAACGACGCCGAGCGTCAGGCCACGAAGGAGGCCGGTGAGATCGCGGGCCTGAACGTCCTGCGCATCATCAACGAGCCCACCGCCGCCGCGCTCGCGTACGGCCTCGACAAGGGCAAGGAGGACGAGCTCATCCTCGTCTTCGACCTCGGTGGCGGCACGTTCGACGTGTCCCTGCTCGAGGTGGGCAAGGACGACGACTTCTCCACGATCCAGGTGCGCGCCACGGCCGGCGACAACCGCCTCGGCGGTGACGACTGGGACCAGCGCGTCGTCGACTACCTGATCAAGCAGTTCAAGGACACCACCGGTGTCGACGTCTCGAACGACAAGATCGCGCTGCAGCGCCTCAAGGAGGCCGCCGAGCAGGCGAAGAAGGAGCTGTCGAGCTCGACGAGCACCTCCATCAACCTGCCGTACCTGTCGCTGACCGACTCCGGTCCGGTGTCGCTCTCCGAGACGCTGACGCGCGCGAAGTTCGAGGACCTCACGAAGGACCTGCTCGACCGCACCAAGAAGCCGTTCGCGGACGTCATCCGCGAGGCCGGCATCACGGTCGACAAGATCGACCACGTCGTGCTCGTGGGTGGCTCCACCCGCATGCCCGCCGTGAGCGAGCTCGTCAAGAAGGAGACCGGCAAGGAACCCAACAAGGGCGTGAACCCGGACGAGGTCGTCGCCGTCGGCGCCGCCCTGCAGGCCGGTGTCCTCAAGGGTGAGCGCAAGGACGTGCTGCTGATCGACGTCACCCCGCTGAGCCTCGGCATCGAGACCAAGGGCGGCATCATGACGAAGCTCATCGAGCGCAACACCGCCATCCCGACCAAGCGCAGCGAGACCTTCACCACCGCCGACGACAACCAGCCGTCGGTCGCGATCCAGGTCTTCCAGGGCGAGCGTGAGTTCACGCGCGACAACAAGCCGCTCGGCACGTTCGAGCTGACCGGCATCGCGCCGGCTCCCCGCGGCATCCCGCAGGTCGAGGTGACCTTCGACATCGACGCCAACGGCATCGTGCACGTGTCCGCGAAGGACAAGGGCACCGGCAAGGAGCAGTCGATGACGATCACCGGCGGCTCGAGCCTGCCGAAGGATGACATCGAGCGCATGGTGCGCGAGGCCGAGGAGCACGCCGCCGAGGACAAGAAGCGCCGTGAGGCCGCCGAGGTCCGCAACCAGGCCGAGACGCTCGCGTACTCGATTGAGAAGCTCATCAAGGACAACGACGACAAGCTCCCCGAGGACGTCAAGACCGAGGTCCAGGCCGATGTCGACGCTCTGAAGACGGCGCTGGCCGGCGAGGACGACGACGCGGTGAAGAACGCGTTCGACAAGCTCAACGCGTCGCAGGGCAAGCTCGGCGAGGCGATCTACGCCTCGAGCCAGGCTGCCGGCGAGCAGGGCGACCCGAACGTGGGCCAGCCCGGCAACGGTGAGACGCCGAACCCCGAAGAGGACGTCATCGACGCCGAAGTGGTCGACGACGACGAGGACAAGAAGTAAGAGAATCGACACATGAGCGACAAGGACTTCGAAGACCCGATCGAGCCTTCGACAGGCTCAGGCCGGCGCGAAGTCCCCGGTGACGAGGGGTCGGAGGCGCAAGCCTCCGGCCCCGACTCGCATGGGGACCAGACGGATGCCGCGGCGGACGCCGACGGCGACGGCGACGAGCTGACGGTCGAGGACATCCTCGACGCGCCGCAGACCGATGAGGCCGCGGTCGCCGAGGCTTCCGAGGCGGCCCGCGACCTGCTGATGGACCTCAAGCGCGTGCAGGCCGAGTACGCCAACTATCGTCGGCGCACCGAGGAACAGCGTCAGGTCGAGATCGACCGCGCCAAGGGCTCGGTCGCCAAGGGGCTGCTGCCCGTGCTCGACGACCTCGACCGTGCCGAGAAGCACGGCGACCTCGCCGAGGGCTCGCCGCTGCAGGCCATCGCCGAGAAGCTGCGCGGCGTCGTCGCGCGCCTGGGCGTGGAGCGCTACGGCGAGGCGGGCGAGGCGTTCGACCCGCAGCAGCACGAGGCGATCTTCCACGCGCCGAACCCGGGTGATGTGGCCGACGGGACGATCCTCGACGTCGTCGAGGTCGGCTACCGGCTGGGCGACATCGAGCTGCGCCCCGCGAAGGTCGTCGTCGCCGGCGGAGCGGACTGAGGAGACAGATGGCCAGTCAGGATTGGTTCGACAAGGACTTCTACAAGGTCCTCGGCGTCTCCAAGGACGTCTCCGACGCCGACCTGAAGAAGACGTATCGCAAGCTCGCGCGCACGTACCACCCCGACCAGGCGCAGGGCGACGCCGCGAAAGAGGCGAAGTTCAAGGAGATCAGCGAGGCGTACTCGGTGCTCTCCGACAAGGATCAGCGCGAGGAGTACGACCAGATCCGCGCGATGGGCTCGGGCGGTGCGCGCTTCCAGGCGCCCGGATCCGGCGGCGCGGGCGGGTTCGAGGACGTCTTCAGCCGTTTCGGCGGAGGGCGCGGCGGCGGTTCGTACCAGCATGCCGACTTCGATGACCTGTTCGCGATGTTCGGCCAGCAGCGCGGTGGCGGGGGCTTCGGCTCGGGCCGGTTCGGGCAGTCGACCGGCGGATACCAGGGGTTCGGCGGTCCGCAGCGCGGGGCGGATGTCACTGCGCGCACGACCCTCGACTTCCAGACCGCCGTGCGCGGGGAGACGATCACCCTCGCGGGCGAAGATGGCAAGCCGTTCAAGGTCAAGATTCCCGCGGGCGTCTCCGACGGGCAGAAGATCCGCCTGCGTGGCCGGGGTCGCCCCTCGCCGGACGGCGGCGAGACAGGCGACATCGTCGTGCAGGTGAGCGTGCGGCCGCATCCGGTGTTCACGCGTGACGGACTGAACCTGCGGGTCACCGTGCCGGTCACCTTCACCGAGGCCGCGCTCGGCGCGACGATAGAAGTACCGACCCTCGGCGGCGACCCCGTGAAGCTCCGCGTCGCGCCCGGCACCCCGTCGGGGCGCGTGCTGCGCGTCAAAGGCCGCGGGGTCGAGACGAGCAAGGGCACGGGCGATCTCCTCGCAGAGGTCCAGGTCGCGGTGCCCGCGCACCTCGACGAGCGCGCGCGCGAAGCGCTCGAGCGCTTCCACGAGCTCGAGCCCAAGGAGAACCCGCGCGCCGACCTCATGAGCAAGGCGCGGGAGTGACCTCCGCCATGTCACGGATACAGGAGATCTCACGCACGCAGGGCAGGATGCCTGCCTGGCATCCTGTGCCCGTGACATCTCCTGTGCCCGCGACGCGGGAGGTGCGCGATGGCTGAGCAGCCCGACGAGGAGGCTCCGATCTTCGCGATCGCGGTCGCCGCGGAGCTCGCGGGGATGCATCCGCAGACGCTGAGGCAGTACGACCGGCTCGGCCTGGTCGTGCCCGGGCGCACGCAGGGCGGCTCGCGGCGGTACTCGCTGCGGCACGTCAAGCAGCTGCGCGAGGTCGCAGCACTCTCGGCCGAGGGCATGAGCCTGCCCGCCATCTCGCGCCTCATCGAGCTCGAGAACGAGACGCGGATGCTGCGGCGTCAGGTCGCCGAGCTCGAGCGCCGTCTGCAGGACGAGCTGGGCCGCCGCTCCCGCGTGTTCGCGGCGGGACCGAGCGGCTCGGTCGTCACGCTCCGCCACGGTACGCGCGTGCGCCGCGCGACCGAGGTCGTGCTGTGGCGGCCTCTGCCGCTACCCGACAGCGACGACTGACGCCCTGCCGGGTGGACTAACGTCGAGGGCGACGAGGAGGTCCCCCATGCAGATCACCGGCGCAGTGCTCGAGGTATCGGGCGCCGAGAAGCCGTTCGCCCAGACGCGCCCGCTTCGTGTCGCGACACTCGAGCTCGACCCGCCGCAGGCGGGCGAAGTGCTCGTCTGCATCGACGCCGCGGGTGTCTGCCACTCCGACCTGAGCGTCGTCGACGGCAACCGCGTGCGCCCGACGCCGATGCTGCTCGGCCACGAGGCATCCGGGATCGTCGAGCAGGTCGGTGACGGCGTCGACGACCTCGCCATCGGTGACCGGGTCGTGATGACGTTCCTCCCACGATGCGGCGAGTGCGCGGGATGCCGCACCGACGGCCGCCTGCCGTGCGAGGTCGGCTCGGCCGCGAACGGCGCGGGCACGCTCGTGGGTGGCGGCATCCGCCTGCACGGCGAGGCGGGAGGCGAGGTCTTCCACCACCTCGGCGTCTCGGGGTTTGCGAGCCACGCCGTCGTCAGCCGCACCTCGGTCGTGAAGGTGGATGCCGACGTGCCCGCCGAGATCGCCGCGCTCCTCGGCTGCGCCGTGCTGACCGGCGGCGGGGCGGTCATCAACGCAGGGCGGCCCGCCTCGGGCGAGCGGGTGATCGTCGTGGGGCTCGGTGGCGTCGGCATGGCGGCGCTTCTCGTCGCGGTGGCCGAGGGCCACGAGGTGATCGGCGTGGATGCCGTGCCCGCGAAGCTCGAGCTCGCGCGGGAGCTCGGGGCCACCTCGGCGCTCGCGCCGCAGGAGGCGTTGGATGCCGGCATCCGGGCATCCGTCGTGATCGAGGCGGCGGGCAGCGCCCGCGCGTTCGAGACGGCGTTCGCGCTGACGGCCCCGGGCAGCACGACCGTGACGGTCGGGCTTCCCGCGCCGGATGCCCGCGCGTCGCTGTCGCCGCTGACGATCACGGGCGAGGCTCGCACGGTGATCGGCAGCTATCTGGGCTCCGCCGTGCCCGCCCGCAACATCCCGCGCTATGTCGACCTCTGGCGGAGCGGCAGGCTGCCGCTCGAGCGGCTCGTGTCGAGTCGTATCCGTCTCGGCGAGCTCAACGAGGCGATGGACCGCCTCGCCGCCGGCGGCGAGTTGCGCCAGCTCATCACCTTCTGACGTTCGGCCGGCGCCCACGGGCCCCATCCCTTGCAATCGATTTCATGCTAGCCTGCCGGAACGCGACGATGCGAGGAGCAGCGGTATGGCCACGAAGCGCACCAGAATCGGAGCGGCCATCGCGGTCGCGGGAGTGGCGGCATCCGTCACCGGCTGTGCGGGGGGAGCCTCCGCAATACCCGAGGTGAACACCGACAGCGACAAGCCGTTCGTGCTCGACGGCGTCGAGAACCTCACCGAGATCGCGCAGCTGACCGGGCCGGGCGCGATCAACGACACGGCATCCGTCGGCGTCGCGGGTACCGACCTCGGTTCGATGACGAACATCGGCGACCGCACGTACTTCTTCTTCGGCGACACGTTCGGCGAGCGCGACCCCGACTCGTACGGCGGTCAGGGCGGGTTCTGGCGCTCGAATGTCTCGGCCTGGACGACCGACGACGACCCCTCCGACGGCATCACCTTCGACGGCTGGGCACCCGTCGACGACGTCGGGCTCGCGAGCGCGCTCATCGAAGGCGACCACGACCCGAACGACGGCGCGGGCGAGGTCACCAAGATCCCGACGTACGGGTTCGCGATCGGCGAGACGCTCTACGTCTCGTACATGTCGGTGAACTACTGGGGCGAGGCGGGGCAGTGGGACTCGACCTACGCCGCCCTCGTGAAATCGGATGATCAGGGCGTGAGCTGGCAGCCGGTCGACGGTCCGCGCTGGCCCGGCGACTCGAACTTCGTGCAGGTGGCGACGCAGCACGTCAGGGACGACGGCGTCGAGTACATCTACTTCTGGTGCATCCCCTCGGGCCGGTTTGGCGGGGTGCAGCTCATGCGCGTGGAGGCGACGACGGCAGCCGTCGAAGACGCCGCGGCGTACAGCTACTTCACCGGCACCGACTCTTCCGGCGCCGCCGTCTGGAGCGACGACCTCACGGCGGCCGAGACGATCGTGGACGGCACGATCGGTGAGCTCTCGGTCATGTGGTCCACGTACCTCGAGCGGTGGGTCATGACCTACTCGGATGCCGGCAACGCCTACATCCGTGAGGGACTGACGCCCTGGGGGCCGTGGGGCGATGCGATCGAACTCGTTTCGGCAACCGACTACCCGGGCCTCTACTCGCCCTACCTCAACCCCCGTTATGTCGCGAACGACGGCCGCACCCTCTACTTCACGCTGTCGCTCTGGGGGCCGTACAACGTGTTCTGGTTCTCGATCGATCTGGTTAAGCACCCGTTGTGAAATCGATACAAACTGATGGCACCCTCCGTATCCACCGGAAATCCGGGGCGCGGGAGCATCGGCTCAACCAGCTTGCCGCGAAGAAGTGGCGAAACGCCCCACACGAAGGATTGAGTTTGAAATCGATTTCTTCTAGTCTGCCTGTATTGAGATCAACGGCGATCCGCGGCGCAGACGCACCGTCCGCCTCTCGAAACCGCACGGGGCATCCCGAGCACCGAGTGTCGGCTCAGAGAAGAGCCGTGTTCCTGAAGGAGGGACCAATGCACAAGAGAATCGGCACGCTGACCGCCGCGATCGCAGCGGCATCCGCAGCAGCCCTGCTGCTCGCGGGTTGCAGCGGAGGAGGCGGCGGAGGTGGAGAGTCGGGCTCTGTCACGACGATCCAGTTCTGGCACCGCACGTTCACCCCGACGGAGAACGAGTGGTACGCCGACATCGTCAAGAAGTTCAACGCGGCCCAGAGCGAGATCAAGGTCGTCGACACCGAGGTTCCCGCTGACGCGTGGGACCAGAAGATGAAGGCCGCTCAGGCCGCCGGCAAGGCGCCTGACGTGTACACGCACGCGGGCTCCATCCAGGATGCCGTCAACGCCGGCCAGCTCCACGAGCTCAACGGCATCGTCTCCGACGACGCTCTCGGCCAGATCCTTCCGGCAGCGCAGTCCATCTCGGAGATCGGCGACAAGTTCTACGCGTACCCGCTGCTGCAGGAGCCGCAGGCGGTCCTCTTCTGGAACAAGGACATGCTGACGGCTGCCGGCGTCGACGCCGAGAACGGCCCGGCGACGTGGAGCGACCTGTTCGCGGCGTGCGCCAAGATCCAGCCGACGCTGCAGGAGGGTCAGTACTGCATCTCGCCCGCGGCAGACGCGGTGACCTTCGCCTGGTCGTCGGTCGGCCAGCAGTACAACTTCAACGGCCACCTGGCGCTGAAGGACGACTGGACGGCGCCCGACATCGACACCGACGGCTACCGCCAGCTCATGGCCAACTACAAGGAGCTGTGGGACAAGGGCTACATGCCCAAGCAGGCACTCGGCGCCTATGTCGAGGGCAAGGACTTCGGCGAGCAGAAGGTGGCCTTCAAGGTCTCCGGTTCGTGGATGATGTCCGAGATCGGCTCCGACTACAAGGATCTGCTCACCAAGACCGGCGTCGGCAAGTTCCCGGACGCGGATGACGCGGTCGGCAACACGGCCACCACGATGGGTAACTTCAAGTGGGTCATCGACGCGAAGACCAAGAACGCTGAGGCGGCCGGCAAGTTCCTCGAGTGGGCGATCGCGGGCGACCCCGAGAACGTCGTCCCGTTCTTCGTGAACACGCAGTTCACGAAGGTTCCCGTCCGCCAGTCGGTGCAGGATGCCGTCGCCGACGATGCGGCCGCTGCGGATGCCCCGTGGTCGGCGATCGTCACTAACGACATCGCACCCGACGCCATCCCCGAGCCGACGTACCCGTGGGACGTCTCGCTCGCCGTGGGCACCGCGATCGAGTCGGTCATGAAGGGCGCAGCCAGCCCGGATGACGCGATCAAGACCGCGGAGGACGCGATCAACAAGGTCATCCAGCAGCAGGATCTTCCGAGCAAGGCTCCGAAGAACTGATGACAATGGTCCGGGGGCTGGGAGTGCATCCCAGCCCCCGGACCCATGAACAGCCGCGAGGTGAACGATGACGACGATGCAGTCGATGGGTGAGCACGGACTCACCGAGACCCTGACCGTTCCGGAAGGCAAAGCCAGGCGGCGCGCGCGGGAGCGTGCACGGTACCGCGACACGCGGATGGCGTATCTGCTGCTCGTGCCCGCGGTGGTACTGCTCGCGATCTTCGTCATCTGGCCCGCGGTCTACGCCGGGTTCCTGTCCTTCCAGGACTGGAGCTTCTACAAGGACCCGCAGTTCGTCGGGTTCCGCAACTACACCAACGTCCTGACCGATCCCCTGTTCTGGGCATCCATCGGCCGAGGCTTCCTGTTCGTGCTCATGACCGTTCCCGTCATGCTCGTGCTCGCCTTCTTCTTCGCGAGCCTCGTGGTGAGCGTCTCGCGCCGCTTCGCGAGCGTGTTGAAGGTCAGCGTGTACATCCCGACGATCATCTCGGGCGTCATCACCTCGATCATCTTCGCGCTCATCTACAACTACTCCGGCGGCCTGCTGAACTGGCTGCTCGGCAAGATCGGCATCGATCCGGTCGCGTGGCTCGGCGATCCCGCGTGGGCGCTGCTGGCCATCGCGGTCCCGGCCATCTGGCTCGGCATGGGCCTGACCTCGCTCATCATGGTCGCGGCCATGGTCGACATCCCGACCGAGTTCTACGAGGCGGCGGCGATGGAGGGCGCGAACTGGGGGCAGAAGACCCTGTTCATCACCCTGCCCCAGATGAAGAACATCCTCCTGTACCTGCTCATCACCGGCTTCGTCGCGGCGATCCAGCAGTTCGAGCTGCCCCTCGTCATGACCGGCGGCGGCCCTCTCGACTCGACAACCCTGCCGAACCTGTTCATCTTCAACCACTTCCGCAACGACATCAACGTCGGCTACTCGATCGCGGCGGCACTGCTGCTGTTCGTCGTGCTGGGGACGGTGTCGGCGCTCGTGTTCCGCTTCGTCAACTCCGAAAGGCTGGTCGACTGATGTCCGTCATCACCCGGGACGTTCCCGTCGACACCGCGCGCGTGACGAAGCGCCGCGTCCAGCACGACGGCAAGTGGTGGGCGTTTGCCGTCGGCAAGGCGATCGTGGGCATCGTCTTCATCCTCGCGGCGCTGTTCCC
The DNA here is from genome assembly GCF_049707015.1 of Microbacterium sp. CH-015. Lineage (NCBI taxonomy): Bacteria > Bacillati > Actinomycetota > Actinomycetes > Micrococcales > Microbacteriaceae > Microbacterium > Microbacterium sp. CH-015. Next base: position 264,678 of record NZ_JBNAFJ010000003.1, on the reverse strand, counting down.
CCTCGCCTGGATGCTGATCGCCGGCTTCAAGACCAAGACCGAGGTGCTCGCGACGCCCTTCCAGTTCTTCCCCGAGGTGTGGAAGTGGGAGAACTATGCGCAGATCCTCGGCGACCCGACCTTCATGCTCACCATGGGGTGGACCCTCCTCGGTGCCGTCCTGTTCACGCTGCTGGCGCTGACGGTCAACTCGCTCGCGGCCTACGCCTTCGCACGGCTGGACTTCCGTTTCAAGCGCACGATCTGGGTCGTCGTCATCACGACGATGTTCATCCCCGGCATGACGATCCTGCTCACGAGCTTCATCGTCGTCACGCGCCTCGAGATGCTCGACACCCTTGCCGTGCTCGTGATCCCCGGGGCGGCAAGCGCCGGCATGATCTTCTTCATCCGCCAGTTCTACCTGTCGATTCCGGCGAGTCTCGAAGAGGCGGCGATGCTCGACGGATGCGGGCGGTTCCAGATCTTCCTGCGCCTGTTCCTGCCGCTGTCGAAGCCGCCGTTCGTCGTGATGGGCATCACCGCGTTCCTCGCCTACTGGAACTCGTACGTGTGGCCGATCCTGACGATCACGAGCCCCGAGCGCTACGTCGTGCAGCAGTATCTCGCGACCTTCCGCTCGGAGCGCGCGACCGAACTGGGCCTGCTCATGGCGGGCTCGACGCTCGCCGCGGCGCCCGTCATCATCATCTTCCTGATCTTCCAGCGCCAGATCATCGGCAACATCAAGATGGCCGGCCTGAAATGAGCCCCGGCTGACGATGCGCGGCATCCCGGAGCCCTACGAGCCTCCCCCGGACGCCCTGACGCCGACAGGTCTTCTCTGGTGGATCTGTCGGCGTCAGTGGCGTTCCATCGCGGCAGGCACCGGCTACGACATCGTCTGGCTGCTGGGACTCGCCCTCACGCCGTGGGCGATCGGTCGGGTGATCGATCAGGGCATCGTGCCGCAGGATGCCGCCGCGTTCGGCGTCTGGATCGCCGTCGTCATCTGGCTGCAGCTGCAGCACTCGCTCATCCAGGGCCTGCGCGATCGCGCGGGCATCCTGAACTGGCGGCGCGGCTTCTCGCGGGTGAATCAGCTCGTCACCCGAACGGTCGCCCGCAACGGCACGGCCGCAGAGCGCGAGATCCCCGCGGGCGGCGTTGTGACGATGGCGATGTCGGATGCCGCGGCGATCGCGTTCCTGCCGATCATGATCGGCGCGCTCACGGCATCCCTCGTCGCGTACGCCGTGATCGGCTGGCTGCTGCTGCGGGATTCGCCGTTGCTCGGCGCGATCGTCCTGGTCGGCGTTCCGCTCTTCTCCGTCGCGCTCCTGCTTCTGGCGAAGCCGCTGCATCGGCGGCAGCGCGCCTACCGATCAGCGCTCGAGCGCATGAACACCGTCGCGACCGACTCGGTCAGCGGCATCCGGGTGCTCCGCGGCATCGGCGGGGAAAAGCGCTTCCTGCAGCTGTACCGCGAGCGTTCGGCGCAGACGCGAGTGCTCGGCACGCGCGTCGCGTGGCCGCTGTCGGCCGCCGAAGCACTCAAGCTCGTGGTCAGCGGCGTGCTCGTCGTGGGGCTCACCTGGATCGGCGCCCTCCTGGTCGTCCGCGGCCAGCTGCGCGTCGGAGAGCTCGTCGCCTTCTACGGCTACGCGGGATTCATGGTGACGCCCGTCTCGCTCGTCTCTCAGGCCATCACGACGGGCGTGCAGGCGCGCGTCGGCGCGGCGCGAATCGTGGAGCTTCTCGACATCGAGCCGCTCGTCCCGCCGGGACCGGTGACTGCTGCGGCGCCCACCGCCGCGACACCCTCCAACGTGCCAGGGGGCGCCGAGCCCGCCGTCAGCGACGCGCACAGCGGTCTCGACGTCCGGGCGGGCGAGATCCTCGGGATCGTCAGCGCCGATCCCGCTCGCGTCCGGGAGATCGCCGACCGGCTCGCCCGCCTCGTGCCCGACGAGGCCGATCGGCCCGTGCACCTCTATCGAGCCCGGTCCTCGACGCTGCCGCTCGCCGAGGTGCGACGCCGCGTGGTCGTCGCCGACGCCGTCCCCTACCTGTTCTCGGGGACTCTTCGCGCCCTTCTCGACCCCTACGAGCGCCGGAGCGAGCGAGCCCTCCGCGAGGCGCTGGAGGCCGCCGACGCGCGTGACGTTCTCGACGGCGCCGCCGACGGGTTCGCGACCGCCGTCGGCGAGCGCGGGGTGCAGTTCTCGGGCGGCCAGCGTCAGCGACTGGGGGTCGCGCGAGCGCTTCTGACGGATGCCGAGGTGCTCGTCCTGCTCGAACCGACGTCGTCGGTCGACGCCGCGACCGAGGCGCGGATGGCCGCCGGCATCCGTGCCGCTCGCGCGCGGCAGACGACGATCATCGCAACGGTGAGCCCGCTCGTGCTGACCGAGACCGACCGCGTCGCCGTTCTGTCGGACGGCGTCGTCGACAGGTACGGCACTCACCACGAGCTCGTGCACGCCGACCCGCACTATCGCGCGCTCGTCATGCGGGGGGAGGGGCTCACGTGAGCAGTGTGTTCCCGGTGGCATCCGGCGCCGCCGTGCGTCAGCGGATCGGCGGCATCGTTCGGGCGGAGTCGCGCGCCCTCACGCTCATCGTCGCCCTGTTCGCGCTCGCCGCGGTCGCGGGTCTCGTGCCGCCCTGGGTGGTCGGCAGGCTCATCGATCGCCTGATCTCGGGAGCGGATGCGGCCGAGGTGTCGCTCCTGGGGGCGCTCATGATCGCGAGCGTCGCCGCTCAGGCTCTTGCCGTGCTGGTCGCCACCCGGCTCACGATGGTGCTCGGTGAGCGCGTGTTCGCCGAGCTGCGCGAGGACTTCATCGCGGACGTGCTTTACCTGCCGGTGGGCGCGATCGAGGAGGGCGGCACAGGCGAGCTCGTCAACCGCACGACGCAGGACGTCGCGGCCGTGTCATCGACGGTGCGCTTCGCGCTGCCGCAGATCCTGATCGCGTCTGTCACGATCGCGCTGACGGTCGTGGCGGGGTTCGTCGTCTCGCCGCTGATCGCGCCAGTGTTCCTCCTCGCCGCGCCGATCCTGGTGGTGCTGGTGCGGTGGCTGCTGGCGCGCGCCACGCCCGTCTACCTTGCCGAGGGCGCCGCGTACGGCCCGATCTTCGGCGCCGCGAGCGAGACGGTCGCCGGTGCTCGCACGGTCGATGCGTTGAGTCTCGCGGATGCCCGGGATGCCCAGACCGACGAGGCGATCGCGGGCTTCTGGCGCGCTACCGTGCCGGTGATCCACCTGCAGCTGGTGTTCCTACCGTGGTCGAACGTCGCGTTCGCGATTCCCGTGGCGGCCGCCCTCGTGTGGGGTGGCTGGCTTGCGACGCAGGGGATCGTCACGGTCGGCGCGGTCGTGAGCGTCACGCTCTTCGCGACGCAGCTCGTCACGCCGCTCGAGACGCTGATGCGCTGGCTCGACGAGCTGCAGCACGGGTTTGCCGCGTTCGCCCGCGTGCTGGGCGTCTCCGAGCTGCGCGAGGAGCCCGCGGAAGCGGCGGCCGCGCCCACCTCGGCGACGCTCCGCCTCGACGACGTGCGCTTCGGCTACCGCGCCGATCGCGAGGTGCTGCACGGCGTCAGTCTCGAGACCGTTCCCGGGGAGCGGCTCGCGGTTGTCGGCTCATCGGGCGCGGGCAAGTCGACGATCGCGCGGCTGCTCGCGGGCATCGACGCGCCGACGTCGGGTCGGGTGACCGTCGGCGATGTCGACGTCACCGCGCTCGCTCTCGAGGCGCGCCGGCACGAGGTGCTGCTCGTGTCGCAGGAGAGTCATGTCTTCGCGGCATCCGTCGCGGATAACCTCCTGCTGGGGCGTGAGACGGCGACCGACGCCGAGCTGCTCGACGCGCTCGTGCAGGTGGGTGCGGACGCCTGGGTCCAGAGCCTCGAGAACGGCATCGAGACCACGATCGGAGCGGGTGGCGCGGTGCTGTCGGGCGCGCAGGAGCAGCAGCTGGCGCTCGCGCGGATCGTCGTCGCCGACCCGCACACGCTCATCCTCGACGAGGCGACCTCGCTGCTCGATCCGACTGCGGCGCGGGCCGTCGAGTCGGCGCTTGCGGCGGCGCTGCGCGGCCGCACGGTGATCGCGATCGCGCACCGCCTGCACACGGCCTACGACGCCGACCGCGTCGCGGTCGTCGAGGGCGGGCTCATCGTCGAGCTCGGCTCGCACGACGAGCTGCTGCAGGCCGGCGGGCGCTACGCCGCGCTGTGGCACTCGTGGCGCGACGACGGGGCTGCCGACGACGCCCGCGACCCTCACGGAAAGAACGCCGATGCATGACACCGACCGGCTGATCCTCGGCCGTATCACCCGCCTGTACCACGAGCACATCGTGCCGGCTGTCGTCGCCGAATCGATCGACCTCGAGACGACGGCGTGGGTCGCGCCGGGCGAGCCGGTGCCATTCGCCGAGGCGCTCGCGGGAGCGTACGCGCCGCTGCCGGTGGGTGCGCCGTGGGGCGCGCCGTGGGCGACGACGTGGATGCGGGTGGATGCCGCACCACCTGCGGGGTGGCCCGCCGCGGCATCCGTCGTGCTCGAGGTCGACCTCGGGTTCACGCGCAGTGCGCCCGGCTTCCAGGCCGAGGGTCTCGTGTGGGATGCCGGGGGCCGCATCGTCCGCGCCGTCGAGCCCCGCGGATCGCGGGTGCCGCTGACGATAGGCCCCGGCCAGAGCGCGACGCTCTACGTCGAGGCGGCCTCCAACCCCGACATCGGTGGCGAGTGGGGCTTCCGCCCGACGCCGCTCGGTGACCGCGCGACGGCCGGGGATGAGCCACTGTACGTGTTCCGCGGCATCCGTCTGCTGCGCATCGATGACACGGTGTCGGCCCTGGAGCGGGATTGGCACACGCTGCTGGACCTCGCGGGTGTGCTCGATGGGGCATCCACGCGGCGCGCGCGCATCCTGCGTGCGCTGGAGCGGGCGGCCGACGTCGTCGACACCGACGACGTCGCCGAGACGGCGGATGCCGCCCGCGCCGTGCTCGCGCCCGTTCTGGCTGCGCCGGCGGTCACGAGCGCGCACCGGGTCACGGCCGTCGGGCATGCCCACATCGATTCGGCCTGGCTGTGGCCGGTGCGCGAGACCGTCCGCAAGTGCGCGCGCACGTTCTCCAACGTGCTGGCACTGATGGAGCGCTACCCCGACTTCGTCTTCGCCGCCTCCAGTGCCCAGCAGTATGCCTGGATGGAGCAGCACTACCCGGAGCTGTTCGACCGCATCCGGGACCGCGTGCGGGAAGGCCGTTGGATCCCGGTCGGGGGCATGTGGGTCGAATCCGACACGAACATGCCCGGCGGTGAGGCGCTCGCGCGTCAGTTCATCGCCGGCATCGGGTTCTTCGCCGACCGGTTCGGCGTCTCGAGCACCGAAGTGTGGCTGCCCGACTCGTTCGGCTACACGGCGGCGCTGCCGCAGATCGCCGTGGCCGCCGGCATCCATCGTTTCGTCACGCAGAAGACGTCGTGGAACGAGACCAACGGGTTCCCGCACCACACGTTCGACTGGGAGGGCATCGACGGCACTCGCCTGCTCGCGCACCTGCCCCCGGTCGACACGTACGGGTCGGATCTCGGCGCGGTCGACCTCGCCCGCGCCGAACGGCAGAACGCCGAGAAGGGGCTCACCGACCGCTCGATCGTGCCGTTCGGGTACGGCGACGGGGGCGGCGGGCCGACCGCCGAGATGCTCGAGACCGCCCTGCGTACCCGGTCGCTGGAGGGTTCGCCGGTGGTCGAACTCGGCGCGCCCGCCGAGTTCTTCGCGGCCGTCGAGGCTGAGGATGTGCCGCGCGCCACATGGCGCGGCGAGCTGTACCTCGAGTTGCACCGCGGCACCTACACGTCGCAGGCGCGCACCAAGCGCGGCAACCGGCGCTGCGAACACCTGTTGCGCGAAGCGGAGCTGTGGGCGGCGACCGCGACCGTCCGCACCGGCGCACCCTACCCCGCCGCTGCACTGCGCGGAGCGTGGGAGACCGTGCTCCTGCAGCAGTTCCACGACATCCTGCCCGGCTCATCGATCGCGTGGGTGCACCGCGAGGCCGAGCGCGAGTACGCGCGCGTCGAGCAGGTGCTCGAGAGTGTCATCACCGATGCTCTGCAGAGGCTCGGCGAGGGGCCCGATGCCGTGTTCGTGAACGCGGCGCCGGTCGCCGTCGCGGGTGTGTCGCCGATGGCCTCGGGCGTGCCGATACGGGCGCCGCGCACGGCGCGTGCGACCGAGGCGGGGTTCGAGCTCACCACGAGCGACCTGTCCGTTGTGGTCGATCGTCGCGGCGAAGTGGTCTCGTTCGTCTCCGCGGGCCGCGAGTACATTCCGCGCGGGGACAGCGCGAACCGGCTACAGGTGTTCCGCGACACCCCGAACGCCTGGGACGCGTGGGATGTGGATGCCGCGTATCAGCGGATGCCGCTGGATCTCGTCGCCGTCGACGGCGCCGTGCTCGTGGGTGACGAGGTGCACGTCTCACTGCGCGTCGGGGGCTCGACGGTGCGGCAGGTGCTCGCGATCGACGACGCCGGCACCGCCCTCGACATCCGCTCCGACGTCGACTGGCACGAGCGGCAGAAGCTGCTCAAGCTGGCGTTCGCGTTCGACGTGCACGCCGAAGAGAGTCGGAGTGAGATCCAGTTCGGGCACATCGCGCGCCCGATGCACGCGAACACCTCGTGGGACATGGCGCGGTTCGAGATCTCGGGGCACCGCTGGGTGCACGTCGCCGACGCGGGGGCCGGGGTGGCGGTCGCCAACGACCGCATCTACGGGCGTGACGTCAGCCGCCGCACCCGCGCGGACGGCGGAACGACGACGACCGTGCGTGAGTCGTTGCTGAGGGCGCCGCTGTTCCCCGACCCGACCGCCGACCAGGGTGAACACACGTTCCGGCACTCGATCGTCGCAGGGGACGTGTCTGCCGCGATCGCGGCGGGGTACCGGCTGAACCTGCCGCTGCGCGAGGCGGGCGCGGTATCGGTCGACACGCTCATGCGCGTCGACGGGGAGGGCGTCGTCGTCGAGGCGGTCAAGCTCGCCGAAGACGGCTCGGGCGACGTCATCGTGCGTCTCTACGAATCCCTCGGTCGCCGCGCGTCCGCGATCGTCGTGCCGGGCTTCGCCACGACCGGTGCGCGCCGCGTGGATCTGCAGGAGCGACCGATCGATGGGGATGCCGCTCAGCTCGACCTTCGCGCGTTCGAGATCGTGACGTTGCGCTACGCGCGGGAAAAGTAGACAAACGTAGACAAAGAGGTAGGGTGAGGGCATGAAATCCATCACGGTGGGTCAATTGCGCCAGAACCCGACCGAAGCGCTGGCTGCGGTCGGGGCAGGCGAGACCTATCGCATCACCCGCCACAATCGAGAGGTCGGCCGCATCGTGCCGCCGGGAACGGTGACTGCCCTCGTGCCGCCACGGCGGCGCGGACCGGCGCGCACCAGCAGCCTGCCGCCGTTGCAGGTGGAGTCGGCCGACACGGTTGACGCGCTCATCGCCGACATGAAGGGCGACTGGTGACAGAGCACTTCTACCTCGACTCTTCGGTCGCGGTGAGGATCCTCTATGGCGATGTGTCAGCCGCACGGTGGTTCGACGAGGTCACCGGCGACGATGATGCGGTCGTCTTCTCGTCGCGACTGCTGCGAACCGAGCTCACGCGCGTGCTGCGGAGGGATCGAAAGCCACTCGCCTCGCGCGACGAGATCGTCGACTATCTCAGCCTGGTGCCGATCGACGATGTGATCCTGGCGGAAGCCGAGGCGATCGTCCCGCACATCAAGACGCTCGACGCGATCCACCTGGCATCCCTGATCCACACCGGGATCGACGCGACCGTCGTCACGCACGACGACACGATGCGCGCGGTCGCCGAGACGATCGGATTCCGCGTGTTCGATCCGGTCGCGGCGTGATCGCAAGCGGGTTGCGGCTCAGCGGCGTCCGCGCTGGCGGGCCGCTTCGTAGAGCGTCACGGTTGCGGCGCTCGCCGCGTTCAGCGAGCTTGCCGCACCCCCGATCGGAATCCGGGCCATGAGGTCGCACGACTCGCGCCACCCAGCGCTGAGCCCGGCGGTCTCGTTGCCGATCACGAGCAGCGTCGGCACGGTGAGGTCGACGTCGGCGATCTCTACGGAGCCGTGCTCGTCGGTACCGACGATGGCGAACTCCACCCCCGAGCGCCGGTGACCGTCGACCCACGCGAGCACCTCGCGGTGCGAAGCGACCCGAACCGTCGGCACTGCGAACAGCGATCCCGTCGTCGCGCGCACCGCTTTGGGGTCGTACGGGTCGGCCGCGTGACCGGTGACGATCAACCCCGCTCCGCCGAACGCGTCGATCGACCGGATCATCGTCCCGATGTTGCCCGGCACCGACGGGCGGTCGAAGACGACGCCGAGAAAGCCCGGACCGACCGGGATGCGCGTGAGGTCGTCCGGCGGAAGTTCGACGACGGCGACGAGTTCGGCGGCATCCTCATCCTTCTCGCTCAGCGCCCGTAGCAGATCGGGCGTCAGCGAGACCCGCTCGCCACCGACCCGGTCCAGGACCTCGCGTGCCCACGTTGACGGCGTGCGGCTCTGGTCGTACAGCAGTGCGCGCACCGTCCAGCCGTGCTCGATCGCCAGCGAGATGGGCCGCACCCCCTGCACGAGGAACTCGCCGAGCCGAAGCCGCTTGTTGCGGTTGTGCAGCAGCGCCTCCCACTGCTGGAACCGCGCGTTGGACCGCGAGATCCGCGTCACACCGCTCACCTCACCGCTCCCTTCGACCGTGTCGAATCTACCGGCCACGCTCAGAAGCGCGGGATCGTGAGCATCCGACCCCCGCGCAGGGCGGAGTGATGTGCAACGATGCCGGGGGCGGTGATGGATGCCGCCCGAGCAGCCCCGATCGCGCTCTCGCGTCCGCCGGTGACCGCGGAGACGAACTCACGCACGAGGTGCGGATGCGATCCGCCGTGCCACGCGTGCACCGGAAGCGTCGGACGATCCCCGGGCGGCTGATACACGCCCGGTCGCACGTACGCCCGCAACTCCGGCGGGAGCGCGTCGACGCGGTCGGGCACGTCGATCTCGTCTCGCGAGATGGGGCGCCCGCGACGGGCGCCGTCCTGCGGGCCCGCCGTGTAGATGACGGCCCGCTCGCCTTCGACCGACGGCCACTCCAGCGCCCCCATGTCGCCGTACACGTTGAACCCTTCGGTGTACGCCCGCGCGTTCTCGAAGAACGACAGCGTCACCTGTGCGGCCAGCGGCGTCTCGCCGTCCAGCTGGAACAGGGCTGTCTCGAGCGGGAACGGGTTCGACCCGTCACCGCGGTGCGAGGGAAGGAGCTCGCCCGATCCGAGACACGCGACGCTCTCGGCGTGGGCGTTCGCGAGGCCCAGGATCGGCGCGACGATGTGGGTCGCGTACTGCATCGGCGCGTAACCCATCCAATACGGCGGAAAGCCGTCCAGATCCTGCATGTGCGCACCGCTCAGGTACGTGATCCGCCCGAGCGCGCCCGAGTCGCGCAGGTGCAGGGCGTGCAGGTACTCGCGCTGATAGAGCGCGGTCTCCATCATCATGTAGCAGCCGGCGGCGGATGCCGTGGCGTCCCGCACCCGGGCGATCCCGTCCAGGCTCGTCGCCATCGGCACCGCGCTCGCGCACGATCGTCCGCTTTCGAGCACCGCCAGGGTCTGCTCGACGTGGAAGCGGACAGGCGACAAGAGGTGCACGGCATCCCACCGTCCGCTTGTGAGCGCGTCGTCGAGGCTCGCGTACTCGCCGTCGAGCCCGTAGGCATCGACGACCTCGCGGCGCACGAGCGCGTCGGGCTCGACAAGACCCACGGCGCCGACAGCGGGGTGGGACTGATACAGGTGCAGGAAATCCCGGCCGAACCCGGCACCCACCACGAGCACATCGATCATGGCGATGGTCATCCCTTCGGTTCCAGCTGCAGTTCGCGCAGCCCGAACCAGTACGAGGTCATGCCGGCCGGGGCGCAGGGACAGACGTTGGACTGCACCCATCCCGTCCGGTTGTCGGCGGAGAGGTACTTCGAGGGCAGCGTGGTCGCATACCCGCCGTGCCGAGCGTCGGTCCACGGGTAGACGCCGAAGTCTTCGGACAGCAACGGCGTCCACGGCCCCCACGGTGCCGGTGCCTGGTGGAACTCGAAGGTGTACTCGCTCCACGACGTGTAGACGTACCGGTCGAGCTTCGGCAGGTAGGTGACGCCGCCCTGCGAGACGAGGCTCAGCTCGTGTGCGCGGCGCTCGTCGATGAGCACGGGACGCTTTTGCGCGATGTCGTCCGTCCACGTGGGCTCGTCGTCGCCCGGTTCACCCGCGTAGTACTCCCACGTCGACGCGTCCTGCACGGATGCCACCGGCACGCGCGCGAGGAAGAGCTCGGTGGGGTCGGCGACGGAGTCGTCGAACGAGTCGCGCCAGTTGCCGTCGAGCCCGTACGCGTAGGCGTAGGCGGCGTCGGGCGCGTCGGCGGCATCCTTCCCGTAGTCGAGGAAGAACACGGTCGTGAAGACGCCGCCCGAGAACATCGGGGACCTGGCATCCCACATCCAGGTCGCGCCGTGGTCGTCGCTGCGGGCGATCGTCGCCGCGGGGGCCGCGTTGAAGTCGTGGCGTAGGTCTTGCACGGCGAGATAGAGGATGCCGCCGACGCACAGCATTCCGGTCGGCTTGCGCGTGAAGTCGCCTCCCGACCACACCTGACCGAGCTGATCTCCGTAGGCGAGCGCTTCGCCGGCGAGGTCGCCCGATGCCGGGGTGCCCGTGATGCGGTTCATCACGATGTCGCTCGTCTTCGAGCCGAATCCTGCGCCGTCGCCGTTGGCTGCGTAGAGCGCGTCGTCATCAGACCAGCAGCTGGGCCACAGGTCACCGTCCGAGACGCCGACCGCCGTGTTCTTCTCGGCGACGGATGCCGTGAGCGGTCCGTGCGGCGCACCGTCCGCTGAGCACCCGGAGATCAGCAGCGCCGCGCTCGCCGCGAGGACAGCCGCTGCGCGGCCGCGGCGCACGTCAGTCCTGCGGCGCGCGCGGAGGCGTCGAGCCGATGTCGGGAACCGGAGCGGTTCCTAGGTGGACCTCCAGGTCGTCGGCGCTCGGGGTCTTCGGGCGCCGCGCCGTCGGGCGGTCGAGGTAGAACAGCGCGGTCGAGGCGATGTCGTCGCGCAGCGGCAGGTAGCGCCAGCCGCTGCGCCATCCGAGCGCCTGGATATCGATCTTCGGCAGCCCCGTCGCGAAGTGGATGGGGTCGAGCAGGTGCCAGCGGTACATGCCGAAGCGCTGCTGCGAGACGTAGAGGCCGTCGGGGCGGATGACCTGCGGCATCCCGAGGTACGGCGTCGAGAACGCGGTGTAGCCCTGCCCGGGGATGTCGAAGTTCCACGCACCGCCGAAGTAGTCCTCCGTGCCGGTGCCGCAGATGGTGGGGTAGTCGGTGTCGCCGTCGAGGTAGAACTTGATCTCGCCCTCGCCCCACCATCCGTTGGAGTTCACTCCCCACGCGATGTAGGTGCCGACGTACTGGCCGGCGCCTTCGATCCCCTCGAGGATCGTGTGCGGCACGAGCTCATCGAGCGGGTTGGAGCGCCGCCACTGCGCGTGGAAGTATCCGTCGCCCGTGTAGTCGCCGCCGATCTCGTAGGTCACCTGGTAGTAGATGCGCACGTCGACGACGGAGGTGTTCTCGATGGTCAGGCGCGCGCCGTCACGGAACGGCATCGGCCAGTAGGAGTTGAACCCGCCGTGCGGGTTGGCGGCGATCGCCTGGGAGTTCACCTGTGCGAACACGCCCCATCCATTGCAGAAGAAGTCGCCGTAGGGGACCTCGACGGCGGGCTCGTCCGAGCCGTCCCAGTAGGCGCGCAGCAGGAGCGTGCGCCAGTTGTCGGTGTGCGTCGTGATCCAGATGTGCGTGATCTTGCCGGCGCCCGCGATGTTCGCGAGCTCGAACGTCTCACCCGCTTTCACGTCGACCGAGGGCGAGATCTTCCAGCCCGGCCCCAGGTCGCGCGCACACGAGGCTCCGGTGCCCTCGGTTGCCCGTCCGCCGCCGCCGACGGCGCCGTCGAAGTTCTCCGGCGAGATGGATCGTGTCTGGATGCCGGGGCGCAGCGAAGCGATCGACGAGAGGTCGGGCGAGGGGACGGGTGCGGGCATCGCGGATACTTCCTCGTGGTCGGATGCGATCTATTCGTCGGTGGAATCGATTTCACCACCGCTGTCCTCACTGTATGGTGGCATCACGAAAGATGTCAACGCGCGCCGGCGCACCGACGTCATCGCGCACACCGCGCGAAAGGAGACCAATGGCGACGATCTACGAGGTCGCGAAACTGGCGGGCGTCTCGCCCGCCACGGTCTCCCGCGTGTTCAACGGCATGGGTGTGTCGACCGAGCGCGCCGCGGCGGTGCGCGCGGCCGCAGCCGAGCTGAGCTTCACCCCCAACCGCACGGCGCGAACGCTGCGCAAGCAGGAATCCGAGGTCATCGCCCTCGTCATCCCCGACATCGAGAACCCCTACTTCACCGAGATGGCGCGCGGTGTCGAGGATGTCGCGAGCGAGGCGGGCTACTCCGTCGTGCTGTGCAACTCCGACTCCCAGCTCGACAAGGAGGCGACCTACCTGCAGATCGCGATCTCCGAGCACATGGCGGGGGTCATCCTGGCGGCCTCGAGCGACCACACGAACCTCGACCTGCTGCTCGCGACCGGGCGGCCCGTCGTCGCCGTCGACCGCGGAACCGGCTACGACATCGACGGCGTCATGATGTCGAATCGCCCGGCGGGGCAGGCGGCGACCGAGAACCTCGTCCAGGCCGGCTACCGCCGGATCGCCTGCATCACCGGCCCGCAGGAGATCGAGACCGCGCAGGAGCGCGCGCAGGGCTGGCGCTCGGTCATCCTGCGGAACTTCCCCGGCGCCGACGTGGAAGAGCTTCTGCGTTACACGACGTTCCGGGTCGACGGCGGGCGTGATGTCATGGAAGAGCTGCTCGCTCTGCCCGAGCCTCCGGATGCCGTCGTCGCCGCCAACAACCTGCTGGGCGTCGGGGCGATCCAGGTGCTCACCGAGCACGGGCTGACGCCGCCTACCTTCGGGGTCGCGGTCGTCGGCTCCCTGCCGTTCACGACGCTCTCGCCCTCCGCGGTCACCGTCGTGCGGCTGCCTGCGCGGCACATGGGTGTCACCGCGGCCAAGATGCTGCTCGAGCGCATTGCCGGCGACGACCAGCCGGCGCGCACGATCGTGCTGCGCAACGAAGTCCAGCCCGCGCGCGTGCCCACCCGCTGACGCGAGAGCCGTTTCACGACGGTTTCACCGGTCGCGCCGATGTCGTCTGTTGCTCGTGAAATCGATTTCGTCTAGAGTTGTCGCGTTCGGTCGCGATCAAGGAGGACGCATGACTGTGCGAGCCACGCTCGGCGTCGACGTAGGCACGTCGAGTACGAAAGGCGTGCTCGTCGCCGACGACGGGGCCATCCTGGCCACCGCGACCCGGGCTCACGAGGTCTCCCGTCCCCACAGTGGATGGGTCGAGATGGATGCCGACGTGTGGTGGTCCGAGTTCGTCGCTCTCTCGCGTGAGCTGCTCTCCGCAGTGCCGGATGCCGCGGTCACCGCGGTCGGGGTGAGCGGGATGGGACCGTGCGTCCTGCTCGCCGACGAAGGCGACCGGCCCGTCCGCCCCGCCATCCTCTACGGCGTCGACACGCGCGCCACTGAGCAGGGGGCGCGCATGACCGCCGAACTCGGCGAGGACGAGGTCGTCCGCATCGGCGGCTCGCGCCTCACGTCTCAGGCGGGCGGACCCAAGGTCGTATGGATCGCCGACGAGGAGCCCGACGCGTACGCCCGTGCGCGTCGTCTGTTCATGCCGGCCTCGTGGCTCGGGCGTCACCTGACCGGCGCGTACACGCTCGACCACCAGTCCGCCAGTCAGATGAGCCCCCTCTACGACGTCGAGCGCGAGGCTTGGGACGACGACCTCTGGGCACGGTACGCCCCCGGGATCGAACAGCCCCAACTGGCCTGGGCGGGCGATGTCGCCGGCGCGGTGACCGCCGACGCGGCTGCCGAGACCGGCATCCCCGCCGGGACGCCCGTCATCACCGGAACGATCGACGCGTGGTCGGAGGCGGTGAGCGTCGGCGCCCACGAGGTCGGCGACCTCATGCTGATGTACGGCACGACGATGTTCCTCGTCGCGACGGGCGACGAGACGCTACGCACGCCCTCGATGTGGACGACCGTCGGGGCCTTCCCCGGAACGCGGAACCTCGCTGGCGGCCTCGCGACCTCGGGCGCGCTGACGGCGTGGCTGAAAGACCTGACCGGTGCCGACTACCCGACGCTTCTCGCCGAAGCGCAGGATGCCGGTCCGGGCGCCGACGGACTCGTCATGCTTCCGTACTTCGCGGGCGAGCGCACGCCGATCCTCGACCCCGACGCGCGCGGCGTCGTTGCGGGGCTCACGCTCTCGCACACGCGCGGACACCTGTATCGGGCGGCGCTCGAGGCCACCGCCATGGGGGTGCGTCACAACGTCGAGACCATGCGGGCGGCGGGCGCCGACATCCGCCGTATCGTCGCGGTCGGTGGGGGCACGCAGGGTGACCTCTGGCTGCAGATCGTGTCGGATGTGACGGGTCTCGTCCAGGAAGTCCCCTCGACCACGATCGGCGCGAGCTACGGGGCTGCGTTCCTCGCGGCATCCACCGTGCTCGGCGCGGCACGCATCGACGTGTGGAATCCGGTCGTCCGCCGCATCGAGCCGCGCGCGGAGACGACCGCGTTCTACGACGAGCTGTTCGCGCAGTACCTCGGCCTCTACGCGAGCACGCGGCAGCTCGCGCACGAGCTCGCGGACAGGCAGCGGGAGGCCTCGTGAGCGCCGCGAACAGCCCCCGCCGTGCGCGCGGGATCCCGCACACCGCCGAACGCGCTGCCTTCCCGCTCGGCGGAATCGGCACGGGCAACGTGTCGCTGGGCGCCCGCGGCGAACTGCGCGACTGGGAGCTCGAGAACCTGCCCGACAAAGGCCGCATCAACCCGTACTCGTTCTTCGCGATCCACGCGAAGCCAGCAGGCGGGGCGGCTGTCGCCCGCGTGCTCGAAGCGCGGATGACCGGGCGCCACGACTGGGACGCGGGGTACGCTTTCGACCGGCTCGCGGGTCTTCCGCGCCTCGCGGGCGCGACGATGCACGGCGAGTACCCGGTCGTCGACATCGACTTCTTCGACGACGTGCTGCCCGTGCAGGTGTCGCTACGGGCGTTCACCCCGCTCGTGCCCCTCGATGCCGATGCCTCCGGCATCCCCGCCGCCGTCCTGCGCTATTCGGTGACAAACCCGGCCGACGTTCCCGTCGCCGTGACGATCGCGGGATCCCTCACGCACACTGCGGGCCGCGGCGAAGGTCCGTTCGGCATGCGCGCGGCGCAGACGGTCGCCTGGCGCGACGAGGGCGACGTGCGCGGGCTCGATTTCGGCGTCGCGCTTCCGAGCGACGACTTCGGCTACGGCACGATGTCACTCACGACGACCGACCCCTCGACGACGGTCAAGCCGCAGTGGGCGGTCGGTTTCTGGCCCGACGGCGCGCGACTGTTCTGGACCGACTTCAGCGACGACGGACTGCTCGCACCCGAGCCGCGCGCCACCCTCGAAGATCGTCCGCGTGGGCTCTTCGCCGACTCCGACACCGGCGGCGAGCTCACCGAGGAGCAGCTCTTCGAGAAGCTCCCGAGGCTGCGGACCGGATCCCTCGGCATCGTGCACGAGCTCGCGCCGGGTGAGACGCGCACGTTCGAGTTCGTGCTCTCGTGGAGCTTCCCGAACCGTCACCGCGGCTGGCTCGGCCACATCATCTTCGACGACCCGCACGGCGGCGAGGTGGTGCGCAACCGTTATGCGACGCTGTGGCCGGATGCCTGGGCCGCCGCCGCCGATCTGCACGCGCGCCTCCCGCAGCTCGAGGCGTCGACGACCGCGTTCGTCGACGCGCTCTACGGCGGCGGCCTCGACCCCGTCGTCGCGGATGCCGTCGGCGCGAACATCGCCGCCGCGCGCTCGACCACGTGCTTCGTCGTCGAGACGCCGAACCCCGCCCTCGGCGAGGGCCCGGTCTTCCTCGCGTGGGAAGGGTCCTTCGATCGCGGCGGGTCGTGCGAGGGCACGTGCACCCACGTCTGGTCGTACGCGCAGACGGTGGCGTGGCTCTTCCCCGAGCTCGAGCGATCGGCGCGGCGGGTCGAGTTCCTGCTCGAGACCGACGACGACGGGGCGCAGAAGTTCCGCTCGAACCGGGTGTTCGAAGCACCCGCGTGGTTCATGACCCCCGCCGTCGACGGGCAGCTCGGGACGTTCCTCCGCCTCCACCGTGAGTGGCGATTCTCCGGCGACGACGCCTTCCTGCGGGAGCTCTGGCCCGCAGCCGTGCGCACGCTCGCGCACGCGATCCGCGAGTGGGATCGCGACGGCGACGGACTCATCGACGGTGAGCTGCACAACACGTACGACATCGAGTTCCACGGCATCGATCCGCTCGCGAACTCGATGTTCCTCGCGGCGCTGCGCGCGGGCATCCGGATGGCGGAGCACCTCGGCGACGCCGCGCTCGCCGCCGACTGGCGCGCGCGCGCCGACACCGTAGCCGAGGCGATGGACCGCCTGCTCTACAACGGCGAGTACTACCGGCAGGTCATCGACGACGTCGATGCGCATCGGTACCAGTACGGCGAGGGCGTGCTGTCCGACCAGCTGCTCGGACAGTTCCACGCCTACCTCGGCGGGCTCGGCGATCTGCTGCCGCGCGAACATCTGCGCAGCGCGCTGGTCGCGATCGTGCGCCACAACCTGCGCGAGGACCTCACGACGCACGAGAGCACGCAGCGCGTGTACGCGCTGAACGACGAGGGCGGTCTGCTCCTGGCATCCTGGCCGCGCGGCGGGCGCCCCGTCATCCCGTTCGTCTACTCCGACGAGGTGTGGACCGGCGTTGAGCACCAGGTCGCGACGACCCTGGCCTTCGCGGGTCTTCGCGACGAGGCGCTGCACGTCGAACGGGTGCTTCGCGCGCGGTACGACGGTGGCGCGCGCAGCCCGTGGAACGAGATCGAGTGTGGCAACCACTACGCCCGCTCGCTGGCGTCGTGGGGGCTTCTCCTCGCCTTCAGCGGAGCGCAGTGGGACGGTGCGACGCGCGAGCTGTCGTTCGACCCGGCATCCGATGGCACCTTCCTCTTCACGACCGGCGACGGATGGGGCACCGCCGCGATCACCGGCGACGAGATCGCGCTCACGCTCCTCGGCGGGCGACTCGACCTCGACCGACTCGTCCTGCGGGGGCATCACGCCTCCGGCTCTGCGCACCTCCTCCCCGGCGACACCGTGCGGGGCACCACCGACCACACACCCCAGGAGACACCATGACCTACACCCTCCCGACGGTCGCGGAGCGGCCGGCATCCGCCCCTCACACCGCCTACCTCATCACCTCGGGGGACCTCCGCGAGTCGGCGAACGTCGCGGGCTGGCCCGTGCAGGTCGAGCTCGAGGCGGCCGTCACCGGTGCTCTCGAGGGCCTCGGATGGCAGGTCATCCGGCCCTTCGGCGTCGACCCCGCAACCGGGCACGGCTACATCTCGAGCCAGCGGATGGGCCTCGAGGTCTTCCAGAGCATCCCTGTCGACGCGCCGCTGGTCGTCGCGATCTCGAACTGGCAGTACTCGCACCACGTGCTCGCGGGGCTGCGCACGCACGAGGGCCCGATCCTCACGGTCGCGAACTTCGCGCCCGACTGGCCGGGCCTGGTGGGCCTGCTGAACCTCAACGCGAGCCTCACCAAGATGGGCAAGGACTACGCGACCATCTGGTCGGTCGACTTCGACGACGAGTGGTTCGCGAAGGGTCTCGCGGAGTGGTCCGAGACGGGCCGCATCACGCACGACGCGTCGCACGTGCGCGCCCTGCCGGCCCTGCCCGACAGCCCCGAGAAGCAGCTCGGCGAAGCCCTCGGCGACCAGCTGCTCACCGACAAGGCCATCATCGGAGTCTTCGACGAGGGCTGCATGGGCATGTACAACGCGATCTTCGACGACGAGCTGCTGAACCCGCTCGGCATCTACAAAGAACGGCTGTCGCAGTCTGCCCTCTTCGCGGAGATGCGCGTCGTGCCCGACGCCGACGCCGACGCCGCCTACGACTGGCTGACGGGTCACGGCATGACCTTCGTCTACGGCGAGGATGCCGCGACCGAGCTCACCCGCGAGCAGGTGCAGTGGCAGCTGAAGATGTACATCGCGGCCCTCCGCATCGCGGACGATTTCGGACTGGATGCCGTCGGCATCCAGTACCAGCAGGGTCTGAAGGATGTCGTGCCGGCATCCGATCTCGCCGAGGGCATCCTGAACTCGACCGAGCGGCCCCCGGTGTTCTCGCGCGACGGCAAGCGCGAACTGCACGCGGGCCGCGCGTTCCCGCACTTCAACGAGGTCGACGAGGGGGTGGCGGTCGACGCGCTCATCACCGATCGGGTCTGGACGGCGATGGGCCTCGTGCCCGACAACACGCTGCACGACGTGCGCTGGGGCGAGGAGTTCGACGGCGAGTTCGTGTGGGTGTACGAGATCTCGGGCTCCGTGCCCGCGTCGCATCTCGGCGGCTGGGACAAGGCCGAGGGCTGGCGGCAGGGGCACGTGTTCTTCCCCGCCGGCGGCGCGACGATCAACGGGGTCTCCAAGCCCGGCGAGGTCGTGCTCTCGCGGGTGTTCATCGAGGACGGCATCCTGCAGGCGGATGTGTTCCGTGGGACAGTCGTCGAGCTGCCCGAGGCGGAGACCCAGCGCCGCAAGAGCGCGACGAACCCCGAGTGGCCCATCGCACACGTCGTCCTGCACGGCATCACGCGCGACCAGTTCATGGCCCGCCACAAGGCGAACCACGCGCAGGTCGTCTACGCGCCGGATGCCGAGACCGCCGACAAGGCGCTCATCGCGAAGGCCGCGATGTTCGACCGCATCGGCATCAAGGTGAACCTCGCCGGCGTCGTGAACGTCTGACATGCGTCGCCTCGACGGTGCGCCGGGCATTCTGCACCCGGACCTCGCGCGCACGATCACGGCGACAGGCCACACGGACCTCATCGTCGTGACGGATGCCGGGTTGCCGATCCCACTCGATGTGGAACGCATCGACCTGGCGCTGCGCCCCGGCATCCCGTCGTTCGTCGACGTGCTGGATGCGGTGCTGGCCGAGCTCCAGGTCGAGGGCGCGACGGCGGCGGAGGAGATGGCGCGCGAGAACCCCGACGTGTTCGCCGTGCTGGCGGAGCGGCTTGCGGCCATCGGCGTCGAGGTTCGGCTCGTGCCGCACCTCGAGTTCAAGGCGCTGTCGCAGGGCGCGCGGGCGTTCGTGCGCTCGGGGGAGTTCACCCCGTTCGCGAACGTGATCCTGCACGCCGGCGTGCCTTACTGACCCCGGTTGCCAGCTCGTGCGCGAATGGATGCCCGATACCCGCACGAACTGGCAACCGAACCGAGCGCGGTCTACCCCGCTGCGGCGACGAACGCGTCGTAGTCGGCGCGCGAGAGCGCCGCGTACGCGTACGACCACTCGACGATCGCCTCGGTGACGGCCTTGGCGTCGCCGATGTAGCCGACGACCTGCCCCGCCGTCGGCGACTGGCCGTGGGCGCGCGCGAGCACGGCCGCGCACGCCTTGGCGTACAGGCGGAAGGTCGCGTCATCGAGCGTCTCGGCGTCGATGCCGCCCTTCATGTCGCGGAACTGACGCACGTAGTAGTCGTGCGACGTCCCGCGGAAGTGCCCGAGGAGCGGATCCGACACCCCCTGCAGAATG
Source organism: Microbacterium sp. CH-015 (assembly GCF_049707015.1). NCBI lineage: Bacteria > Bacillati > Actinomycetota > Actinomycetes > Micrococcales > Microbacteriaceae > Microbacterium > Microbacterium sp. CH-015. The sequence goes on along the minus strand of NZ_JBNAFJ010000003.1, from coordinate 244,779 downwards.
CGCTGCAACGCGACGACGCGGCCGCCCTCGCCGGTCTGCGCGACGAACTCGGTGATCTCGGGCGACTGCGGGCATCCGCCGTATTCGACGAGGACGCTGCGCCCCGCCTCCTTCGTCTGCATGAGCAGGGCGCTGCCGTCGCGGGCGACCAGGACCGTCACGTAGCAGCGCGTGCCGACGCTGCCCACGCCGACGACCCGGCGCACCGTGTCGGTCGCCGTGTAGTGCGAGACGAGCAGGCGGATGTCGGCGCGCGTCGTCGCGAGGTACTCGTGGAGTGAGCTGGTGACGCGCGCCTCGAGCTCGGGGCCGATGTGGGTCATCGTCGGGGGCTCTTCGACGAACCTCCGCCGGCCGTCCTCGCCCAGCACCGTGAGCTTGCGGGTCGCCTTCTCGCCCGTGCGCTTCTGCGCGCTCGCGATCGCGGCCCGGAGGGTGCGCCGGGCGTCCTTGCTGCCCGAGCGCAGCCCGCCGGCCGCGTCGAAGTGCTGGTAGTAGCGCTCGATGGGCGGCGCGAGCTGGCCCTGCCGCAGCGCCGTCGCGTACTGGCGCACGGCCGCCTCGGCGGCATCCCGCGTCACGGCGTCATCGCGCGCCGTGGCCTGACCGGCGACGACGATGCTCGCGACGAGGCGCTTGACGTCCCACTCCCACGGCGCCCACGCCGCTTCGTCGAAGTCGTTGAGGTCGAACACGAGCGTCCGCTGCGGCGACGCGTAGAACCCGAAGTTCGCGACATGCGCGTCGCCGCAAGACGCGACCTGGATGCCGGAGCTCGGGCCCGCGGCGAGGTCGGCGGCCATAAGCGCCGCCGTGCCGCGGTAGAACGCGAACGCGCTCGCCGCCATGCGCTCGGCGCGCAGCGGCACGAGATCGGGAAGGCGCGTCTCGTTCTGCGCGGCGAGGATGCCGAGGGGATCGCGGCCGCTCGTGGCGAGCTGAGACAGCGCGCGCCGCGGCGCGCGTCGGCGCTGCGTGCGCCCGGCGGCGCGCTCGTCAGCCGCGGTCGGTTGCGGGGAGGAATCGGACGTCGTCATGCCGCCCATCCTGGCACCGTCGGCGCACCGTCGGCATGCGCCGTGAGGGTGCCACGGTACCCCGAGTGGGCCCGCGAGGCGGTGGTCATTGGGGGACGTCCGCGAGGGGGTTGCGCCTCCGGGCTCGGCCCATCGGGGTGGGTTTGACGACGTTGCCGTTCTCGTCGAGGTAGACCCGCCAGGACCTCGGTACCAGGCGTAGCCAGCCGAGCAGGATGCGGGCGACGATGAGGCCCCCAATCGCGAGGATCACGACGAAGATGCTCTCGGTTCCCCAGTTAGGGATGTCTGGCGACGCAAGCCCACCGACCACACGGGGCACCGTCGCGACGAGGACACCGACGGCCGTAATCAGCTGATTGAACCTGCCCGCGACGCCCGGGCGGCGCAGCGGCACCGGAAGGGTGACGATGACCCACGCGGCGAGGAGTACGACGGGCACCCACGCGAGCCAGAGTTGCGTGTCCCACAGCGTGAAGTCGCCTTCCGTGTAGAGGCCCTGTGCCTCCAACCACGTGCCCGTCGTGAGTCCGTGCACGAAGGCCGCGACGAGCTGCGCGATCACGGGGATCAGCAAACACAGCACGATTGACGCGATCAGGGCGTAGTCGATCCGGATCGACAGGCGCTCGATCCGGTCGCGGGTGGCAGGACTCACCGATCCATCCTGGCATCCAGCACCTTGTCCGCGAGTGCCAGATCGGCGGGCTTGATCTCGATGGGGAGAGCTCCCCGCCCGACGCGCGGCGCGGACCCGGGCGCCGCGCGGGCCCTCGGGTAGACTCGCCCGCGTCGACTCGTTCGACACCGACGCTCCACAGACGTGCAGAGATAGGCAGCTACCCGCTCGTGACCTCCCCCGCGACATCGCCCGCGGGCGGCGATCCCGCCGCAGAGCGGCGGCCCCTCACGATCGTCATCGCCGCCGACACCTTCGCGCCCGACGTCAACGGTGCCGCGCGTTTCGCAGAGCGCCTCGCGGCGGGTCTCGTCGGCCGCGGTCACGACGTGCACGTCGTGACGCCGAGCGTCAGACACCGTGACCACGGCACGTTCCGCGAGACGATCGAGGGCCAGGAGCTCACCGTGCACCGCCCGCCGGGGTGGCGCTACTACCCGCACGACTGGCTGCGGTTCGTGCTGCCCTGGAGGGCGAAGCACTACTCGCGCCGGATCCTCGACGAAGTGCCCGCGGATGTCGTGCACAGCCAGTCGCACATCGTGCTCGGCCGAGCGCTCACGCGCATCGCCCGCCAGCGCGGCATCCCCGTGATCGCCACCAATCACGTGATGGCCGAGAACGTCATCGACTTCACGACCCTGCCGCCCCTTCTCGACAAGATCGTCGTGAAGCTCGCGTGGGATGACGCGAAGCGCACATTCGACATGTCGCGCGCCGTGACGACGCCCACCCGCAAGGCGGCGGAGTTCCTCGAGAACACGATCGACATCGAAGGTGTCATCCCGATCAGCTGTGGCATCGACAAGCGCACCTACACCCCCGACCTCACGCCGCGCGCGCACACGCGGGTGCTGTTCGTGGGACGTCTCACGACCGAGAAGCACGTCGAGGTCATCCTCGCCGCCGTCGCGAAGCTCGTGCCCGAGATCCCCGACATCACGTTCGACGTCGTCGGCGGGGGAGACCAGCGCCGCAACCTCGAGCAGACGGCCCAGCGCCTCGGCATCCAAGATCGTGTGCGCTTCCACGGCCGCGTCCCCGAGGACGAGCTGCGCGCCTCGTACGGCAAGGCGGACGTCTTCGCGATCGCGTCGATCGCCGAGCTGCAGTCGATCGCGACGATGGAGGCGATGGCATCCGGCCTTCCTGTCGTCGGGGCGAACGCCGTTGCGCTCCCGCACCTCGTGCACGACGGTGAGAACGGATACCTGTTCGAGCCGGGGAACGTCGACGACCTCGCCGACAAGCTGCGGCGCGTGCTGACGGCATCGCCCGAGGAGTACCTGCGGATGCAGCAGGCATCTCTCGACGGCGTCGAGATCCACGACATCGAGAAGACGCTCGACACGTTCGAGAAGCTCTACCGCGGCGAGCCGCTGGAGGCCTGACGGATGACCGCCCTCCGCCTGCTCTTCGACGCGCGATACACCCGCACCGACTTCCACGACGGCATCAGCCGGTACTCGGCCGAGCTCGCGGCCGCCGTGGTCGCCGCGGCGCCGGAGCGGGGCGTCGACGTCGTCTTCCTGATCCACGACGACGCGCAGGTCGCGCTGCTTCCCGCGGGCGCGCGGACGCTCAAGATCCACGCGCCGACCGCGCTGCGCGAGCCGCTGACGGCGGTGCTGCTCAACCGCTATCGGGCGGATGCCGTGTTCTCGCCCATGCAGACGATCGGCTCGGCAGGGCGCCGGCTCGGGCTCATCCTGACCCTCCATGACACGATCTACTACCGCCACCGCACGCCGCCGCGCGACCTGCCGTGGTACGTGCGGGTCGGCTGGCGCCTGTTCCACCTGTCGTACGTGCCGCAGCGGCTGACGCTCGATGCGGCCGACATCGTCGCGACCGTGAGCGAGACGAGCGCCGCTGAGTTCGCGCGCGTGCACCTGACGAAACGGCCCGTCGTCGTCGTACCGAACGCACCGCAGCGGCTCGCGGAGCTGCTGCCTGCGGGCACCGAGGTCGTCCCGGGCGCCGACAACCTCGTCTACATGGGTTCGTTCATGCCCTACAAGAACGTCGAGACGCTGATCTGGGCGGCGGGGCTTCTGCCCGGCCGCACGCTGCACCTGCTCTCGCGCATCTCGCTCACGCGCCGCGCGGAGCTGTCGACCATCGCGCGCGCGGCGGGTGCGCAGGTCGTCTTCCACGGCGGAGTGACGGATGCCGAGTACGCCGCACTCCTGGCCGATCGGGCGGTGCTGGTGTCGGCATCCCTCGACGAGGGGTACGGGCTGCCGGTCGCCGAGGCGCTCGCGCTGGGCGTGCCCGCGGTCGTGACCGATATGCCGATCTTCCGCGAGGTCGCGGGCGGCGGCGCGCTCTACGTGCCCGGGAAGGACGCCGAGGCTTTCGCCGCCGCCGTGCGGGGGCTCGACGACCCCGCCGTGCGGGAAGCTGTCGTCGCCGCGGGCACGGCGCACATCGCGCGCTTCTCGTGGGAGCGGTCGGCGCACGCCCTGCTCGACGCGCTCGCCACCCTGCCGCGGCGCTCGTAGATCTGCCGTTCGCCGCCCTACCGCAGCGCTCGTGCGACTGCCGTTCGCAACCCTCCGAGCGGCGGGTGTCGCAACTCCTCCAATCCGTGCCGAGAGCGCCCGGCGAGTCGGTTCGATCGCGGGTGGAACCCCGAGATGGAGGAGTTCGCCACGCCGGACTCCGTGCAGTCTCAGGGGAGGCGCGTCCAGTCGGTCGGGATGCGGCGGTAGCCGTCGGTGCGCAGCGCGCGAATCGTCGCCGCCGACGCGACGACGGTCAGGATGCCGGTGACGACGAGTACAGTGATCATGGCAGAAACGCTACGCAAGGCAACATTCCGCCAAAAGTGGCAGAACTGCGCATGATGGTACGATTTCTGCCATGAAGACCGTCGCCTGCGTTGTGTTGCCCGGGTTCGCCCCGTTCGAGTTCGGTCTCGCGTGCGAGGCGTTCGGGCTCGATCGGTCGGACGACGGCATCCCGAACTTCGACTTCCGCATCGTGACGCCCGAGCCGGGCATCGTGCCGAGCAACCTCGGGTTCTCGATCAACGTCGAGGACGACCTGTCGTTCGCCGACGAAGCCGACCTCGTTGTCATCACGCCCATCCCCCGCGACGCGTGGGCGATCGTCGATGAGCGGGTGACGGACGTCGTCCGGCGTGCCGTCGCGCGGGAGGCGTGGCTGCTGACCGTCTGCAGCGGCTCGTTCGTCGTGGCCGCGGCGGGTGTGCTGGATGGCCGTCGCGCGACGACTCACTGGCGTTACGCCGACACGATGGCGAGCATGTACCCCGAGATCGACGTCGACCCGAACGTCCTGTACGTGCAGGACGGGCGCATCATCACGAGTGCCGGCACGGCGGCGGGGCTGGATGCCTGCCTGCACCTGCTGCGGATCGAACTCGGCGCCGAGATGGCCAACACGATCGCTCGCCGCATGGTCGTGCCGCCGCAGCGCGACGGCGGTCAGGCACAGTTCATCCAGGCGCCCCTGCCGGTGAGGACCTCCCTGTCGCTCGCCCCCGTGACCGACTGGGCGCTCGAGAACCTGCGGCTCGAGCTCTCGGTCGACCAGCTCGCGGCGCGCGCACACATGTCTCCGCGCACGTTCGCGCGTCGGTTCAAGGCCGACTTCGGCACGACTCCCGCGGCGTGGCTCGCGCGGCAGCGCATCCTGCACGCGCAGCGGCTACTCGAGCGCACCGAGCTCGGATTGGATGCCGTGGCGTACGAGTGCGGGTTCGGCTCGGCGGCGGTCCTCCGCCAGAACTTCACGCGCACGCTCGGCACGACGCCGACGGCCTACCGCGCGCGGTTCGCGTGCGCGCCGGAGGCTCCCGCCGCCTGACACGGCGCGCGACGGCCAGGCCCCTGGCATCCATGCGCCTCGTCTGGTAAAGTTGAGCCATAACGACTCAACTTTGAGTCGACAGGTCTCAAGGAGAAGAAGTGAACGCCACCCCGCAGCCCGGGCAGGAGGAAGCGAAGAGCGCCCTCGAACAGTTCGGGATCAACCTCACCGACCGGGCGCGCCAGGGAAAGCTCGACCCGGTGATCGGTCGCGACAGCGAAATCCGCCGCGTCAGCCAGGTGCTGACCCGCCGCACGAAGAACAACCCCGTGCTCATCGGCGAGCCCGGCGTCGGCAAGACCGCCGTCGTCGAGGGCCTCGCCCAGCGCATCGTCGCCGGCGACGTCGCGGAGTCGCTCAAGGACAAGGAACTCGTCTCGCTCGACATCTCGGCACTCGTCGCGGGCGCCATGTACCGCGGTCAGTTCGAGGAGCGCCTGAAGAGCGTCCTCAAGGAGATCACCGAGTCCGACGGGCGCATCATCACCTTCATCGACGAGCTGCACGTCCTCATGGGCGCCGGCGGCGGCGAGGGGTCGGTCGCGGCATCCAACATGCTGAAGCCCATGCTGGCGCGCGGCGAACTGCGCCTCATCGGCGCAACGACACTCGACGAGTATCGCGAGTTCATCGAGAAGGATGCTGCGCTGGAGCGCCGCTTCCAGCAGGTGTACGTCGGCGAGCCCTCGGTCGAGGACACCGTCGCGATCCTCCGCGGGCTCAAGGGGCGCTACGAGGCGCACCACGGCGTCACGATCAGCGACAGCGCGCTCGTCGCGGCCGCCGCGCTCTCGAACCGCTACATCCCGTCGCGGCAGCTGCCCGACAAGGCCATCGACCTGATCGACGAGGCCATGAGCCGGTTGAAGATGGAAATCGACTCGAGTCCCGTCGAGATCGACCAGCTGCGCCGCAGCGTCGACCGGATGCGGCTGGAGGACCTCGCCCTCAAGAAGGAGAAGGACGACGCGTCGAAGGAGCGTCGCGCGAAGCTGCGCGAGCAGATGGAAGCCGCGGAGTCCGAACTCGCGGTGCTCGAGGCCCGCTGGGCGCGTGAGCGCGGTGGGCTCCGTCGCGTCGGCGAGCTCAAGGAGCAGTACGACCAGGCCGTCACCGACCGCGACCGGGCCCTGCGCGAAGGCGACTACGCGCGTGCGTCGAAGCTCGAGTACGAGACGATCAAGCGCCTGCAGCAGGAGATCGCCGACGCGGAGCGCGCGGCGGCGATGCCCGCCGACGAGCCCCGCATGGTCAACGAGCAGGTGACCGACGAGGACATCGCCGCCGTCATCGCGGCGTGGACGGGCATCCCGGTGGGGCGCCTGCTGCAGGGCGAGAGCGAGAAGCTCGTGCACCTCGAGACGGAGCTCGGCAAGCGCCTGATCGGCCAGAAGGATGCCGTGAAGGCCGTGGCGGATGCCGTGCGCCGCTCGCGCGCCGGCATCAGCGACCCGAACCGGCCGACCGGTTCGTTCCTCTTCCTCGGCCCGACCGGCGTCGGCAAGACCGAGCTCGCGAAGGCGCTCGCAGAGTTCCTCTTCGACGACGAGCGCGCGATGGTCCGCATCGACATGAGCGAGTACGGCGAGAAGCACTCCGTCGCCCGGCTCGTCGGGGCTCCTCCCGGGTACATCGGGTACGAGCAGGGTGGTCAGCTGACCGAGGCCGTGCGGCGGCGCCCCTACTCGGTCGTGCTCCTCGACGAGGTTGAGAAGGCGCACCCCGAGGTGTTCGACATCCTGCTGCAGGTGCTCGACGACGGGCGGCTGACCGACGGCCAGGGCCGCACGGTCGACTTCACGAACACGATCCTGATCCTCACCTCGAACCTCGGCTCGCCGATCCTCATCGACCCGACGCTGTCCCTCGAACAGAAGCGCGAGCAGGTCATGGCGCTCGTGCGCCAGGCGTTCCGGCCCGAGTTCCTCAACCGGCTCGACGACGTCGTGATGTTCCAGGCGCTGACCGAGGACGACCTCGCGCAGATCGTGGAGCTGTCGGTCGACGCGCTGCAGCGGCGGTTGCATGAGCGCCGGCTGACCCTCGCGGTCACCCCGGATGCCCGGGCCTGGCTGGCCGAGCGCGGCTACGACCCGCTGTTCGGCGCGCGGCCGCTACGGCGGCTCATCCAGTCCGAGATCCAGGACCGGCTCGCGATGGCGCTGCTCTCCGGCGGCGTGCACGACGGCGACGTCGTGCGGGTCGACGTCGCGGCGGACGGATCCGGGCTCGCGCTCACGAGCAGTGGGCCTGCCCCGGCGGATGCCGCGGCATCCGGTTCGGCCGGCACCGACCCGGACGACGACGTGATCGAGGCCGAGCTCCTCGACGACTGACACGTCCGCGTGCCGGGCTGGGCGGTGGCGTGCGGTCGGGGCCGGGGCGTCCCTGTCTCAAAAGCAGGCCAGATCGACTCCTTGCACCCCGGCGCGGCCGCGGGAGGCCGATCCAGCCTGCTTTCGGAACACCCGGCCGGCGCCGTCTCGCCGCGCCTCGGCGCAGCCCGCGTCCCGGCTCCGTCTCGGCCGCCCCTGCCGCGGCCGACCCGTTCCGGCCCGTCCCCGTCTCAAAAGCAGGCTGGATCGACCCGACGCACCCCGGCGCGGCCGCTGGAGGCTGATCCAGCCTGCTTTCGGAACACCTCGCCGGCGCCGTCTCGGCGCAGCCGGCGTCCCAGCTCTGTCTCGGCTCTACCCGTCCCGGCCGCCCCGTTCCGTTCCGTCCCCGTCTCAAAAGCAGGCTGGATCGACCCAATGCACCCCGGCGCGGCCGCGGGAGGCCGATCCAGCCTGCTTTCAGGACAATGACGGGCGCGCCTCGCGGCCCCGCGGTGGCTGGGCTAGCGTCGGAGAATGACAGGGTCCGGGCGGTGATGCGGCGGCTGCGGGCGCTGTGGGCGGCGTCGCACCCCGGGCCGTCCCTGGTGGTGACGGTGCTCGCCGTCGCCCTGGGCGTCGGCGCGGACCTGCCGCCGTGGCGCCTCGCCCTGCTGGCGGTCGCGGTGCTGGCGGGCCAGTTGTCGGTCGGAATCTCCAACGACGCGATCGACGCGGCCCGCGACCGCGCGGTCGGTCGGCGCGACAAACCGATCGCCCGCGGCGACGTCGACCTGCGCACGGCGTGGGTCGCGGCGGCCGCCGCCGTGGTGGTCGCGCTCGTCCTGTCGGCCGTGCTCGGGCTCGCGATGGCCGCTGTGCACGCCGTCGCGCTCGCCTCCGCGTGGGCCTACAACGCCGGCCTCAAGAAGTCGGCGTGGTCGATCGCACCGTTCATCGTGAGCTTCGGCCTGTTCCCGTCGCTGGCGACGCTCGCGGCCGATCCGCCGCGGCTCGCGACGCCGTGGGCGACGCTCGCCGGCGCCGCGCTCGGCGCGGCCGTGCACCTCACGAACGTCCTGCCCGATCTCGAGGACGATGATCGCACCGGCATCCGGGGCCTGCCGCACCGGCTGGGCGCGCGTGTGTCCGTCATCGTCGCGATCGCCGGCATCGCCGTCGGTGCGATCGCGGTGCTCGTGGGACCCGTCGGCGGCGATCTCGGTCGGATCGGCCCGGTCGCCTGGCTGTTCTTCGCCGCCGTGGGCGCCGTCGCTGTCGTGACGCTGGTGCGCGCGCTGCGGCATCCGCCCGGTCGCGCGCTGTTCCGTCTGACGATGCTCTGCGCGCTCCTCCTCGCCGCCCAACTCGTCGCGACCGGCGGGTCGTGAGGCGCTTCGGCGCGCGGATTGGGTGGGCGGTTGTGGCTGGATCGATGGTCGCGTAGCCGCATCTTCTGACCAGGGAACGGATGCCCGGTCACGCGCCGCGGGTTGGGTGGCGGTTGTGGCTGTTTCGGGGTCGCGTAGCCGCATCTTCTGACCAGGGAACGGATGCCGGGTCACGCGCCGCGGGTTGGGTGGGCGGTTGTGGCTGTGTCGGGGGTGGCGTAGCCGCATCTTCTGCCAGGTGAATCCGTCCCAGGAAACGGATGCCGGGTCACGCGCCGCGGTCGAAACCCATCGCGTACGCGTGGGCGAACACCCGCGCCGACGCCGCGGACAGCGCCACCCGCAGCGCCGCCGAACGCGCCGCATCGGCGCGGGGGCCGAGCGGCCGGCCGAGGGCGGTGTTGAGCGTCGCGATCCCGGCAGCGATCCGCGCCGACCGCACGCGGCGCTGCTCCCACCGCTCCAGGTCGAGATTCGGCGCCACGCCCGTGTGCAGCCATCCGGTGAGCAGCGGGGCAAGTCCCGCTGCGTCGAGCAGTCCGAGGTTCAACCCCTGCCCGCCGATCGGGCTGACCTCGTGCGCCGCATCGCCCACGACGAGCACCCGGCCGCGCCGCAGGCGCGGTGCCACCGCCCGCCGTACCCGGAATGACGTGGCCCCGATGGCGCTCGCCGCGGCATCCGCTTCACCGCGCTCCTCCAGCGCGCGGCGCAGTCGCCTGTCCCGTTCCGCCGGATCCTCCGCGGCGGTGCCCGCAAGCGACCCCGCGCCAGCCGAACCCGACCCCGCGCCCGCAAGCGACCCCGACTCCGCGCCCGCCGACCCCGCGCCCGCGCCCACAAGCGACCCCGCGCCCGCGCCCACAAGCCACCCCGCGCCCGCGCCCGTCGACCCCGCGCCAGCCGAACCCGACCCCGCACCCCCCGACCCCTCACCCGCGTCCCGCCGGTCCCACGCGACGAACCGCCGGCGGCCCCCGGGGAGCGGGAACGACTCCAGCACCCCGCCGGGCGCGAGCGTGACCACGGCGGTCTCGGCGTCCGCCCGCTCCGGGACGGGAGCGTCGACCATGAGATACCGATCCGGATAGTGGCGCACCGCGATCGCGCCCGGCCGGTAGACGAGATCGCGGGCGGCGGAGCCTCCCGCGACGACGACGACCGCGGCGTCCCATTCGCGCTGCCCGTCCGCCCCGGACGAGAGCACCCGCACGCGATCCCCGTCCCGCCGGATCGCCGTCACCGTCTCGCCGCGCACGACGGGCGCGCCCCCGTGCCCGAGCGCCGCCTCGGTCGCCGACTGCGGCAGCGTCGCGACGAACGGGAACCGCAGTGACAGCCGGTCGAACCGTACGGTCCCGAGGCGTTCCCAACCGTCGGCGCCGAGCCCGCGGCACTCGCCGCGGGCGACCCGCACCGCCCCGTGAAGGATGCGCTCGGTCGCGCCGCCGTCCTCGAGCGCCGCGAGCACCGGCGCATGCAGTCCGATCGCCCGCGAGGCGGCACCGACGGCGGTCCGGCGCTCGAGGACGACCGCCTCCACCCCGCGTCGCGTGAGCTCCGCCCCGAGCATGATCCCGACGGGTCCCGCCCCGACGATGAGAACCTCAGGCATGTCCCGCCCCGATCGCGAGCAGCCGGAACGGCGCCGGCTCCTCGACCCGCCACGGCGCGCCGAGCGCGGCGGCGAGTTCATCAGGACGGTAGCTGCGCCGGATCGACCGCAGGCCGTCGGTGCGCAGGAATGTCCCCGGCGCGAGCGGCGTGATCCCGACCGCATACAGCGCGTACGCGAGGCGCCCGCGGGCGATGTCGGCCAGCAGCACGGGGCCTCGCGACAGGGCGAGCGCGTCCGCCGCGAAGGCCGCGAGCTCTTCGGCGTCGAGATGGTGCAGCACGTGATTCGACACGACGGCATCGAAGCGCTCGCCCGCCGCGGCGAGGGTGGCGGCATCCGTGCAGCGAAACGTCACGCCCGGCGCGCGACGGGCGGATGCCGCGGCGTGCGCGCGAGGATCGGGATCGGCGCCGGTCCACTCCACGTCGAATCCGTCGCGGCGAGCGAGCGCCGCGAGCCGCACGACGAGGTCCCCACCCCCGGAGCCGATGTCGAGGATGCGGGCGGGTCGCGCGAGCGACGCGAGGTGCGGACGCAGCTGCGTGCGGTACACCCCGCCCCACCCCGACACGAGCCGGTTCACGATGCCGAAGCGCCGGAACGTCGCCGCGAGCCGCCGGGCATCGCAGTCCGGATCGTCCATCAGCTCCCGCACCTCGGTGTCGCGGACCCGCAGGCTCACCGTCGCGACTCCGCCGCGGTGCCCGCCGCGACCGCCGCCGCCCCGCGCGCCCCGACGCCCGCCCCGACCGCCGCAGCCTCCCGCGCCCCGACGCTCGCCGCGCCCTCAGCACCCGCCCCGCCGCGCAGCGTGAGCATCGCCGATTCGACGGTGAGCCCCGGACCGAAGGCGAGAGCCGCGACGCGGGCGGCGTCGGCATCCGCCGGCTCGTCGAGCATCCGCGCCAGGATGAACAGGATCGTCGCGCTCGACATGTTCCCGTGCTCGCGGAGCACCGTCCGCGACGGCGCGAGGGCGGCCGGCGGCAGATCGAGCCCGGCCTCCACGCGGTCCAGCACGCTCCGCCCGCCGGGGTGTACCGCCCACCGGTCCGGGCGCTCGCCGGCGAGGAAATCCCCGACCGCGCCGCGGATCTCGCGTCCGATGATGCGGGGAACCTCCGCCGAGAGGGTCATCTCGAAGCCCGCATCGCCGATCGTCCACGCCATATCGGCCTCGCCCTCGCGGGTGAGAGTCGTGCCGAATCGATCGAGCTCGAGGGTCGCGCCGTCGTGCCGTGCCGTGAGGTCGGCGCGGGCCGTGACGACGGCCGCCGCCGCACCGTCGGCGAACACGGATGCCGCGACGATCTGCTCGGGGTCGGCGGACGGCCGGAAGTGCAGCGTGCACAGCTCGGCGCAGGCGACCAGCACGACGGCGGCGGGATCGGCGGCGCACAGCGCCGCGGCGAGCCGCAGGGCGGGGAGGGCCGCCGCGCACCCCACGAAACCCAGATGGAACCGCTCGGTCCCCGCCGGCAGGCCGAGATCGCGCACCAGTCGGTAGTCCGGCCCCGGGGCGAACAGGCCCGTGCACGAAACCGTGACGACGTGCGTGACCTCGCCGCGCTCGACCCCCGCTCCGGCCAGTGCGCGCCGTGCCGCCCCGGCGAACAGCGGCGGCGCGAGCCGCACGTAGGCGGCGTTGCGCGTGCCCGTCGAGGGCCGCAGCAGCACCCCGGCGGCGTCGCGCACCGGCATCCGCTCGTCTACCACCCCGCCGCGGGACGCGAGAGCAGCCCCGCCGCCCGACGCGAGAGCCGTCCCGCCCGGCGCGTCGCCGCCGCTGCCCGGCGCAGCCCCGCTGCCCGGCGCGTCAGCCCCGCCGGGCGCGAGAACCCCGCCGCCGCCCGGCGCGAGAGCCCCGCCCTCCGGCGCGAGAGCCGCGAGCACGGTGCGGCGGCTGTCGATCGCCGCCGCGTCGAACGCGGCGTGGATGAGCCGTCGCGTCAGCCGGTCGACGCCGGGCTGGGCGGCGAACAGATCCCGCACGTGTTCCTGCGGCAGACGCGTCGCCGGGAGGGCGGTTCCGATCGACAGGATGCGGGCGGGCATGGTTCACGGTAACCGGGAACCCGCCGGATGCGGAGGGGGCTTGCGCGACGGTCAGTCGTTCGCGATGAGGGATTCGGCGATCGGGCGGCGGGTGCGCGGCGCGAGTTCGCGCTCGCGCAGGGCCTCGGGCGCCTCGGCGAGCGACCCGAGCGCGCCGACGGCCATGACCGTGACGGCGGCGAGATCGTCGCCGAAACCGAACGCCTCGCCGATCGCGGCGCGGTCGAAGCCGCCCATCTGGTGCGTGTGCAGTCCCGACGCGTGCGCCTGCACCGTGAAGTACGCCGCCGCCTGGCCGGTGTCGTACACCGCCCAGGTGAGCGGCTTGCCGTCGAGCGAGGCCGCGGCCGCGAATACCACGAGCGCGCCGGCGTCGGCCGCCCAGGTCTGGTTGAAGCCCATGAGCGCGGCGACGATGGCGGCGTGCGCGTCGGTGCCGCGGCGGGCGACGACGAAGCGCCACGGCTGGGTGTTGTTCGCCGACGGCGCCCAGCGGGCGGCCTCGAGCGCGCTCGCGAGGGCCTCCTCGTCGATCGGCGTCTGCGCGTCGAAGATGCGGGTGCTCCAGCGCTCGGCGAGGACGTCCAGGATGGGGGCGTCGGTGTCGGCGGGGTGAACGGTGGTGAGGATCATGGCGTCTCCTCGGATCGGGTCTGTTGATGGGACGCCAGCGGCCCAGTCGATGCAACTGTATGCATCCGCGATGTGTTCCCGCTGAAGACGACGGCCTCGTCACCGGCTACCGTGGCAGCCATGACGATCGCGACGGCCGACCTGTACGACGAGCGCGGCGACGCGCTGGACTCCCTCGCCCTGCAGCTGCACGACATCGGCGGACGCGTCGCGTTCGACGGCCCCGTCCGCACGGTGCGCTGCCATCGCGACAACGCCCTGGTCAAGCAGGTCCTCGCCACGCCCGGCGACGGCGCCGTGCTCGTCATCGACGGCGGCGGGTCGCTGGAGTCGGCGCTCGTGGGCGACCTCATCGCGGCGTCCGCGGTCGCCGCGGGGTGGGCCGGCATCATCGTGCACGGGGCGATCCGCGACCGTGAGGCGATCGCGACGCTGCCGCTCGGAGTCAAGGCGCTCGGCTCGAACCCGCGCAAGAGCGCGAAGGACGGCATCGGCGAGGTCGATGTCCCGGTGGAGATCGGCGGTGTCGTCTTCCGACCCGGCGCGCACGTGTGGGCGGATGCCGACGGCATCCTTGTCGAGCGCGTCGAGCGTTGACCGGCCGCGCGCGCTGTCGCGGCGCGGCCGGTCAGCGTCTTCGGCTCAGCGCCCGAGCGCCTCGGTGAGCTTGACGCGGGCGCCCATCCGCAGCAGCGAGTTCTCGTAGATCTTCGCGCCGACGAGGATCGCGAGGACGCACGAGACCAGCAGGATCGCGAGGGAGACCAGCGGCTCCCACCACTGCGCCTGACCGAGGAACAGCCGCACCGGCATGCCGACCGGGGCCGAGAACGGCACGTACGACATCACCGTCAGGACCGTCGGGTTGTTCCAGAAGAAGATCACCAGGAAGTACGGCGCGAGGATCAGGAACATCAGCGGCGTCGTCGTGGCCCCGATGTCCTCCTGCCGCGACACCATCGCCGCCGCCGCAGCGAACAGCGCCGCCAGCAGCACGAATCCGAACAGGAAGAACACGCTGAACCACGCGATCGGACCGCCGATGCCCTGCAGGAACTCCGTCTGCCCGGTCACCGTGAGGCCGACCACCGCGATCGCCGCCAGGATGACCACCTGACCCATCGCGAGGATCGTGTTGCCGATCACCTTGCCCGCCAGCAGCGCCCGCGCCGGGATCGCCGAGATCAGCAGCTCCACGACGCGCGTCTGCTTCTCCTCGACGACGCTCTGGGCGATCGTCGCGCCGAAGGTCTGCGCCGCGAACAGGAACACGACGCCGAAGCCGATCGCCGCGATGTAGCCGATCCAGTTCGTCGCGTTCGCGGGGTCGAGCACCACCACGTTCGGGGTCTGCGACAGCGACATCAGCAGGCTCGAGGGGACGTCGGACTCCACGATCACCGAGAACCCGAGCGGCGGCTGGCCGTCGCCGACGACCGCGGCATCCACCGTGCCGTCCTTCACGAGCGCCTCCGCGGCGGCCTGATCGGCGACGGTCGTGAGCTCCAGACCCGGGATGCCGTCGACGTGCTGCGCGGCGTCGCTGGTGACTGCGACGGGTGTCGTCGAGTTGTCGTCCGCGCTGAATCCGGCCCAGATCACGCCGGCCAGCGCGATCAGGAACAGGATGCCGAACGAGATGAGGAACGCTTTGCTGCGCAGCTTCGAGCCGATCTCGCGCTCGGCGACGAGCCACACGCTCTGGGCGAAGGAGGGGGTCTGCACGGTCACTGGATGACCTCCTTGAAGATCTGGGCGAGAGTGGGATGCCGGGGGGCGAAGCTCGTGACCGCGCCCGCCGCGACGGCGCGACGCAGCACGTCCTGCGCCGCCTCGTCGGTGTCGGCGTCGAACACGGCGTAGCCGCCGTCGAACTCGACGACGTCGATGCCGGGGGCGTCACGCAGCCACCCCAGATCGCCGGCGGAGAGGAGTTCGAAGCGGCGCCCGGCGTGCTGCGCGCGCAGGTCGTCGCGGCGCCCGGCGGCGCGGATCGTGCCCCCGGCGATGATCACGAGGTCGTCGCACAGGCGCTCCACGACGTCGAGCTGGTGAGACGAGAACAGCACGGCCGCCCCCGCGGCG
Source organism: Microbacterium sp. CH-015 (assembly GCF_049707015.1). Taxonomy (NCBI): domain Bacteria; kingdom Bacillati; phylum Actinomycetota; class Actinomycetes; order Micrococcales; family Microbacteriaceae; genus Microbacterium; species Microbacterium sp. CH-015. The sequence goes on along the minus strand of NZ_JBNAFJ010000003.1, from coordinate 229,129 downwards.
GCGCGGCTCTGGAGCACGCCCGCGACGACATCAACGGCGAGGGGATCGAGGCCCGAGAACGGCTCGTCGAGGATCAGCACCTCGGGGTCGTGCACGAGCGCGGCGGCGATCTGCGCGCGCTGCTGGTTGCCCAGCGACAGCGTCTCGATGTTGTCCTGCAGGCGCTCGCCGAGCCCGAGCTCGACCAGCAGCGCCTCCGCGCGCGCCGTCGCGTCGGCGCGGTCGAAGCCGTGGAGGCGGGCGAGGTACACGATGTGGTCGAGCACCCGCATCTTCGGGTATAGGCCGCGCTCCTCGGGCATGTAGCCGAACCGGCGACGGTCGGCCGCCGTCACCGCCGCGCCGTCGAGGGTGACGGTGCCACCGTCGCGCGCGAGCACGCCCAGCACGATCCGCATGGTGGTGGTCTTTCCCGCGCCGTTGCCGCCGACGAAGCCGGTCAGGCGCCCGGGGGCGACGTGGAACCCGACGTCGTCGAGCACCCGATGGGTGCCGTAGCTCTTGGTGATGCCGGACAGTTCGAGCATGCGCTCCTCCTCTAGGGCCACCGGCACCGCGTGCCGATGCTCCGACGCTACGCGCAGCGGATGCCGCAGACCTCCCCCGTGGGACGGGTTTGCGCGCGACGCGGCATCCGTCGCCCGGATGAGCGCACGGTGAATTGACAGGAAACAGAAATGTCGTGTCCACCCGCCGTCCGCCTGCCGTCTCTACACTCCCAAAGGTGACGAGCGCTCCGGAGATCTCCCGCGCCCAGCGCGTGAAGAGCCTGGGTGTCCGCGCGGTCGAGCGATGGGAGAGATTCCTTCCGGTCGCCGTGCGCTTCGCCTTCACCCGCCGGGGTCTGATCACCGGGTTCGTCGTCGTGCACCTGCTGTACTTCGTCGGACTGCTGCACGTCATCGTCGTCGGAGGCACCGAGGGCGACCTGCCGCTGTACCGGCTGTGGGCGGAGCAGGCGCTGCACGGGCACTGGCCGGTCATCGACATGGCGTGGGTGTACCCCGCGGGCGCACTCGTGCCGATCATGGCGGCCATCGCCTTCGGCCCCTGGACCTACCAGCTCGTGTGGCTCCTGCTGATGGTCGCCGCCAACTGGCTCGCCATCGCGGCCCTCACGGGTAACCTCCGCCGCCGGAAGGGCTACGTCGCCGCGTGGTACTGGCTCGCCGTGCAGCTGCTGCTCGCGCCGGTGTCGATGCTGCGGCTCGAGGGCTTCGCCGCGCCGCTGGCGATCGCGGCCCTCGTCTGGCTCGTGCGCCGGCCGGCCCTTGCGGGTGCCCTCATCGCCGCCGCGACCTGGATCAAGGTCTGGCCGGCGGCCCTCGCCGCCGCGGCCGTCGCGATCTCGTCGCTGCGGATGCGGATCATCGCCGGGGGGCTCGCCGTCAGCGGCGCCATCGCCGGCATCGTCATCGCCTTCGGCGGCGGAGACAACCTGTTCAGCTTCGCCACGATCCAGGGCGACCGTTCGCTCCAGCTGGAGGCGCCGATCGCGACGCCGTGGGTGTGGGCGACCGTGCTCGGGATGCCGGGCGCCGAGATCCGGCAGAACTACGTCCTTGCGACGCGCGAGGTGGCGGGGCCCGGCGCGCAGGCCGCCGGCGTGCTCGTGACGTGGCTCATGCCGATCGCGTTCGCCGTCATCCTCGTGCTGCTGTGGCGGGCGCGGCGTCGCGCTCTCACCGAGGGCACGCTCACCCCCCTGGCCGAGCAGCGGCTGATCCTCCGCGGCGCCTTCGCGCTGACGGCGGCGCTCATCGTCTTCAACAAGGTCGGCTCGCCGCAGTACATGCTGTGGCTGGCGCCGATCGTCGCCGTCGGGCTGGTCATCGACCGCCACGCGTGGTCGCGGGTCGCGGAGTGGATGGCGATGGTGTGCTTCCTCACGACCCTCGTCTTCCCGGTGCTGTACCTGCCGCTCATCGACGCCCACCCGCTCGCCGCGGCCGTGCTGCTGGCGCGCAACGTGCTGGTGGTGGGCCTGTTCGGCTGGAGCATCGTCGCGCTGTGGCGTCCCGAGACCTCGCTCGTCGCCCTGCGCGAGCGGCTCGCCCTGACCGGCTCGATCCCGGTCGTCGCCCGCGGCTGACCCCGGGGGGTCGGGCCCGGCGCCTCGCCCCCGCAGGGCGCGTCAGGCCAGGCCCACCCCGCAGGGTGCGTCAGGCCAGGCCGTGGCGGTGCGCGTAGACGACCGCGGCGACGCGGTCGCGCACGCCGAGCTTCTGCAGCACGTTCGACACGTGCGTCTTCACGGTCGCTTCGCCGATGTACAGCGCCGTGGCGATCTCGGCGTTGCTGCGCGCGTCGGCCAAGAGCCGCAGCACCTCGGTCTCGCGCTCGGTGAGCAGCGCCGCGGCGGGTGAGGGCGGCATCGCCGCGGGGGCGTCCGGGGGAGCGGATGCCGCGAACCGCTCGATCACGCGCTTGGTGACCGCCGGGGCCAGCAGCCCGTCGCCGGCGGCCGCGACGCGCACCGCGGTGACGAGCTCCTCGGGCCCGGCGTTCTTGAGCAGGAATCCGCTCGCGCCGGCCTGCAGCGCCTGGAACAGGTAGTCGTCGCGGTCGAAGGTCGTCACCACGACGACGACCGCCGTGCTTGCGGGGTCGGCGACGATGCGGCGGGTCGCCTCGAGCCCGTCCATGCCCGGCATCTGGACGTCCATGCAGATGACGTCAGGACGCAGGGCGGATGCCGCCGCCACCGCGTCGGCGCCGTTGCCGGCCTCGCCGACGACGACGAGGTCATCCTCGGCATCCAGGATCATGCGGAACCCGGCCCGCATGACGGCGTGGTCGTCGACGAGCAGCACCCGCACGCTCATGTGCGCACCGCCGCGCTCACGGCACCCTCTCGGCGCGAAACCTCGCCGCTGCCGGATGCCGACGGCACCCGCACCCGCACCAGGAAGCCGCCCCGCGGTCGCGGCCCCGCCTCGATCGTGCCGCCCGACGCGGCCGCCCGCTCGCGCATGCCGACGATCCCGAGGCCCGCGCGCCCCGCGACCATCGGACGGCCCGTGTTGGTGACCTCCAGCTCGACGCCGGCGTCGTCGTAGCGCAGCCGCACGTCGGCGACGGCATCCGGACCGCCGTGCCGGCGCGCGTTCGTGAGCGCCTCCTGCGCGATGCGGTACAGGTTCACCTGCACCAGCTCGGGCGTCTCGACGGGCTCGCCCACCACGGCGAACGTCGTCGGCAGGCCGTTGTCGACGGCGTGGGCGACGAGGTCGGGAAGGGCGCGCAGGCTCAGGGTGGAGGATGCCGGGGTGTCGGCGTCGGGCGTGCGCAGCGTCTCCAGCAGCTGGCGCAGCTCGGTGAGCGCCTCGCGGGCGGAGTGCTCCACCGTCCCGAGCGCCGCGCGCGCGGCGGCGGGGTCGCGGTCGAGCACGGTGCGCGCCGCGCCCGCCTGCACGCCCATCGCCGACACGTGGTGGGCGACGACGTCGTGCAGTTCGCGGGCGATGCGCACGCGATCCAGCGCCACCGCCTGCGCGGCGGTCAGCTCCCGCTCCCGCTCCAGGTCGGCGGTGCGCTCCTCGAGCGCCGCTCGGGAGCGGGCGCCGGCCCACGCGCGCTCGCCGAAGAAGTACGCCCCGCCGAAGAACGCGACGTTGACGAGGAACTGCAGCAGCATGTACGCCGCGAACGGCGAGAACAGCCCCGCCCGCGACGGGCCGCCGTCGTCTCCGCCGGTCGCCGCCTGGAAGATGGTCACGAGCAGCCAGACGAACATGGCGGCGATGACGATCAGGCGCACGAGCGTCGCACGGCGCCGGTCGGCGACCCACGCGCCGACGGTGTACATCGCGATGAACAGCGCGACGTTGCCGACGTACACCTCGGGGATGCGTGCCGTCACGCCGACGAAGAAGGCCAGCGCGACGGTGACCAGCACGGCCTCCGGGTAGCGGCGCCGCAGTGCCAGCGGCAGCGTGAGGGCGGGGGCGTAGACGAGCGCCCACGCGAACGGCGGCGTCTCGTCGCCGTTGAGGCCGGCCACCTGCCCGAGCCACGCGCTGATCACGGCGCCGACGAGCAGCCCGGCGGCCAGCCACAGATCGTTGCGGCGCTGGGCCGCGGTGACGGTGCGCCCGGTGACGTGCTCGCTCATGCTTCCAACGTAGGCGGGGGCGGATGCCGCGGCATCCCCCGCACGACGGAGCCGAGCGCTCAGCGCTGCGCGCCGGCGAGCGTCCCGACGGTCCGCACGCCGTACTCGTAGATGATGCACGAGACGAGGCGGTCGCCCTGCTCCCAGCTGCCCGGAGTGGGCGCGAGCGTGCTCCAGTCGAGGACGGAATGGTCGTAGGCGATGCCGGTGAACACGTCGAACTGACCGCCGCAGTTCTCCTCGGCGGCCGCGTCGATCGTGGCCTGATCGAACTCCTCGCCGTCGACCGTGAAGTCGTGGAAGACCTCGTTGTCGTGCGGCTGCGTGCACGGCACGACCGGCACCTCGCTCACCTCGGTCGCCGACTGGTCGTCGGAGCAGTCGCCGACGCTCAGGGTGAAGACGTCGAGGTCGCCGCCCTCGGTGATCTCGGACGTGTCCGCGTCGCGCACCGGCTGGTTGTCGGCGATCAGCCCCATCAGCTGCGAGCAGCCGGTGAGGGCCACCGTCCCCGCCAGCAGCAGCGCGGCCAGTGTCGCCAGGCGTGCCTTCTTCATCTCGTCCCCTCGTCGTGCGGCTCTCTTGGTGAATCCTCTGAGACCGATGGGCGCGTCAAGGCCCTTGGGGATGCCGGTGCGCTTTGGCAGGATGACACCGAACGACCACCCACCGCACCGAACCCACGCACCACACCGAACGCACGAGGGAGTCACGATGACCGACGCAGACGAGAAGGTCTACACCGTAGGGGTGATCGTGGGGTCGGTGTCCGAACCCTCGCTCAACCGCAGGTTCGCCGACGCGCTGATCGCGCTGGGACCCGACGCCGGGCTGGAGTTCCGCGACATTCCGATCGTGCACCTGCCGTTCTACGGCACGCAGTACGACACGGCCTTCCCCGACGACGGCTGGGCGTTCAAGCGCGCGGTGGAAAGCGCCGACGGACTGCTGATCGTCACGCCGGAGTACAACCGGTCGATCCCCGCGGTGCTGAAGAACGCCGTCGACTGGGCGAGCCGCCCCACCGGCAAGAGCTCGCTGGCGGGCAAGCCCGTCGCCGTCACCGGCGCGACGAAAGGCGTGATCTCCACGGCCGTCGCGCAGAACCACCTGAAGGCGATCCTCTCGGCGCTCGGCGCCCCGCTGGTCGGTGTGCCCGAGGCGTACATCCGCGTCGGCGATGAGTTCTTCGACGGCGACGGCGGGTTCGCGAACGCGGGCACGCGGGAGTTCCTCACCGGCTTCCTGCGGCAGCTGCACGACCTGATCGGGCGCTGGGCGCCGGGCGCGTCGTGAGCCGCTGACGCCGCGCGGGGCTCAGGTGCCCTGCGCCGGCGGCACGAGCGCGTTGCCGAGCTCGCTGCGCAGATACAGCACCGACCGGCCGTATCGCGTCGACGAGACGAGGCCGGCCGCGCGCAGCGCGCGCAGGTGCTGCCCTGCGGCAGACGTGGTCACGCCGAAGCGGACCCCGAGCTCCGTCGACGAGGCGGGTTCGTCGAGCACCGTGAGCAGCTGGGCGCGGACCCGTCCCAGGATGCCGACCAGCGCCGCCGATGTCGTCACCTGCTGGCGCTCCCACATGGCTCCCTGGCCGCGGGCGGGGTAGAGGATGAGCGGCGCGGCCTCGCCCACCGGCGCGGACGCGCGCGCCGTGAACACCGTCGGCACGAGAGTGACGCCCTGACCGTCGGTGCGCCGCGTGCGGTCGACCGGGTCGCTGAGCGACCCCGTGCTGCGCATCCTCGTCACCTCGACCGCCGTCGGTCGCATCGGCCGCGGTGTCTTCCTCGCCGTGACGGTGCTGTACTTCACCCGCATCGTCGGCCTCAGCGCCGGTGAGATCGCGGTCGTTCTCACTGTCTCGGCCGGCCTCGGCGTCGCGGCATCCGCCCTCACCGGACACCTGGCCGACCGCATCAGCGCGCGTCGCATCCTGTTGGCGGGCATGACCCTCGACGGCGTGGCACTCGTCGCCTACGCCTTCGCGGCCGACTTCTGGGCGGTGCTCGCGATCGGCGCGGTCGTCGGCGTCGCGGAGTCGGCGGCCAACGCCGCGCGCATGGCCATCATCGCGCGGGCCTTCGACGGCCCGCGGCGGGTGTCGGCGCGGGCGATCCTGCGCACCGTCACCAACATCTCCATCGCCGCGGGCGCCGCCGCCGGCGGGCTCTCGCTCCTCGCCGACACCGGCCTCGCGTACCGCGCGGCGATCGTGGCCGCCGGGCTCGTCGTGCTCGCCGGCGTGCCGATCATGCGGGGGCTGCCACCCCGCGTCGACGCGCCGCGCGTCGTGCCGGCCGCACCCGCCGCAGACAGCGCCGCGCCGACCGCGGACAGCGCCGAGCCGACCACCGCGGCCCCGGCCACCCCGGTCGTGCGTCGCGCGAGCCCGTGGCGCGATGCGCGCTACCTCGCGGTGACGGCGCTGTCGGCGGTCTTCGGCATGCAGTTCGGGCTGGCGGAGGTGGGGGTTCCGCTGTGGATCGCCCACGACACCGCCGCGCCGACCGCCATCGTGGCGGCGCTGCTGATCCTCAACACGGTCATCGTCGTGATCTTCCAGGTACCGCTGTCGCGCGGCACCCACGATGTGCGGCGCGCGGGCACCGTGACGGCGTGGGCAGGCGTGCTGATGGTGCTCGCGTGCGCGCTCTACGCCGGCGCGGCGCCGGTGGTCGCCTGGCTGGCGGTCGCGCTGCTGATCGCGGCCGCCCTCGCGCACGCGTTCGCGGAGGTGATGTCGCAGGCGGGCGGCTGGGGGCTGAGCTTCGAGCTCGCCGACCCCCGGGCGCCGGGCGCGTACCAGGGCGTGTTCTCGATGGGATTCAATCTCGGCGCGATGGCCGCGCCGATCGTCGTGACCGCCGCGCTCGGCCTCGGGCTGGCCGGGTGGGCGCTGCTGGCGGTCGTGTTTGCGGCATCCGCCCTCGGGACCACGCTCATCGCGTGGCGCTCCGCGAAGGGGCTCGACGCCGCCGACCGCCGGGTGAGAGCGGCCTGACGCCGCGGCGTCCGCGTCAGAAGATCATCGGGCGGTCGTCGTCGTCGGGACCTTCGAGGTCGAGGTCGACGACGACGGGCACGTGGTCGCTCGGGATCTCGCCCTTGCGCTCGTCGCGATGGATGGATGCCGCGACCACCGCGTCGGCGAACGCGTGCGATCCGAGGATGAAGTCGATGCGCATGCCCTCGTTGCGGGGGAAGCGCAGCTGCTTGTAGTCCCAGTACGTATAGCCGGTCGGCACGAGCGGGCGCACCGTGTCGTGCAGGCCCGCGTCGAGCAGCGCCTGGAAGGCGGCGCGCTCGGGCACCGAGACGTGCGTCGTCACGCCCTCGATCACGGCGGGATCGCCGTTGTCGGCGTCGGTCGGGGCGATGTTGAAATCGCCGGTCAGGGCGAGGGCCAGGTCGGGGTTCACGGCGAGGGTGTCGGACGTGTACCCGCGAAGCGCCTCGAGCCAGTCGAGCTTGTAGCGGTAGTGCGGGTCGTCGAGGCCGCGGCCGTTCGGCACATACAGGCTCCACACCTCGACGCCGCCGACGGTCGCGCCCATCGCACGCGCCTCCTGCGGGGCGTCGGGCCCGTCATGACCCTTCGCGAAGCCCGGCATGCCGGGAAAGCCGATCTGCAGGTTCTCGATCGGCGTGCGGCTCGCGATCGCGACGCCGTTCCACTGGTTCAGGCCGTGCGCCTCCACGGTGTAGCCCGCCGCCTCGAACTCGGCGTACGGGAACTGCTCGGGCTTGCACTTGATCTCCTGCATCGCCAGCACGTCGATGTCCTCGCGCACGGCGAAGTCGACGGTGCGGACGACGCGGGCACGGATCGAGTTGACGTTCCAGGTGGCCACACGCATGGCATCCAGCGTATTCGCCGCCGCCGACAGTGCGCGCCGCCCGTCACGCGCGGTCCTCGGCGTCGTGGTCGGCGGCGCGCAGGCGCTCGCCCTCGTCGCCCACCACGGGCGCTACGCGCTGGCGCCCGGGCTCCACGCCGCGGCGGGTCTCGTCATGATGTCGTGGATCTCCATCGAGATCTCGCTGCTGCTGGTCTGGTCGCCGCTGCACGGCCTCTACTTCGCGACGGGTCTCGTCCAGGTGGTCGTGGCGCTGCTGGCGCTCGGCGCCTGGCCGCGGCCGTTCCTGGCCCGCGAACCGCGCGACCCCCGCTGACCCCGCGAGCCCCGCGCGACTCGCTGACCCCGCGAGCCCCGCTGACCCCGCGCCGCTACCCGCGTCCGGCGAGCGGGCCGTCGAGTTCGAGCGGATGGGTGAGGCGCCACCAGTCGTCGGGCATCGCGATGTCGGCATCGAGCACGAGATCGGTCGACGCCGTGCGCGCGCCCGCCGTCCACGTGATCGTCCCGACCTTCTCGCCGGCGCGCCCCGTGGTCAGCGGGCTCGTGGTCATCTGGGCGGTGATGGGCGTGTCCGACCAGGTCAACACGCGGGCATCCGTCGCCACCACCATGCGAGCCTCCGCACCCCACGGCGTGGTGTAGCTTCCGTACACCTCACCGCGCCGGGCGAGCGGGACCTCGTGGAACCCGGCGCGGATGCTGCCGAGCAGCGCCCGCACGTCGCTGTTCACATTGTCGCGGTCCTGGCCACCCAGCACCGCGCCGGTGATCGTCAGCGGTTCGCCGATGCCGACGTCCAGGAGCGAGGAGTACAGCAGGTTGGAGCCTTCGAGCGTCCCGGTCTTGATGCCGCGGACCCCGTCGGTGCCGAGCAGCGTGTTGGTGTTGCTGCCCGTGAATCCGGGTACGGCGAGAGTGGACATGCCGACGATCTGCGCGATCGTCTCGTTCCCCATCGCGAGGGCGCCGAGCGTGATGAGGTCGGCGGCAGTGGCGGTGTTGCGCGGGTCGATGCCCGTCGGCTCGACCACCGTGATGCCCCCCAGCCCGTTGCGATCCAGCCAGGCGTCCGTCGCGCGCACGAACGCGCCGCGGGAGCCGAAGGCCCACGTCGAGACGGCGTCGGCGTAATTGCTGGCCGAGACGACGAGCATGAGCTCCAGGGCGTCGTGCAGGCTCATCGTGCTGCCGGTCGGCATGGCGGCGATCGTCGCACCCTGCACGTAGTACTGGTCGTACAGGTCGTGGTCGGCTTTGCTGAAGGTCAGGACGGGTCCCGGGTCGTCGGGGCCGGACAGCGGATGCGCGTCGAGCACGACGAGCGCGGTCACGAGCTTCGTGATGCTCGCCATCGGAAGCGGGCCCGGGGCGCCGGATGCCGCGGTCAGCCCTTCGGCGCCCAGGAAGTCCGTCCCGCCGGAGACCTGCACTGCCGATGCGCCGGCGGGCATCGCCAGCGACACCGGGGCGCCCGCCGTCGGCTGCGGCGTGCGCGTCTCCGCGCCGGGGAGCGCGACCGGGGTGGTCAGGGCGTAGGCGGCGTACCCTCCGGCGAGGCCCATGAGCACGAGCGCGACGACCGCGGTCGTGATCCCCGCCCGGAGTCGCCGACGGCGACGCCGGGCACGCTCGACGGGATCGACGTCCGGCGCGGACGGGCCGGCACCCGCGGTGTCGAGGAGCTCGGTGAACCGGGTCAACTCATCATCGGCGATCCCCATATGCTCGATCCTGGCATGACCGGCATCCTGGCCCGTCGCGCAGGAGCGCGGCGGCGAAGGCTCGTGCCGCCGTCGTCGTCAGAGCGCGCGCAGGATGTCCTCCACCCGCTCCTTCGCATCCCCGAACAGCATGCGGGTGTTCTCGCGGAAGAACAGCGGATTCTGCACACCGGCGTACCCCGAGGCCATCGACCGCTTGAACACGACGACGTTCCGCGCCTCCCACACGTGCAGCACCGGCATGCCGGCGATGGGCGAGCCGGGATCCTCGGCCGCGGCGGGGTTGACGGTGTCGTTCGCGCCGATCACCAGCACGACGTCGGCCTCGGCGAAGTCCTCATTGATCTCGTCGAGTTCCAGCACGATGTCGTAGGGCACCTTCGCCTCGGCCAGCAGCACGTTCATGTGGCCGGGAAGCCGTCCGGCGACGGGGTGGATGCCGAAGCGCACCGTCACGCCGCGCTCGCGCAGCCGCTTCGTGAGGTCGGCGACCGGGTACTGCGCCTGCGCGACGGCCATGCCGTAGCCGGGGGTGATGATGACCGAGCGCGCATCGCGCAGCAGGGCCGCGACCGCCCCGGCATCCGTCTCGTGGATCTCGCCCTGCTCCTCGTCGCCGGTGCGCGGCGCCTCGATGCCGAATCCGCCCGCGATGACCGACAGGAACGACCGGTTCATGGCCTTGCACATGATGTACGACAGGTACGCACCCGATGAGCCGACGAGGGCACCCGTGACGATCAGCAGATCGTTGTTCAGCAGGAAGCCCGCCGCGGCGGCCGCCCAGCCGGAGTAGCTGTTGAGCATCGAGACGACGACGGGCATGTCGCCGCCGCCGATCGAGGCGACGAGGTGCCAGCCGAGCGCCAGTGCGAGCAGGGTCACGACGATCAGCAGCCACAGCTCGGGCGTGATGACGTACCAGACCGTGAGCCCGACGAACAGGACGAGCGTCCCGACGTTGAGCAGGTTCTTGCCCGGCAGCATGAGCGGGCGCGAGCTCATCCGCGCGGAGAGCTTGAGGAACGCCACGATCGACCCGGTGAAGGTGACCGCGCCGATGAAGACGCCGATGAACACCTCGGCGTGGTGGATGCCGACGAGTTCCGGGGCGATGCCCTCCGCGTACAGGTGGCCGTTCCAGCCGACGAGCACGGCCGCGAGCCCGACGAACGAGTGCAGCAGCGCGATGAGCTCGGGCATGCCGGTCATCTCGACGACGCGGGCACGCCAGAGCCCGATCGCGCCGCCGACGAGGATCGCGACGACGAGGAGGGTCAGGCCGAGGGCGGCGCCGCTCGTGAGCAGCACGCCGCTCGCGACGACGAGGACGAGGGTCGCGACGAGCGCGATCGTCATGCCCGCGATGCCGTAGACGATGCCGCGGCGGGCTGATTCCTGCTTGCTGAGCCCGGCGAGGGCGAGGATGAACAGCAGCGCCGCGACGATATATGCCGCGGTGGCGATGGACTGCGCGAGGACGAGGCCGCTCACTTCTGGTCGCCCTTCTGGAACATGGCGAGCATGCGCCGGGTGACGGCGAAGCCGCCGAAGATGTTGATGGATGCCAGCAGCACCGCGACGGCGGCGAGCACCTGGACGAGCGGGTCGGGCACGATGATCTGCGACATGGCGCCGACGATGATGATGCCGCTGATCGCGTTGGTGATGCTCATGAGCGGCGTATGCAGCGCGTGGGCGACCTTGCCGATGACGTAGAACCCGATGACGACCGAGAGTGTGAGCACGAGGACGTGCTGCGGCAGCGGCGCGGGCGCGAACGCGCAGACGAGGAACAGCGCGGCGATGCCGACGCCGGTGAGGACGGACTTCGTGCGGGTCGACAGGCCCTGCCGGGGTGCCGGTGCCGTGGCGGATGCCGCGGCATCCGCCACGGGCGCCGGCGCCGCCGACACCTGCACCGGCGGGGGCGGCCACGTCACCTCGCCCTGACGCACGACGGTGACGGCGCGCTGGACGACGTCGGTCTCGTCGATGACGAGCACGCCGTCCTTTCCGGGGGTCAGCAGGGTGAGCAGATTCAGCAGGTTCGTGCCGTACAGCTGGGAGGCCTGCTGCGGGAGGCGGCCCGCGAGGTCGGTGTACCCGAGGATCGTGACGCCGTTCGCCGTGACGACCTTCTCGCCGGCGACCGAGCCCTCGACGTTGCCGCCCTGGCCGTCCTGGCCGAGGCCCGCCGCCATGTCGACGATGACGCTGCCCGGCTTCATGGCGGCCACATCGGCGGCGGTGATCAGGCGGGGCGCGGGACGGCCCGGGATGAGCGCCGTCGTGATGATGATGTCGACGTCGACGGCCTGGTCCCGGTAGAGCTGCGCGGCCGCGGCGTCGTAGGCGGCGCTCGTGGCCTTCGCGTATCCGTCGGCCGAGACCTCCTTGGTCTCGTCCGGCACGACGACGGGCAGGTAGCTGCCGCCGATCGAGGCGACCTGGTCGGCGACCTCCGGGCGCGGATCGGTCGCGCGGACGATGGCGCCGAGCGAGGACGCCGCTCCGATTGCCGCGAGTCCCGCGACCCCGGCGCCCGCCACGAGCACCTTCGCCGGCGGCACCTTGCCGGCGGCGGTGACCTGCCCGGTGAAGAAGCGGCCGAACGCGTTGGCCGCCTCGACGACGGCGCGGTATCCCGCGATGTTCGCCATCGAGCTGAGGACATCCATCGACTGGGCGCGCGAGATGCGCGGGACGGCGTCGAGGGCCAGCGCCGTGACGCCGCGCGCCGCGAGCGCGGCCAGGAGATCGGGCCGCAGGGCCGGGCTCAGCAAGCCCACGATGGTTGCGCCCGGCTGCAGGAGCGCGATCTCGTCGGCGGTGGGCACCGCGACCTTCAGGACGACATCGGCGGCCCAGGCGGTGTCGCGATCGGCGATGGTCGCGCCGGCGGCGATGTACTCGGCATCCGGGAACGACGAGCGCTCGCCGGCGCCGGCCTGCACGACGACCTCGTAGCCGAGTCTGCCGATGCGGCCCACCGTGGTCGGCGACGCGGCTACGCGTGTCTCGCCGGGCAACTCGGTGACGATGCCGATGCGGTCCATGGTGCTCCTCGGTTCGCGGCGGGCGACGGATGCCGCGGCTCGGGCGCCGGCGACGTTCCCGACTCTAGGGCCACACCGTGCGCGTCGGCGGCCGACGGCGCGGGAAAAACGGCGACGGGGCGTCCGTAGACTGCTGGGCATGACCGTCGCCTCCACGCCCGAGCTCGAAACACAGCGCCAGGACCTCATCGCCCTGATCGGCGAGGAGGCGGTGTTCCACGGCGATTTCACGCTGTCCAGCGGCAAGAAGGCGACATACTACGTCGACATGCGCAAGCTCACCCTCGACCACCGCGCGGCCCCCGCGATCGGCCGGCTGGTGCTCGACCTCGTGCGGGATCTCGAGGTCGACGCCGTGGGGGGTCTCACCCTCGGCGCCGACCCGATCGCGAACGCCGTCCTGCACGCGTCCGTCGCCGCCGGAACGCCGGTCGACGCCTTCGTCGTGCGCAAGGAGCCCAAGGACCACGGCCGCGGCCGCCAGGTCGAGGGCGCCGAGGTCGCCGGCAAGCGCGTCGTGATCGTCGAGGACACCTCCACGACGGGCGGCTCGCCGCTCAAGGCCGCCGAAGTGGTGCGGGATGCCGGGGCCGATGTCGTCGCGGTCGTCACCGTCGTCGACCGCAAGACCGGCGCGCAGACCGCCGTCGAGGCCGCCGGCTTCACCTGGCGCTCGATCATCGACCTCGACGACCTGGGCCTCGCGCCGCAGTAACCCGGGGCGGGTCTGAGCCGAACCCTTATTCCCGGAACGAACCCTCATTCCCGCGCGCGCACTGGGGTGAGGTTTCGTCCCAGAGGTAAGGGTTCGGCGGGATGCCGGGGCGGGATGCCGGGGCGGAATGCGGGCGCGGGCGGGCGCGGTCCCGAAACGGATGCCGCGGATCAGCACCCCGGGGCGGGTCAGCGGAAGACGGGCAGCTGCGATGCCAGGGCGAGGACGAGCCCGACGACCGTGAGCAGTGCGATCCCGCGGCCGTTCGGCAGCGGCGTGCCCTGCGGGGCATCCCGGCGGCCGCGCAGGAACAGCACAAGCGCGGCGATGAGCAGCGCGAACGCTGTCACGACGAGGAAGAGCGCCATCAGCGGCCCCCGCGGTGGCCGCGACCGCGGACGCACTGCACGATCACGACGACGAGCGTCGTCAGGATCATGAGGGCGGACGTCACCAGCAGCAGCGTCTGCTCGAAGTCGTTCACAGCCCCTCCGGCATCTCCGATTCGACCGGCTCGGCGGTCACGAGATCGGCCACCGAATCGAGGATCTCGTCCGGGCGGAACGGATACCGCTCGATCTCGGCGTCGTCGGAGATTCCGGTGCGCACCAGGATCGTGTGCAAGCCCGCCTCGATGCCCGCCACGACGTCGGTGTCCATGCGGTCGCCGATCATGCCGGTGTTCTCCGAGTGCGCGCCGATCCGGTTCATCGCCGAGCGGAACATCATCGGGTTGGGCTTGCCGACGACGTAGGGTGCCTTGCCGGTCGCGTGGGTGATGAGCGCCGCGAACGACCCCGTCGCCGGGACGATTCCCGAGGGGGTCGGGCCCGTGGCATCCGGGTTCGTGATGATGAATCGCGCGCCGGCGTTGATGAAGCGGATCGCCTGGGTGATGCGGTCGAACGAGTAGTTGCGCGTCTCGCCGATGACGACGTAGTCCGGCTGCGTCTCCGTCATGACGTACCCGGCCTCGTGCAGCGCCGTCGTCAGGCCGGCCTCGCCGATGACGAACGCCGTGCCGCCGGGATGCTGCGACCGCAGGAACTCCGCCGTCGCGAGCGCCGAGGTCCAGATGCGGTCCTCGGGGACCTCGAGGCCCGAGATCCGCAGCCGGGCGCTGAGGTCCCGCGGCGTGTAGAAGGGGTTGTTCGTCAGCACGAGGAACGGGATCCCGGCATCCCGCCACTGCGCGAGCAGGTCGGCGGCTCCCGGGATGGGCTTGTTCTCGTGGACGAGAACCCCGTCCATGTCCGTGAGCCAGCACTCGATATCGGCGCGTGTCCGCATGCGGCCAGCCTATCGGGGAGTCGCCAGCTGAACGGCGGCCCGCGGCCCTAGTGTCGACCATGTGGCACGCGACGACTGGGACCCCGAGCGCCTGCCCGACCTCAGTGGTCGGCGCTACCTCGTCACGGGCTCCACGGCGGGCCTCGGGTTCTTCTCCTCGCTGCAGCTGGCCGGCGCCGGCGCGCACGTCATCATGACGGGACGCAACCCCAATCGCCTGGCCGCCGCGCGGGCGGCGGTGCTGCGGGGCGCGAAGGATGCCGACGTCACGACGCTGCTGCTCGACACGAGCAACCTGGGGTCGGTGCGCGCCGCCGCCGCGACGGTCCGCGGGCGGGCGGGACTGCACGGACTGCTGCTGAACGCCGGCATCGTCCACCCGCCGCGGCATCGGCAGACGACGGCCGACGGGCACGAGATCGTGTTCGCGACGAACGCGCTCGGCCACTACGCCCTCGCCGGCGAGCTGCTGCTGCCGCTCGCGGCGGGCCGCGGCCGCATGGTGTGGGTCGGCTCGATGTCGACGTCGATGTGGGCGTACGACCCGATCGACCCCGAGCTCGAGAACGGCTACACGCCCTGGCGTGCGTACGTGCAGTCCAAGGTGGCCACGACGGCGCTCGGCTTCGAGGCCGATCGGCGGCTGCGCGCCGCGAGTGTGCCGATCGCGAGCCTTGTCGCCCATCCGGGCTACTCGATCAGCGGCCGCACCCGCGGCATCCTCGGGGTCAACGAGCCCTCGCGTCTCAAGCGCTTCGGCGACAACCTGCAGGCCCCGATCACGCAATCCAAGGAGCGGGGGGCCTGGCCGCTCGTGCGTGCGCTCGTCGACCCGGATGCCGACGGCGGGCAGTTCTGGGGGCCGTCGCGCATCGTCAGCGGTGCGCCGAAGCTGTCGACGGCGGGTCGCATCACCCGCGACGAGGAGATCGCGGCGCGGCTGTGGAACTACTGCGAGCACGCGGTCGGGGCGCCGTGGCCATACCTGAAGGCGGCGAAGACCCGCCGCGCCCGCCGGCCATGAGCGCGGCGCCGGGCGCGCCGCGGGTATGGCAGTGGCTGCGGGCGAAGCTCGAGGACGCCGCCTCGTTCCGCAGCGGGACGATCGACGCCAACGACGGCATCACCGCCACCGCCGGTCTGCTGCAGGGATTCGGCGGGGCGGGCGCGGGACAAGGGCGGGGGATGCCGGGGTGCTCAGACGGTGAGCCACACGGCGTCGGCGGCGCCGGCGGGCAGCTCCACGGTCGCGCCGCCGTCGACGCGCACGGCATCCCGGCCGGCGACGACCAGGGTGTGGCCGACGTCGATGCCGTGCCCCTCGAGCGCCCGCAGCAACGCCGGGTCGCGGTCGCTGACCCGCAGCACCCGGCCGCTGTGACCGATGTGCGCGGCCGCCAGGAGGACGAACGGGGCGCGGTCGACGGCGCCGTCGGCATCCGGGATCGCGTCGCCGTGAGGATCGAACCGGGGGTGGCCCAGCCGCGCATCGATCCCCGCCAGCAGGCGGTCGCTGATCGTGTGCTCGAGCACCTCGGCCTCGTCGTGCACCTCGTCCCAGGCGTAGCCGAACTCCCGCACGAGCCACGTCTCGATGAGCCGATGCCGGCGGATGATGGATGCCGCGCGCAGCCGTCCGGCATCGGTCAGGGAGACCGGGCCGTAGGGGCGGTGTGAAACGAGACCCTGCGCGGCGAGCTTCTGCACCATCTCGGTCACCGTCGACGGGGCGAGCGAGAGCTCCCCGGCGAGCTGTGACGGGGTGATCGGGTCGTTCTGCCACTCGGTGTGGTGGTAGATCGTCTTCAGGTAGTCGTCGATCGCGACGGAGTTTCCGGCCACGGAGCCAGGGTATCCGGCGCAGGCTATGCCCCCGACAGCACCAGCCACAGCAGCACGCCGTTCAGCGCGACGAGGAACGCCGCGGCGACCACTCCCGCCGCCGTCGTCCACCACCGGTTGCGATGTGCTCCGAGCACGCTCGCGCGCGCCGTCAGTGCGACCAGCGGGATGAGCGCGAAGGGGATGCCGAAGCTCAGCACGACCTGGCTGAGGATGAGCGCCCACGTCGGGTCGACGCCGGCGGCCAGCAGGGCGACCGCGGGGACGAGAGTGACCAGGCGTCGTGCGAGGAGCGGCACCCGCACCCGCAAGAGCCCTTGCATGATCTCGGCGCCGGCGTACGCGCCGACGGCGGTGCTCGCCAGTCCGCTCGCGAGCAGGCCCACCGCGAACAGGGTCGCCACCACCGCGCCGAGGCCCGACTGCAGCGCGTGGTAGGCGCCCTCGAGGCTGTCGGTGCCGGGGACGCCGGCGAGGTTCGCGGCGGCCAGCAGCAGGATGCAGAGGTTCACGGTGCCGGCGATGACGAGCGCGATGGTGACGTCCCAGCGGGTGGCGCGCAGCAGCCGCGACGTGCCCGCGGCGCGGTCGGTGGCGTGCGCGCCGGGCGCGGTGAAGCGATCGCGGGCGAGCGCGCTGTGCGCGTAGATCGCGTGCGGCATGATCGTCGCGCCGAGGATGGATGCCGCCAGCAGCACCGACTCGGCACCGTCGAAGCGGGGGAGGAGACCGGCGGCGATGCCCGCGGCATCCGGCGGCGCGATGAACACGCCGTACGAGAATCCCAGCGCGATGACGGCGAGCAGCCCGATGACGACGAACTCGAACGCGCGCGCGCCGCGTCGCTGCTGGATGAGCAGCAGCGCGATGGACACCCCTCCCGTGATGAGACCGCCGACCGGCAGAGGCACACCGAACAGGAGCCACAGCGCGACGGCGCCGCCGATGACCTCCGCGATGTCGGTGGCCATCGCGACGAGCTCCGCCTGCAGCCAGTACGCGCGGCGGCCCCAGCGGCTGCGGATGCGGGTGCCGAGGGTCTCGGCGAGGCTCTGCCCGGTCACGATGCCGAGCTTCGCCGACAGGTACTGGATCAGCCAGGCCATCGTGTTGCCGAGGAGGACGACCCAGACGAGGAGGTAGCCGAAGCGGGCGCCCGCGGTCATGTTGCTCGCGACGTTGCCGGGATCGAGGTAGGCGACGCCCGCGACGAGGGCCGGGCCGAGCAGCCACGCCGCGCGCCGACGCGGCGGGGCGGGCGTCGCGGGCGTCGTCGGCGCGGCATCCGTTTTCGGCATGCCGAAACTCTATCAGGGGATTTTTCGGTGTGCCGAAAGAAGCGCCTCGCGTGCGAAAAGCAGGCTCGATCGTCGCGGCGGGCGCTCTCAGCCCGCGCCGGTGCCGGTTCAGCCTGCTTTCGGCGCGGGGCGCGGGCGCGACGGTGCGGGGCGCGGGCGCCGCGCGCGGGCGGGACGGTGCGGGGCGCGGGCGGAGTCGGGCGGGACGCGGGCGGGACCGGCACGGGGAGCGGGGCGGGGCGCGCGCGGGCGGGATCGGGGCGAGGATAGCCTTGCGGGGTGGTGCTGCACGGGGGCGAGACGGGCGAGCGGGAGGCGGAGCCCGAGCTGCCGGTCGGGGTGGGACCCTGGCCGGGCGGCCCCGAGGCGTGGCCCGACGACCCGCGCTACGACCGGGAGCTGCTCGCCGCGGGTGACCGGCGCAACGTCATCGACCGCTATCGGTACTGGACGATGGACGCGATCGTCGCCGATCTCGACCAGCACCGCCACGCGTTCCACGTCGCGATCGAGAACTGGCAGCACGACATGAACATCGGCTCGATCGTCCGCAGCGCCAACGCCTTCGGCGCCGCCGAGGTGCACATCATCGGCCGGCGCCGCTGGAACCGTCGCGGCGCGATGGTCACCGACCGCTACCAGCACGTGCGGCACCACGAGGACGTCGCGGCGTTCACCGCCTGGGCGCAGGATGCCGGCATCCCGATCATCGCGGTCGACAACGTCGCCGGGTCGGTTGCGCTCGACCGGGCGGAACTCCCGGAGCGGTGCGCGCTGCTGTTCGGGCAGGAGGGTCCGGGGCTGTCTCCGGAGGCGGTGGCCGCGGCATCCGGCGTCGTCGAGATCACCCAGTACGGCTCGACGCGCTCGATCAACGCGAGCGCCGCGGCCGCGGTCGTCATGTACGAGTGGTGCCGCCGCTGGGCGTGAGCGGATCCGTCGCGGCCGGTGCCGAAGGTCGGGCGCATGAGCGCGTGCGCGTCGCGGTCGCGGCTGCCGAGTCGCGCGTCCGGTCGCCCGGTTGTCAGGCGCCTGCGGTCAGCCAGTCCGGGCGACGCACCCGCCAGCCGAGCGTCGCGAGCCGCGCGAGCATGTAGACCCCGAAGAAGCAGACCGCGAGCCACAAGAGGCCCACGGCTCCCGTCGGATGCAGCAGCCACACCGCTACCAGCGCCGGGAGGTAGGGCACCAGGTTCAGGCCGCCGGCGATCGCGAGGTAGCGGACGTCCCCGGCGCCCATCAGCACGCCGTCGAGCACGAACACGACACCGCACACGGGCTGCGCCACCGCGAGGGCGAGGAGGGCCGGCTGCACGAGTGCGGCGACATCGGCATCGCCCGTGAAGACGAGGCCGATGACGCCGGACAGCGCCGCGATCGCGGCGCCGACGACCACGCCGAACCACGCGCCCCACGCGACGGTGCGCCCGAGCACGCGCCGGACGAAGGGCTCGTCCTGCGCGCCGAGGCCGCGTCCGATGAGGGCCTGCGCGGCGATCGCGAGCGCGTCGAGAGCGAACGCGGCCGTGGAGAAGATCGTGAACGCGACCTGCCACCCGGCCAGCTCGTCGGTGCCGAGGGCCGTCGCGACGAACACCGTTGCCAGGAGCGCCGCGCGCAGCGACACGGTCCGCAGGAACAGCCAGCCGCCGGACCGCGCCGATCCGCGTAGGCCCTCGCGCTGCGGACGGACGGATGCCGCGTGCCGCCGCGCCAGCGCGCCCACCACCCACGCGTAGGCGCCGACCATCGCCCACTGCGCCACGACGGTGCCCGCCGCCGAACCGGCGATGCCCCACCCGAAGCCGTAGATGAACAGTGCGTTCAGCACGGCGTTCAGCCCGAAGCCGATTCCCGCGATCCACAGCGGCGTGACGGTGTCCTGCATGCCGCGCAGCAGGCCCGTCGCGGCGAACACGATGAGCATCGCGGGCAGGCCCCACATCGACAGCTGCAGGTAGATCACGGCCTGCTCGGCGACGTCGGCGGGGGCGCCGAACAGCCCCACGAGCCACGGGGTCAACAGCGTCCCCGCGACGGCCAGCACGGCGCCGAGCCCGAGCGCGAGCCACAGCCCGTCGACGCCCGCGCGCACGGCACTGGTGTGGTCGCCCGCTCCGAAGCGCCGCGCGACGGCGGGGGTCGTCGAGTAGGCGAGGAACACCATCAACCCGACGATCGTCTGCAGCACCGCCGACGCGATTCCGAGCCCTGCCAGGGGCACCACCCCGAGATGGCCCACGAGCGCGGAGTCGACGATGAGGAACATCGGCTCGGCGATCAGGGCGCCGAGCGCCGGGACCGCCAACCGCAGGATCTCGCGGTTGAGGGTGGGCGCCGGCATGATCCGAGCCTATGGGCTGGCGCGCACGCTCCTCCCGAACCCGCGCAGGGCGCGGACGCGAACCCGCGCAGGGCGCGAACCCGAACCCGCGCAGGACGCAAACCCGAACCCGCGCAGGGCGCGGACGCGACGCGCACGCCCGCACGCGTCCTAGCCTGGAGGGATGGCGCGCACCAGCATCCTGCACCGCCTCCCGCTGGGGAGGGTGCACGCCGGCATGCCGGAGTGGTTGCGCGTCGCCCTGGCGCTGGTGACCCTCGTGCTCGGCGCCGTCATCGTCATCCGGCCGACCACGGCCCTCGACGTGCTCGCCCTGCTGCTCGGCGGCGGTATGGTGCTCACCGGCGTGGTCGAGGCGACGAGCCGTCCCGAGGAGGGCAGCCGTCGCTGGTGGCGCTACCTCCTGGCGGCCGGCTGGGTCGGCGTGGGGGTCTTCGTGCTGCTGTGGCCCGCGCTGACCGTGCGCGCCGTCGCCGTGATCACCGGCATCCTGCTGCTCGTCAACGGCGCCGCCGGGATCGTCGGCGCGTTCCGGCGCGGCCGCGGCTGGGACGCGCGCATCGCGGACGCGGCGTTCGGGGCGACCGGCATCATCTTCGGCGTGCTCGCGCTCGGGTGGCCCGACATCACGCTGCTCGTCGTCGCCGTGGTGTTCGGGTCGTGGCTGATCATGCGGGGCGTGACCGACCTGTGGACGGCGATCCGCCGCCGTCGCGATGCCGGGAAGGACCAGACGGATGCCGCGCCGCGCCGCCGCTGGGGACGCACCGTCATGGCGGTCGGATCGGTGGCGCTCGCCGTTGTGACCGTGCTAGTGACCGCGCCGCTGCGGGAGGGGTCGACGGTCGTCGACGAGTTCTACGCCGCGCCCCGCGACATCCCCGACGAACCGGGGCAGCTGATCCGGGCCGAGGAGTTCACGCGCGAGGTCCCCGCCGACGCGCAGGGCTGGCGCATCCTGTACACGACCACCGGCGTCGACGGGAAGGTGCGGGTCGCCAGCGGCCTCGTCGTCACGCCGCGCGGCGGCGACGAGGACACCCGGTGGCCGGTCATCGACTGGAATCACGGCACCACGGGATACGCGCAGCACTGCGCGCCGTCGCTGCAGGAGCGCCCGTTCTGGGCCGGCGCGCTGTACTTCCCCCGCAAGGTCATCGCGGAGGGGTGGGCGATCGTCGCGACGGATTACATCGGCCTCGGCACCCAGGGGCCGCACCCGTACCTGTTCGGAAAGCCCAGCGCGTACGCGTCGCTCGACGCCGTCCGCGCGGCCCGGCAGCTCGACGAGGCGCGGCTCGACCGCCGCACCGTCATCTGGGGCCACTCGCAGGGCGGTCACGCGGCGCTGTGGGCGGGGGCGCTCGCCCAGACGTACGCGCCGGAGGTGTGGGTGCGCGGCGTCGCGGCGCTCGCCCCCGCGAGTGACCTGCCGACGATCGTGAAGCACGTCGACGACGTCACCGGAGGCAGCATCTTCGCGTCGTACGCGTTCGCCGCCTACTCCGCGATCGAGCCCGATGTCACGTACGACCGCTATGTCCGCCCGGGTGCGCAGACGTTCGTCCGGTCGATGGCGCAGCGCTGCCTCACCGACCCCGATATGGCGCTGTCGATCCTCGCGGTGCTCGGCACGACGCAGGATCCCGACGTGTTCGCCGAGGACCCGACCACCGGCCCGCTCGGTGCGGCGCTGCGCGCGAATGCCGCCCCGACTCTCATCGGCCCGCCCGTGCTGGTCGGGCAGGGAGCGGCCGACTCGATCGTGCTGCCGAGCGTGCAGGACGACTTCGTCGCGCGGATGTGCGAAGCGGGCCAGCGCGTGGACTACCGCCGCTATGCCGGTTTCCAGCACGCCCAGGTCATGGAGGGCTACTCGCCGCTGACGGCCGACCTGCTCGAATGGACACGCGGCCGCTTCGCCGCGACGGACGCGGGCCTCGGCTGCACGGTGACCGAGAAGTGACCTCGACGTGACCGGCGGGCTCAGCCGGATCGGCCGCGGGCGGCGGCGCGTATCCTGTTACGCATGACCGCGACCCCCCTGCGCTCGGGTATCGAGCTGTCCGAGCTGAGCCCCGGCATCCGCCCCCAGGACGACCTCTTCCGCCACGTCAACGGGGCGTGGCTGGAGCGCACCGAGATCCCCGAGGACAAGGCGCGGTGGGGGTCGTTCCACCTCATCGCGGAGCAGGCCGAGAAGGACGTGCGCGCGATCATCGAAGAGGTGGTGGATGCCGAGCCGGGCACCGAGGCCCGCAAGATCGGCGACCTGTTCACGAGCTTCATGGACACCGAGCGCATCGAGGCGCTCGGCGCCGCCCCGCTGCAGGATCAGCTGGCGCGGGTCGACGCGATCGACTCGATCCCGGCGTTCCTGCGGGTGGTCGGCGAACTGGAGCGCGAGGGCGTCGGCGGCATCGTCGGCACCTACATCGAGCCCGATCCCGGCAACCCCGAGCGCTACGTCGCGTTCTTCGTGCAGTCGGGGCTGTCGCTGCCGGACGAGAGCTACTACCGCCTGGAGAACTTCGACAAGACGCGGGTCGCGTTCCGCGGGTACGTCCACACCGTGCTGGGGCTGGCCGGTGTCGCGGATGCCGATGCGCAGGCCGACCGCGTGCTCGCGCTGGAGACGGAGCTCGCCACCTACCACTGGGACAACGTGCGCACGCGCGACGCCGTCGCGACCTACAACCTCATGACGTGGGACGACGTGCAGCGGCTCATCGGCGTCGACCTCGACCCGTGGCTCGAGGCTGTGGCTCCCGCGCACCGCGACGGGTTCGCCGAGATCAACGTCAACGAGCCGAGCTACCTCGAGGGCCTCGGAACGCTGCTCGTGGACGACCGCCTCGAGGACTGGAAGGCGTGGCTGCGGCTGCACGTCGTCCGGGCGAACGCGGCGTTCCTGTCGAGCGCCTTCGTCGACGCGAACTTCGCGTTCTACGGCACCGAGCTGACGGGCGTTCCCGTCAACCGCGAACGCTGGAAGCGGGGCGTGAGCTTCGTCGAGGCGGCGATGGGCGAGGCCGTCGGCAAGGTGTACGTGGAGCGGCACTTCCCGCCGGCGGCGAAGACGGCGATGGACGAACTCGTCGCGAACCTCATCGAGGCCTACCGGCAGTCGATCTCGCAGCTGGAGTGGATGACGCCGGCCACACGCGAGCGCGCGCTGGAGAAGCTCGCCGCCTTCACCCCGAAGGTCGGCTACCCGGTGAAATGGAAGGACTACAGCGCGCTCGAGGTCGACCCGGCCGACCTCATCGGCAACGTCCGTCGCACCAACACCTGGGAGCACGAGCGGCAGCTGGCCAAGCTCGGCCAGCCGATCGACCGCGACGAGTGGTACATGACCCCGCAGACGGTCAACGCGTACTACAACCCGCTCATGAACGAGATCGTCTTCCCGGCCGCGATCCTCCAGCACCCGTTCTTCGAAGTGGATCGGGATGCCGCGGCCAACTACGGCGGCATCGGCGCGGTCATCGGGCACGAGATCGGCCACGGCTTCGACGACCAGGGGTCGGCGTTCGACGGCACCGGGGCCCTCCACGACTGGTGGACCGATGAGGACCGCGCCGCCTTCCAGGAGCGCACCGGCGCCCTGATCGCCCAGTACGACGCGCTCGTGCCGCAGGGTCTCGCGCCGGAGCACCACGTCAACGGCGCGCTCACGATCGGCGAGAACATCGGCGACCTCGGCGGGCTCGGGATCGCTATCAAGGCATATCGCCTGCACCTGGCCGCCACCGGCGCCGAGGGTGACGGTCCCGTGATCGACGGGTTCACCGGCATCCAGCGCCTGCTGCTGAGCTGGGGGCAGATCTGGCAGCAGAAGGGGCGGGATGCCGAGACGATCCGGCTGCTGACGATCGACCCGCACTCGCCCAACGAGTTCCGCTGCAACCAGATCGTGCGCAACGTCGACGAATTCTATCGCGCGTTCGACGTCACCGAGGGCGATGCCCTCTGGCTGGACGAGCAGCAGCGCGTCACCATCTGGTGAACGAGCCCGGCCGCACGCGCCGCTCCGGCGCGGAGGAGCCCGAGCGGGCCGCGACCCGCTCGGGAGGTCGCAGCGCGCGGCGCGGGCAGGCGGCGGGAGAGGCGCGGGCGGATGCCGGGGCGCGGGCGGACGCTGCGACGCGGGCGGATGCTGGGGGTCGGGCGGATGCTGCGACGCGGGCGGATACCGGGGGTCGGGCGCTCCGGCGTGGCGCGGCGTCGGGGGCTGTTCCGCCGCGGCGCTCCGCGCTGCGGGCGCGGTCGTTCCTCGGGACGCTGAAGGCTCTCGATGCGCTGTCGGCCGCGGGGGCGCAGGTGTCGGTGCGTGTCGCCGACATCGACAGCGGCGAGGCCGTGCTCGTCGGCGACGACCATCTGACGCTGCCGGTCGCCGGCCTCGGCGTCGTCCCGCTGCTGATCGAGGTGGCGGCGCAGATCGAGGCGGGCACGCTCGATCCGCTGCAGATCATCGAGCGCACGGCGGTGGATCCGGTGACCGTCGGCGGTCTCTGGCACCAGCTGAAGGCGCCTGCGCTGCCGGTGAGCGATCTGGCGGTGCTCGCGGCCGCGGCATCCGATGCGACGGCGGCCAACGCGCTGCTCGCGCGCGTCGGGCTCGACGCGGTGCGCGCCCGCGTGGAGCAGATCGGCCTCGTCAAGACGGCGCTGCTCGACGGATTCCGCGATACGCGCGGCCCCGACGACGCGCCGCACGTGGCGCTCGCCTCGACCGGCGAGCTCGCGGCGCTGTTCGCCGCGCTCGTGAACGCGCACGTCGTCTCGCCCGCCGTCAGCGCGCAGGTGTCGGAGTGGCTGAGCCTGAACCAGGACCTCGCGCTCGTCGGCGCGAGCACGGCCCTGGACCCGTTCGCCCACGATGACGACCGCCACGGGCTGCTGTTCGTGAACAAGACCGGGCGCGCCGACGGCATCCGTGCCGAGGCCGGCGTCATCGCCGGACCCCGCGCCGGCGCCGCCTACGCCCTGATCGTCTGCTTCGACGACCTGTCGGTCGCGCACCGGGTGCGTGCGCACGAGGCGTTCCGCGCTCTGGGCCTCGACCTCATGGAGTACGCGTACTGAGGGCGGCAGCCCTCATCCGCCGAACCCATGTCCCTGTGCCGAACCCTCGTCCCTGCGCGCGCGGGGCGGTGAGGGTTCGGTGGGGAGGTAAGGGTTCGCGAGATATCGAGGGCGGGGCCGAGCCCTCAGAACACGATCGTGTGGTTGCCGTGCCGGATCACGCGGTCCTGCGCGTGCCACAGCACGGCGCGCGAGAGCACCTGGCGTTCGACGTCGGCGCCGCGGCGGGCCAGCTCGGTGGCCGATTCGGCATGCGTCACGCGCACGGTGTCCTGCTCGATGATCGGTCCCTCGTCGAGGTCGCCGGTGACGTAGTGGCTCGTCGCGCCGATGAGCTTGACGCCGCGCTCCTTGGCCTTGCGGTAGGGCTCGGCGCCGATGAAGGCCGGCAGGAACGAGTGGTGGATGTTGATGACCGGCACCCCGAGCTGCTCGAGGAACTCCGGCGACAGGATCTGCATGTAACGCGCGAGCACGACGAAGTCGACGTTGCCGACGAGCAGCTTCAGGATCTCCGCCTCCGACGCCGACTTGTCCGGCCCCGCCACCGACGGCACGTGGAAGAACGGCACCCCGAAGCTGCGGACGTCCTCGGCGGTGGTGGTGTGGTTGGAGATCACCATCGGGATCGTGACCGGCAGGTCACCCCGGCGGTGGCGCCACAGCAGGTCGAGCAGGCAGTGGTCCTGCTTGCTGGCGAGGATCGCCATGCGCTTGGGCACCGACTGGTCGGTCAGGTTCCACTCCAGCTCGAAGTCCGCGAGGGTCGACGCGATCTCCACCTCGATCGCCGGGCGGTCGGCGGCGAAGCCGGGCCGGTGGAACACGACCCGCTGGAAGTACGCCCCGCCCCGGTGGTCGTCGGAGAACTGGTCGAACGCGACGATGTTGCCGCCGATGCGGGTGATCATCGCCGACACCGCCGCGACGATTCCGGGCTTGTCGCTGCCGTGCACGATGAGGCAGGCGTGATCGGCCGGGAGATAGGGACTGTGCACGGGAGGCATGGATCGATTCTGCCCGATCCCAGCAGGCCGTGAGGCCCCCGCCGACATCGGCGGGGGCCTCACGGGGGGAGTGCTCAGGGGGCTTACTTGAAAGCGTCCTTCACGTTCTCGCCGGCCTTCTTGACGTTGGCCTCGACCTGGTCGGCCTGGCCCTCCGCCTGAAGGCGCTCGTTGTCGGTGACCTTGCCGGCGGCTTCCTTCGCCTTGCCACCGAGGTCCTGTGCGGTGTTCTTGATCTTGTCGTCGAATCCCATGAAGTCTCCTTTCGGCGGCGACCGGTCGTGCACCGGCCATCTGTCTCCACGGTAGGTCGGAGCCCGGCGCAAACCGATGGGGTTGACGGATACCGACTCGTGCCGTAGCCCTGCACTGCCGGCCGGAGGACGCGGCAGATGAGCTCGACCCCGAAACGATCCCGGTGCTCGTCGATGAACCGGATCATCTCGGTCAGGGGCGGTCGAGCTCCTTCGCGAAAAACACGCTCGCAGCCTTGAGGATCTCGTTCGCCTTCCGCAACTCTGAGACCTCCTTCTCCAGCTGCTTGATCCGCTGAGCGGCGTCGGTCGTGAGCCCGGGCTTGGTGCCGGCGTCGACCTCGTACCGGCGCTGCCAGAGGCGCAACGTCTCCGGGCTCATCCCGAGCAGCCCGGCCACGTGACGGACCGCGCTCATCAGGTTCGGGTGCTCCGGCCGCGCCTCGGCGAGCATCCGCAACGCACGCTCACGCATCTCCGGCGAGTACTTCCTGTTCATCGTGTTCCATCCTTGCTTGAAGAACGGAACGAAAGTCAGGCCGATTCACGCCCTCGGACTACGAGCCATTGCCCAGGAAGGGTCGGGGCTTGATTGTGGGCTGATCAGGTTATGGGGTGGGGTCAGTTTCGGTGCGGGCCGCTTTCCACACGGCCCGTGCGGCGTCGGCGTTGAGAAGACCGATGCCGATGCCGACGAGGATGTCGAGCCAGCCGGTGGCGAACCAGAGCGTGAGGACGCCGACGAGGATGATGGCGATGTTGGCGAATGCGTCATTGCGGGCCGACAACCACGCGGCCTTTGTCAGGCTGCCGCTGTGACGACGGTGTCGCGCGAGGAGGACCGCCGCGGTGAGGTTGACCGAGAGGGCGCCGATAGCGGTGAGGGTAAGAGCGGACGGCTCAGGTGGCACAGGATCGATGATCTTCGCGATGGCCATCAGTATCGTCGCAGCTGCGGGGACGAGGATCACGAACGCCAAGACAGAACCCACAATCCGGCGACGTGCGGCCGCCCACGGGAGCGCCGCGAAGATCAGCAAGTTGATGAGAGCATCTTCGAGGAAGTCAACACTGTCTGCGAACAGTGACACGGATCCGATGGTCAGTGCGACGGTGAACTCCACGACGAAGTAGGCCAGATTCAGGAGCGCCACCACGAGGACAACGCGTCGGAGGGTTTGCATGGTGACATGTTCCCATTGCGTGACCGCGCGACCGATGACAGCACGCCCGCTCACGGTGCGTGATTGGGGAGTATGAAGGCGGGGCGTTACCGAGCCGCGGGTCTACTTCGGCAGCAGTACCGCGTCTCCCTCGAGCTCATGTCGACTCAGGCGAGTCGGGGTAAATCGAGCAAGGTGGACGGCGACGGACGTCGGCGCCGTCGCGGGTCCCCCGGCGCTGACCCACTCGACAACACCTTCCGTGGTGTCCTCGTCGTTCACCGTACCGAGCCATACCGGGGTAGGGTCCGTCTCCCGAGCCTCCGCACCAGGGACGATGACGACGACGTTGGAGTGCTCGCACGCGTCCAGGCACTTGCTGGTGACAACAAGCGCTGCGCCGTCGAGTCCCTCGCGCATCCGGCGAAGCTGCCCCACGTGGTCGACCTCGGGGTGCTTGCGGCGGCTCCCGCAGTCACCTCCTCGGCATACCACCACGATCGTCTGATCCTGCTCAAACAGCCCGGCAGCCGGACGATTTTTCCTCTTGTTTGTCACCAGCGGCTCCTTCGACACGCGACGTGTCATAATTTGCGTATGAATGCAGATTACGCGAAGTGCGGCCGCCTCCCGGAGAGTGAGTTCGTCGAGCTCGCCGTAGAGGTGTTCGCGATGCTGGCCGATGCCACCCGCGTGCGCATCATCATGGCGCTGCGTGACGGGGGCGAACTGTCCGTGAATCATCTGGCCGACATCGTGGACAAGTCCCCCGCGGCAGTGTCGCAGCATCTCGCGAAGATGCGCCTGGCGCGCATCGTCGCCACCCGACAGGACGGCACACGCATCTTCTACCGCCTCGCTAACGAGCATGCTCAGCAGCTCGTCGCCGATGCCATCTTCCAAGCCGAGCACTCCCTCGGCGGGACCCCGCACCACCACCGCCAGGCGGACGACTCCCGAACGGCGCTCAACGAGCCGTGAGCATCCTCACCGACACCCCCGTCCGCACAGGCGGGCGCACCCTTGCCAAGCCTCCCTCCATCTTCGTTACCGGCGCCCGTCTTCCCGAGGTGCGGTGGGCCGCCCTCGCTCTCGCGCTCTTCCTCATCGCCTGGCCCCTGCAACTCGCGGGAGCGCCTGAGTGGCTGTGGTGGTCGATCTACCTCGCCTGCTACGCCGCCGGCGGCTGGGAGCCGGCCTGGGCCGGCATCCAGGCGTTGCGAGAGAAATCGCTCGACGTTGACCTGCTAATGATCGTCGCGGCGATCGCGGCAGCATCCATCGGGCAGGTTTTCGATGGGGCTCTGCTCATCGTCATCTTCGCCACCTCCGGAGCCTTGGAGGCTCTAGTGACGCAGCGAACCGCCGATTCCGTTTCGTCTTTGCTCACGCTCGCACCCGAAACCGCGACCCGCGTTCTCGGCGTGGGTCCCACCGAGGAACTGGAGACGGTAGAGACAGCCGAGCTCGGCGCGGGAGATGTGATCCTCGTCCGTCCCGGCGAACGTATTGGCGCGGACGGTGACGTGATCGAGGGAACCTCCGAGGTCGACCAGGCCGCGATGACTGGCGAGTCAGTTCCCGTGCGCCGCGGCCCCGGTGACCCCGTACTCTCCGGAACGGTCAACGGCACCGGCGCGCTTCGGGTGCGCGTAGGACGCCCCGCCTCCGAATCCGTCATCGCCCGCGTCGTGGCAATGGTCGAAACGGCGTCCGCCACGAAGGCGAAGACACAGCTTTTCATCGAGAAGGTGGAGCAGCGGTACTCCCTCGGCGTGGTCATCGCGACCCTCGTGGTGTTCTTCCTCCCCCTGGCACTGGGCGAAGACTTCCAGGCGGCATTGCTGCGCGCGATCACGTTCATGATCGTCGCGTCCCCATGCGCAGTGGTGTTGTCGACCATGCCGCCGCTGCTGGCCTCGATCGCCAACGCTGGCCGCCACGGTGTGCTCGTAAAATCCGCCACCGTTATGGAACAGATCGGCCGCACACAGCTGGTTGCCTTCGATAAGACCGGCACCCTCACCGAAGGCGCACCCGTCGTCCGAACCGTCGACCCCCGCGGCCCATACAGCGTCGATGACGTTCTGCGCCTCGCCGCCGCTGTCGAACAGCAAAGCGAGCACCCGCTCGGTCAGGCCATCATGCGGGCCGCCGCCCACCTTGACATCCCGGCGGCGACCGATTTCCGGGCCATCCCGGGGGTGGGAGTGGAAGGAACCGTGGACGGTCATCGTATGCGGGTCTCACAGGACGAGACCGAGCACGTCGACCGGATCGGCACCGTTGTCACCGTCACGATCGACGGCGTTCCGGTAGGAACGATCGACCTCGACGACGCCCTCCGCCCCGATGCGGCCGCCGTCGTCGACCGGCTCTCCGCCGTTACAACCGGGCGCGTTCACCTCCTCACCGGCGACAACGAGGTGACCGCTCAGGCAATCGGCGCCCGCACCGGCATCGCTCAGGTGCACGCACGCCTTCTTCCCCAGGACAAAGCGGATGTCGTCCGCGAACTGGAAGCGTCGGGAACGGCCGTCATGGTCGTCGGCGACGGAGTGAACGATGCCCCCGCCCTGGCCACCGCCACCGTGGGCGTCGCGATGGGCCGCCACGGGTCCGATCTGGCTCTGGATACCGCGGACGCGATCATCATCCGTGACGACCTCAGCGCCATCCCCAACGTCATCACTTTGTCTCGCCGGGCACGGCGGTTCGTCATCGCGAACCTCATCATCGCCGGCACCTTCATCGCCACGCTTGTCCTTTGGGACCTCCTCGGCACCCTCCCGCTCCCGCTCGCTGTCGCCGGCCACGAAGGATCGACCGTCATCGTCGCCCTCAACGGGCTCCGCCTGCTCCGCCGCTCCGCTTGGAAGTAGATCGGTGATCCGGGTCCTCCGAAACAGTACGTACCGAAACCTCTTTTCCGCACAGGTCCTCGCGCTGCTCGGTACAGGCTTGCTCACCGTCGCGCTGGGGCTGCTCGCGTTTGACCTGGCCGGCGGCGCGGCCGGCGCGGTCCTGGGAACGGCGCTGACGATCAAAATGGTCGCCTACGTCGGGGTCGCACCCCTCATGGCAGCCCTGGTCGACCGGC
The DNA here is from genome assembly GCF_049707015.1 of Microbacterium sp. CH-015. Classification (NCBI taxonomy): domain Bacteria; kingdom Bacillati; phylum Actinomycetota; class Actinomycetes; order Micrococcales; family Microbacteriaceae; genus Microbacterium; species Microbacterium sp. CH-015. The sequence goes on along the minus strand of NZ_JBNAFJ010000003.1, from coordinate 198,268 downwards.
TTCCCAAAAAGGTGGTCCTCGTTGGCGCCGACCTCATCCGCCTCGCGATCGCGCTGTCCCTGCCATGGGTATCGGAAACGTGGCAGATCTACGTGCTGGTGTTCGTCCTGCAGTCAGCGTCCGCAACGTTCACGCCAGCGTTCCAGTCCCTCATCCCCAGCGTTCTCCCCGACACCCGCGACTACACCCGCGCGCTCTCCCTCGCCAGACTTGCCTACGACCTCGAAGCCCTCGTCAGCCCCATCATCGCTGCCGCCCTACTCACCGTGGTCACCTATAACAATCTGTTCCTGGGCACCGCGTTGGGGTTCGCCAGTTCGGCCGTCCTCGTGCTCATCACCACACTCCCGCACCTCGAGCGCGACACTTCGCCCGGCACGTTCTGGCAGCGACTGCCCATCGGACTCAAGGTGTTTGCCCGCACACCCACGCTGCGATTCGTGATGTGCACCAACCTCGTCGTCGGCGCCGGCACCGCAATCGTCCTCGTGAACTCCGTCGTCTACGTCCAAGCAACCTTCCATTACGACCCCTCCGCCCTCGCCCTCACTCTCAGCGCCTACGGCGCCGGCTCCCTCCTCACCGCCCTGACAATCCCGTGGCTCGTCGAACGGTTCGGCGTGATCCCCACCATGATCACCGGCGCGTTCATCATCGCCGCTGGCCTCGCCGCCGCGATGGGCGTCTCCGGGTTCTTCGTCAGCCCCTCCGTCGACTGGCCCCTCCTCCTGGCGGTTTGGGGCGTCCTCGGAATCGGAACGTCACTCATCAACACGCCCTCGTCTCGGCTCCTCGCGGACGCCTCTACCCCCACCAACCGCAACCTCGTCTACACCGCCCAATTCGCGCTGTCCCACGCCTGCTTTCTCATCACCTACCCCATCGCCGGATGGGTCGGATCAGTAAGCCTCTTCGGTGCAGCAACAGCCCTGTTCCTCATCGCCGCGATTGCCTGCGGCGGAGTCGTAGTGACCGCCGCGACAACACGGCCCCGGCCCACAGTTCGACCGATACGGACCACCTGAGACGACTCGGCCATCAAGCCCGGACTGCCACTCGCCGCGCCCCCTACCGGCCGTTATCTGTAACCGCCCTTCCCCGATCCGACCGACTGGAGCGCAGAGAACGGGCGCCCTCTTCGCAAGGCCGTCAGCGCTCGCATCCAAACCGAAGCTGCTATAGGCACGCCGCGTAGCGACACCAGAACGCCGCCACGGAGCGCTGTGATCCACACCCCAGCCGCATCTACGTTTCGGCAGACGTATCCGGCGAGGTTGAGTCGGCTTTTCGGTCAGCTGACGAGGGAGACGAGGATGCCGCCGCCGGCTCCGACGAGGACCACGGCCCAGGCCGGCATTCTCCAGGCGGTGAGGAGCACGAAGCAGGTCAGTGCGAGTACGAATGGGCCGGTTCCGGTGATCGCGGTCGTGAAGACGGGGTCGTAGAGTGCAGCTGCCAGGATGCCTACGACGGCGGCGTTCGCGCCGCGCATGAGGGCCTGCGCCCAGGGTTGGGACCGGAAGTCGTTCCAGAAGGGCAGTACGCCGGCGATGAGAAGGAACCCGGGAAGGAATACGGCGGCAAGGGCGATCGCTGCTCCCGCGACGCCGCCCGGTCCGACGGTTGAGAGGGTGCCGAGGTACGCGGCGAAGGTGAACAGTGGTCCGGGTACGGCTTGGGCGGCGCCGTATCCGGCGAGGAACTGGTCGGATGTGATCCAGCCGGTGTCGACGAGGCCGCTTTGCAGCAGGGGGAGAACGACGTGCCCGCCGCCGAAGACGAATGCGCCGGCCCGGTAGAAGGTGTCGAAGAGGGCGAGAGATCCCGACTGTGTGGTCGCTGCGAGCACCGGTAGGCCGACGAGCAGCACGATGAAAAGGATCAGCGAGATGATCCCTGCGAGACGAGTGACCGGGAACCGAACCATGGCCGAGGCTGCGGTGGCGGAGCCGCGGCAGAGGAACAACCCTGCGAGGGCTCCGACCACGATCGCGCCGATCTGACCCGCCGACCCGGTGAGGAGGAGGGCGCTGGCTGCGGCCACCACGGCGATCGATGCCCGGGTGGCGTCAGGGGTGAGGGAGCGCGCCATTCCCCACACGGCCTGCGCGACGATGGCGACCGCGACGACCTTGAGTCCGGTGAGGATGCCAGCCCCCACGGCTCCTTCGAACAACGGGGCACCGTAGGCGAAAGCGACCATGAGCGCGGCGGATGGGAGCGTGAAGGCGAGGAACGCGGCGATCGCACCCATGGGGCCTGCTCGGAACAAGCCGAGCCCGAAGCCGACCTGGCTGGAGGCGGGGCCGGGGAGAAACTGGCTGAGGGCGACCAGATCCCCGTATTCGGTGTCGTTGAGCCATCGGCGTCGTTGGACGAGCTCGTCTCGGAAATATCCCAGGTGCGCGATCGGGCCGCCGAACGAGGTGACGCCGAGCTTGGAGAACACTCGCAGCACTTCCGCGCTCGAGCCCTGGCGTGATGGCTGCGAAACGTCAGCATTCACGGTCACGCTTCCGGGCCCTTCCCTGTGAAGATCCGCATCTGTTCTCGCGCTACGGCGAGCCCGCGACGACCTTTGTCGGTGGCGGCGTACAACTTCCTGGCGGTGCGACCATCGCGTTCGGTTCGCACGGTGAGGTATCCGTTGCGGACCATCTTGTGGAGCATGGGATAAAGGGTGCCCGCGGACAGGCGGTACCCGTGTCCGGCCAGCTCTTCGATCATCCACGCCCCGTAGATCTCCTCTTCCGATGCATGGTGCAGCACGTGCATGCTCACCAGCCCCCCGAGTAGATCGCGGTACTCATTGAGGTCGTCCGCTGACACTTCAACTGCCATGAATCCGTTATAGCGGATTACGATAGCGAGAATCGATAACGAAGATGAATGTCCGGTGAACCACAACGGGATCTCCGCGCTGAATCGATCGACGTCGCGAGAGGACATGATGAAGCCACCGCCCGAAGACGCAGACTCCTTGGACAAGAACGGCGATGACACGCGCCGGGACCGATTCATCGGAGATCGAGATCTCACGACATGGCGCTCCCGGCTCGGGCGTCAGCTTGCTCGCGTGACCCAGTGGTTGGGGCCCTACGCCACTTTGACCACCACGCTGGTCATCGGCATGGTCGCCGTCGTCGCGCTCACCGCCATCGCCGCCGAGATCTACGAAGCGGTCACAGAGTCCGACGGTGTCGCCGGGCTCGACAAGCCACTCCTCGCCGCAGCCATCAGCATCCGCACGCCATGGCTCGACACCGCCGCGACTGCCCTCACCGACGTCGCGGGAGTGATCGGAATGCCGATCATCGCCGTTCTCGCAATCATCATTCTCACGATCCGTCGACACTCATGGACCCCCGCCCTACTCATCACAGCAGCCGGAATCGGCTCTCTGCTGATGACGATCGCGGGAAAGAACCTCATCGGCAGAGCACGCCCCGATCTCACCGACGCCGTCCCGCCCTACGAGCATTCCCCCTCGTTTCCCAGCGGTCACGCTCTCAACGCCGTGGTGATCGCGGGCATCATCGCCTACCTGCTCATCCTTCGCCAACAACGCCTGACCACCAGGATCATCACGATCACCATCGCCGCGACCTTTGCCGTCGCAATCGGGGCGACCCGGGTGTACCTCGGGCACCACTGGTTCACAGACGTCCTCGCGGCCTACTTCCTCGGAGCCGGGTGGCTTGCCCTCGTCATCACCGCGCACCGCCTGTACTTGACCGCCCGCGTCAGGAAGTCGCTCCAAGCTGAACCATCAAAGAGCAGCCTGCAGGAAACGAGTAGTGAGCCAAAACCTGACGCGTGAGCGCATACACCCCGCCGTAAACGATCGATTCGGGCGTGCCGACGCACACAGCCGCCACGCTCCACGACACGCCGAGATTGAGCCCGCCGAAACCCCCTGCCGAAACCGAATCGGTCCGAAATCCGGACGGTACCGTTTTCGGCATGGCACACGAAATCGGCTACGCCCGAGTCTCCAAGCGTGAGCAGAATCCCGACGCGCAGGAGGCCGAGCTGCGCGCCGCCGGCTGCGAACGAGTGTTCGTCGACCACGGCGAATCGCGATACGGATGCCGGGACCGCCGGCATCCGGCAGCGTTCTACCGCCGTGGTATCTACCACGGTAGAATCAGGACATGAGCCTCAACATCAAGAATGAGCAGACTCACGCTCTCGTGCGCGAGCTCGCTGCGCTGACGGGGGTGAGCCAGACGAGCGCCGTCGAGGAGGCCGTCCGCCGCCGCCTCGACGAGCTGCGGAGATCCGCCGGTGTGCGCCCCGGGAAGTTCCCCCCGGAGGAGCGCGAGCGGCGCCGGAAGGCGGTCGAGCGCATCGTCGAGCAGCTTCACCGGGAGACGACCCAGGAGCAGCGGGATGCCATGGCGAACGCCGACGACTGGCTCTACGACGAGATGGGGCTGCCGAAGTGATCGTCGACTCGTCGGCGTTGATCGCGATCATCCGCAAGGAACCCGGATACGAGCAGCTCGTGGAGATCCTGCTCGCCGAAGAGGCGATCATGGCGTCCCCCGTCCTCGTTGAGGCGCGCGTCGTCGTGACGGGGTACCTCGGGCGCGAGGGGCGTCGCGCGCTCGATGGGCTGCTCGCGCGGTTCCACATCGAGATCGTCCCGTTCGACGAGGCGCAGGCGGATGCCGCCAGCGACGCGTACCGCGACTTCGGTCGCGGCAGCGGCCATACCGCACGTCTCAACCTCGGCGACACCTACAGCTTCGCGCTGGCCCACGTGCGGGACGAGCCGTTGCTCTATGCCGGCGACGGATTCACACGCACCGGCATCCGCTCGGCGCTGGAGGAGCTGGACGAGCTCGCGTAACGCTTGCGGTCAGCGCACCCCGCGCATGAGCTTCAGCACGGGCTTCGCGAACAGCAGCAGCACGACGCCGACGGCGATGGCGATGAGCCCGAGCGACGAGAAGTAGGGCACCTCGTCGTCGGGGTTGTACAGCGTCGCGAGCTGACCCGAGATCGCCGTGCCGAGCGAGACCGACAGGAAGAACAGCGCGACCATCTGGGTGTGGAACGCCTCGGGGGCGAGCTTCGTGGTGACCGAGAGCCCCACCGGCGAGAGCAGCAGCTCGGCGACGGTGAAGACGAAGAGGATGCCGACGATCGCGAGCAGCGGGGTCGAGTTCTCGCCGCCGCCGGCGAACGGCAGGAACAGCAGGAATGCGGCCCCCATCACGATCGCCGCGAGGCCGAACTTCACCGGCGTGGACGGCTGCCGGCTGCCGAGCTTCGTCCAGATCGCGGCGAAGACGCCGGACAGGACGATGATGAAGATCGGGTTGATCGAGTTGACCCACGAGACCGGCATCTCCCACCCGAACAGGTCGCGGTTCAGGCGCTTGTCGGAGTACACCGTGAGCACCGTGAACTGCTGCTGGTACAGCGACCAGAACGCGACCGAGGTGAGGAACAGCGGCAGGAAGCCCCACACCCGGCTGCGCTCGTCGGAGGTGATGCGACGGCTCGAGAGGATGACCGCGAAGTAGGCGATGGCCGCGCCGGTGACGGCGATGATGACGATGAGCGAGAGGTTGTCGGCGCGGATGACCCCGATGAGGACCAGCAGGACGAGGACGACGACCCCGGCCGCCGCGATGCCGATCATGAGCGGGTAGCGCCCCCGCGGCAGCGGGTTGGGCACGTGGCGCGCCTCGTCGGGCAGCGCCTTGCGGCCGAACGAGTACTGCAGGAGGCCGAGCGCCATCCCGACCGCGGCGAGGCCGAAGCCCCAGTGGAAGCCGAGGGTCGACTGCAGCAGCCCGGTCAGCAGCGGGCCCGCGAACGCGCCGAGGTTGATGCCGAGGTAGAAGAGCGAGAACCCGGCATCCCGCCGCGTGTCGTCCGGCGCGTACAGCGTGCCGACGACGCTCGTCGCGGTCGCCTTGAGGCCGCCGGAGCCGATCGCGACGAGCACGAGGCCGACACCGACCCCGAGGAATCCCGGCAGCAGTGCGAGCGCGATGTGGCCGGCCATGATGACGATCGCGCTGAGGAACAGCACGCGTTCCGCGCCGAGGATGCGGTCGGCGATCCACGCACCGAGGATCGTCGACAGGTACACGGCGCCGCCGTAGGCCCCCACGATGCCGGCGGCGACGCTCTGCTCGATCCCCAGCCCGCCCTGCGTGGCGGAGTAGTACAGGTAGATGAGCAGGATGCCCTGCATGCCGTAGAAGCTGAACCGCTCCCACATCTCCACCCCGAAGACGTGCGCGAGCCCCCACGGCTGGCCGACGAAGCGGGTGTCGCGGTCGCCCTGCGCGGGGCCGGCGGGCGTGCGGGCCGCGGGGCTGCGGGAACTCATGCTCCGACGTTACTGGTCGCGGGGGTCGCGGCGGCAGTGCCCTGCCCGGCCCCGCCGGCCCGGCCCCGCCGGACAGATCCTGCCGGACAGGCCTCGCCGGGGCGAGGCCGTCCGGCTCCGCCGGTCGCTCAGGCGCGGCGCGCGCCCTCGCCGAGCGACTCCAGCTTCGCCCACGCGATGTCGGGGTGGATGCGCCCGCCCAGGCCGCAGTCGGTCGAGGCGATGACGCGGTCGGCACCCACGATGTCGGTGAACCGGCGGATGCGCTGCGCGACGAGTTCGGGGTGCTCGACGACGTTCGTCGCGTGGCTGACGACGCCCGGCACGAGGACCAGATCGTCCGGCACCGCGGCATCCGCCCACGCGGCGAACTCGTGCTCGTGGCGGACGTTGCCCGCCTCGAACGAGATCGACCCGACGTTCGCCTGCAGCACGACGGGCAGGATGTCCTTCAGCTCGACGTCGGTCGTGTGCGGACCGTGCCACGAGCCCCAGCACAGGTGCAGGCGCACCTGCTCCTTGGGGAGCCCCGCGATCGCGTGGTTGATCGCGTCGATGCGGATCTTCGTGAACGCCTGGTAGTCGGCGATCGCGGGCTCCGGGCTGATCTGGTCGAAGTTCTCCGCGAGCGACGGGTCGTCGAGCTGCAGGATGAGGCCCGCGTCGACGATCGCGCGGTACTCCTCGCGGAGGGCGTCGGCCCACGCGAAGATGTGCTCCTCATCGGTCGCGTAGAACTCGTTGCGCACGCGCGCGGCCGATCCGGGAGCGATCGCGGTGAGGAAGCCCTGCTCGCCGGGACGCAGGGCGGCGGTCAGGTGGCGGATGTCGGAGGCCACGGCATCCTGACCCCGGTACGAGAGCGGTCCGGTCGTCGTCGGGAAGGCGGTGGCGCCCCGGCCGGTCTCGACGGCCTCGGCGTAGACGGCGGGGAACAGCTGCCGGTCGCGGCGGTCGAGGAAGCTCGTGAGGCGGATGTTCCCCGGCTCGGAGCGGACGGGCGGCTCGTTGAACGCGTTGACGTCGGTCAGCGACAGGCCGCTCACGCGCTGGAACGAGTACGACCACCACGCGCCGTAGTCGACCGCGCCGGTCATGGCCTTGCCGAACTCCCCGTCGCCGACGAGCGTGATGCCCGTCGCGCGCTGGCGCTCGACGACGTCGGCGACGGCCTGCGCCGTCAGCGTCTCGAACTCGGGCGTCGACTGCAGCGTGAAGCCGTCGTCGGCGAAGGTGCGGGCGGCGTTGGCATCGAGCAGCGCGGCGGTGCGGGGCAGGCTTCCGGCGGTCGTGGTGGCAACGGACATGGGTCTCCTCCTGAGGGACGGTGCCCGGCGTGCGGGCGAGTGTCAGAAGGCTCTTGCAGCGGCGTCGGGCGCAGGCTGCTCAAGGCGGAGGCTTCCGGTTTTCGAGCCGTGCCCAGGATACGGCTGCCGGTCGGGGTCGTGCGGACGTGTGACGCCGGGTGACGCCGATGCCGCCGGATGCTGCCGCCGTGGCGCCGGCGCGGCTCAGTGCTCGTCCGGCAGGGCCGGGTGCGACTCGGCGGCCGGGCGCTGCGGGATGAACGCCGCGACGATGAGCGCGACGACGGCGGCGGCCAGTCCCAGGGCGAAGGAGAGCTGGAACGCGGATGCTGTGGGCACCTGCATCCCGTCCTGCACGGTCGACAGGCTCGCAAGCACGGCGCCGACGACGGCGGCGGCGATGCTCGTGCCGAGCGAGCGGAACAGGGCGTTCAGCCCGTTCGAGGCGCCGGTCTCGCTCTGCGGCACCGAGCGCATGATGAGCATCGGCATGGCGGCGTAGCCGAAGCCGATGCCGACGCCGATCAGCAGGTTCGCGACGAGGATGTGCCACACCTCGCTCGCCAGCAGCAGGCTGAACGCGTACGCCGCGACGAGCGCCGTCGCGCCGAAGACGAGGAGGCGCCGCGGCCCCACGGTGCGCGCCATGCGGCCGGAGAACGGCGAGAGCACCATCATGACAAGGCCGGACGGCATGATGATGAGGCTCGCGGCCAGCAGCGTCAGGCCGAACCCGGCGGGCGGAGGCAGCTCGAGCAGCTGCGGGTACGACACGTTGGAGGAGAACAGCGAGAACCCCATCGCGACCGACGCGAGGTTCGTGAGGAGCACCGGGCGGCGCGCCGCGACCCGGAGATCGAGCAGCGGTTCGGCGATGCGCAGCTCGTACCGGCCCCACACGATCAGCACGGCGATGCCGCCGAGACCGCAGCCGAGGGTCGCGGGCGACGCCCAGCCCCACTGGTGGCCGCGGGAGATCGCGAGCAGGATGCCGAGGAGACCGACCGCCAGTCCCGCCGCGCCGACGTAGTCGAAGCGGCCCGCCGTGCGCAGCACGCTCACCGGCACGATCCACAGCACGAGGGCGAAGACGACGGCGCCGAGGCCGGCGGCCATCCAGAACAGGCCGTGCCAGTCGGCGTGTTCGGTCACGAGCGCGCTGATCGGGAGCCCGAGCGCACCGCCGACGCCGAGCGTCGCGCTGATGAGGGCGATCGCGGCATCCACTCGGTCTTCGTGCAGGACGTCCCGCAGGATCGAGATGCCGAGCGGGACGACGCCCGTCACGGCGCCCTGCAGCGCGCGGCCGACGACGAGGCCCGGCAGGCCCGTCGACAGCGCCGCGATGGCGGAGCCGACGACGAGGGTGGCGAGGAGGGCCAGCACGATGCGGCGCTTGCCGTACATGTCGCCGAGGCGCCCCGCGATCGGCGTGATGACGGCCGCGGCCAGGAGGGTCGCCGTGACGACCCAGGCGGTGTCCTCACGGTCGGCGTGCAGCAGCTCGGGCAGCTTCGCCTGGATCGGCACGACGAGCGTGAACATGAACGACGAGCACAGGCCCGCGATCGCGAGCACGGCGACGATCGCGCCCTGCGGGGGCATCCGGGTGAGGCGTCTGCGTGCGTCGTCACCGGTGGAGCCCATCGGTTCAGGTTATCGGTGCCACGGGACGTCGGCGCCGCCGGGCGTAAGGTGCTGGCATGGACGACGCGCCCGATGCTCCCGAGGTCACGATCCGCGCACTGGAGACGGTCGAGGAGGTCTTCGCGGCGTCCGCGGTGCTGAGCGAGGTGTGGGGTGGGGATCGCACCGGCATGCCGCCGAACCTGCTGCGCGCGCTGGCGCACTCCGGCAACTACGCGGTCGGGCTGTACGACGGGGAGCGGATGGTCGGGGCATCCGTCGCGTTCTTCGCGGCGCCCGCCCAGCGCTCGATGCACAGCCACATCACGGGCGTGCTGGCGGGGTATCGGTCGCTCGGGCTCGGCCGGCTGCTGAAGCAGCACCAGCGCGACTGGGCCTTCGCCCACGGTGTCGGTCACATCACGTGGACCTTCGACCCGCTCGTCGCGCGCAACGCCCACTTCAACCTGCGGGTGCTCGGCGCGCGCATCACCGAGTACCTCGTCGACCACTACGGCGCGATGGACGACGGCGTGAACCGCGGCGACGAGTCCGACCGGCTGATGGTCTCGTGGGCGCTGGCCGCCCCGGCATCCGCTCCACGCGAGGAGGACGTCGTGACCTCGGTGCGCGTGCCGCACGACATCGAGGCGGTGCGCCGCGACGACCCGGCCGAGGCGCTGGAGTGGCGCTACCGCGTGCGCGACGCCTTCGGCGGATTGCTGCAGGACGGGTTCGTCGTCATCGGCTTCGACGACGAGCGCGGGTACCTGTTCGGGCGCGGCTGACACGGCAGCGCCCTACGCTGAGCGGGTGACAGACTACCGCGCGCACTTCGACTTCGACATCAGCTTCGCCAACGGGGGAGAGCTCTCCGGCACCGGATTCCGACTCGACTGCCCTCGGCCGAGGTGTCCGAGGCCGAGATCGGCCGGCTGCTCGTGCAGCACCTGGGCCTCGCGCTCGTCGCCGACGTCGAGCTGCGGGGGCTGCGCATCGTCGCCGAACCGCACCGCGGCAGCCGCGGAGTCGACGTCGGTGCTGCCGGGCACGCGGATGCTGCGGCATCCCGCGTCGTCGACCTCAGCCACCGGATCCGGGCCGGGCTCCTCACCTACCCGGGCCTGCCGGCGCCCGTCATCACGCCGCACCTCACGCGCGAGGACTCCCGCGCGACCTACGCGCCGGGCACCGAGTTCGCGATGGACATCATCACGATGATCGGCAACACCGGCACCTACCTCGACTCGCCGTTCCACCGCTATGCCGACGGGCCCGACCTCGCCGGGCTCGACCTCGCGACGCTCGTGGGTCTGCGCGCCGAGGTCTTCCACCTGGCGGACGCCTGGACCGCCGAGCGCCGCGGTATCCGGCCCGAGACGCTCGCCGACCGCGACGTCCGGGGTGCCGCCGTGCTGCTGCACACCGGATGGGATCGCCACTTCGGCACGCCCGCGTACGGGCGCGGTGCGCCGTTCCTCACCGGGGAGGGCGCCGAGTGGCTCATCGATGCCGGCGCGGTGCTCGTCGGGATCGACGCGGTCAACATCGACGACACCGCGGCGGATGCCGGGGGCGAGCGCCCCGCGCACACCCTGCTTCTCGGGGCGGGGGTGCACGTCGTGGAGCACCTGACGAACCTCGGCGCGCTGCCGCCGACGGGCGCGCGCTTCACCGCCGCGCCGCCGGCGATCGAGGGCTTCGGCACCTTCCCGGTGCGCGCCTTCGCGGAGCTGCCGTGAGCGCGGCGGACGGCGGGCCGTCGCCCGACGCGATCCCGCATCGGCGGGAGGACGGGGAACTCGTGGGGTGGATCCTCCCGGACGGGGACGACTGGCGTGCGATCGATGTGCTCGGGCGCGTCGTCGCGGCATCCGTCGACTGGCTCGCCGCCGAGGCGGCGCTCGAGGAGCGCGGGCTCGCCTTCCTCGCCGACCCGTGGATGCTGGAGCGTCCCGGCGCCGAGCCGTTCCGCGTGCGCCTGGTCGAGGTCACGCCGGCGCGCATCGTCGTGAAAGCCGACGACTTCGGCGACGTGAGCCATGCGACCGAGCGGTTCGTGCTGCCGTGGCCGATCCCCGCGCAGCTGCGCCCGCCGCGCCCCGGCGACCCTGACGGATTCACCCTCTTCCGCTGAAGGTTCCTCACCTTGTGCGTAATTGAATTGCGTGCAATGCTTTTGAGCATGACCTCGACGCTGGACGACTTCGTCTGCTTCGCGATGTACACGGCGTCGCATGCGACGACTCAGGCATATCGCGAGGTGCTGAAGCCGTGGAGCCTCACCTACCCGCAGTACCTCGCGATCGTGGTGCTGGCCACGGGTGACCGCACCGTCTCGACCCTCGGTGAGGAGCTGGGCCTCGACTCGGGCACGCTTTCGCCGCTGCTGCGACGTCTCGAGGGCCGCGGTCTCGTCTCGAAGCGCCGCGGCGATGCGGACGAGCGCGTCGTGCACGTGCGCCTCACCGAGGCGGGGCGCGCCGTCCACGCCGAGGTGACCGAGGCGGCGGGATGCCTCGTCCCGGCCTTCCTCGGCAGCGGCGGCGACCTGGCCGAACTGCTGAGACAGCTCGCCGCGATCACCGCCAACATGCGTGAATTGGCGGCGGCGCAGCGCGCCGTCGCATGACGAAAGGAATCCCCATGGACACCCTCTACACCGCCGAAGCCCTCGCCACGGGCGGCGGCCGCAACGGCCACGTCCGCACCGCGGACGGCATCCTCGACATCGACGTCCGCGTGCCGAAGGAGATGGGCGGCGCGGGCGGCGCGCCGAACCCCGAACTGCTGTTCGCCGCCGGCTACGCGGCGTGCTTCCACAGTGCGCTGCAGTCCGTCGCGCGTGCGCAGAAGGTCGAGATCCACGACTCGAGCGTCGGCTCGCGCGTCGCGATCGGCCCGAACGGCCAGGGCGGGTTCGGTCTCGCCGTCGAGCTCGAGGTGAACCTTCCGGGCATCGACCCGCAGGTCGCCCGCGGCCTCGCCGACGCCGCCCACCAGGTCTGCCCGTACTCCAATGCGACGCGCGGCAACATCGACGTGACGGTCACCGTCGTCGACGACTGACCCACCCGCGGGCGGCGGCGTACCCTGAGCCCATGCCGATCGCCCGCGCAGCCGCATCCGTCGCCCTCGAGGCGATCGAACTGCGCGTCCTGCACCTGCCGCTCGTGTCGCCGTTCACGACCTCGTTCGGCACCGAGACCGTCCGCGAGGTGATCGTCGTGCGGGCACGGACCGCCGACGGCGACGGCTGGGGCGAGATCGTCACGCAGCAGGCGCCGCTGTACTCCAGCGAGTACACGCAGGGCGCGTGGGACGTCGCACAGCGCTTTCTCGTGCCCGCATTGCTGGATGTCGGCACGCTCGCGCCGGAGCAGGTCGCCGGCATCCTGGAGCCGTTCGTCGCGCACCGCATGGTCAAAGCCGGCCTCGAGCTGGCGATCCTCGACGCCGCGCTGCGCGCGGAGGGGCGCCCCCTCGGCGAGTACCTCGGCGCGGTCGTCGACCGGGTGCCGAGCGGGGTGTCGGTCGGTATCCAGCAGGACCCTGCCGCGCTCGTCGAGGCCGTCGGCGGCTACCTCGACACCGGCTACGTGCGCATCAAGATCAAGATCAAGCCCGGCCGCGACGTCGCCGACACGGCGGCTGTCCGCGACGCGTTCGGCGCGATCCCGCTGCAGGTCGACGCGAACTCGGCGTACACGCTGGCGGATGCCGCCACCCTCGCCGAGCTCGACCGGTTCGACCTGCTGCTGATCGAGCAGCCGCTGCAGGAGGACGACATCGTCGACCACGCGACCCTCGCGGCGCGCCTGCGGACGCCGGTCTGCCTGGACGAGTCGATCGTGTCCGCGAAGGCGGCCGCCGACGCGCTCGCGCTCGGCGCGGCGTCCGTCATCAACATCAAGGCGGGCCGGGTCGGCGGCTACCTCGAGGCCGTCCGGATCCACGACCTGTGCCGCGAGGCCGGCGTCCCGGTCTGGTGCGGCGGGATGCTCGAGACGGGCATCGGCCGCGCCGCGAACGCCGCGGTGGCCGCCCTCCCCGGCTTCACCCTGCCGGGCGACGTATCGGCATCCGACCGGTTCTATGCGCGCGACATCGTGACCGAGCCGATCCGGCTGGAGGATGGGCACGTGCGGGTGCCGACCGGTCACGGCCTCGGCGTCGAGATCGACCCGGTCGCCCTCGAGGACGCGACCGTCGCGCGGGCGGAACTGCGGCGGTGACCCCGTGCGGCTGTGGCCAACTCCTTCGATCCATCACTCGAGGCCGCCGCGGCGCCGGGTTTCGCCTGACGACGCACCGGTTCGAAGGAGTTGTGTACGGGCGCTCGCGCTGATCCTGTGCGTGACGGCGCCGTTGGCCGGGTGCGGCGCCGGGGGCACGTCGGCGACCGAGGCGGCGACCGCCCTCCCCGCCGGCGTGACGGTCGCCGTCACGCAGCTGCGCTCCGACGTCGCCGACCGGCAGGTCGAGGTGCAGGTGCACAACGGCTCCGATGAGGCGATCGAGATCGGAGCGGTGAGCCTCGACGATCCGCGGTTCGCGGCGCCCGCGACGCGGGTCGTCGACCGGACCTCCACCCTCGCCCCCGGGCGCACCGTGAACGTGCGCGTGCAGCTGGCCGATGTCGTGTGCGACGGGACCGCGACCCCCGGCGCGACCGTCACCTTCGCCTACACCCAGGGTGATCGGGCGGGAACGGCGTCCGCGGCCGCCGGTGAGGTCTTCCCGTTCCTCGATGCGCTGCACCGGCGCGAATGCGTCGCCGCGCGCACCGCGGCGGCGGCCGATGTCACATGGAGCGCGTTCACGCCGTCGGATGCCGGGGCGCCGGCCTCCCTCGAACTGTCGATCGTGCCGCGGTCCGGTGCGGCAGCGGCCGTCCTGCTCGCGGACGTGCGCGAGACCAATCTGCTGACCTTCGACGGGGTGGCGGGCGGCATCCTGCCGCTGGATGTGACGGTCGGCGGCGACGATCAGACCGCCCGCACGATCGCGCTGCCGCTGCGACCCTCGCGCTGCGACCCGCACGCCGTCCAGGAGGACAAGCGCGGCACCGTATTCACCCTGGACGTGGTGGTCGGCGGCGAACCCGGCCAGTTCACGCTCGCCGCCGACGCCGCGATGCGCGGCCGGATCCTCGCGTGGCTCGCCGACTGGTGCGGTTACGGCTGAGGCTCGCTCTGGGGCTCCGCTAGAGGCGCACCGGCCTGCCCGGCCTGTTCCTGCGCGGTCTGCGCGGCTTCCTGCCGTGCGGCGGCGCGCGTCCCGGCGGCGGTGGCCTCGGAATCCTGCGCATCCCCTCGGCCATGCCGCGCCCGGTCGCCTGCCCCTGGATCACCTGTCGCAGGTCGATGCCCGTCGCCGCTTCGATCGCGTCGAAGCTCGCGCGCATGCTCGACGCCGACTCCGCGGCGATGTGCGACGAGGCGCCCTGGCCGCCCAGCACCGTGATCGAGCCGACCTTGTCGAACCCGCGGGCGAACTCGGTCATCATCGGCACGAGCGCCTCGAGGGCCCGCTGCGCGAGCAGGGCTTCCTGGTTCTTCGACAGCGCCTCGGCCTCCGCCTCGATCGCGGCGGCGCGCGCCTCGCCGACGAGGCGCACCGCGTCGGCCTCGGCCTGGGCGCGCAGGCGGGTGGCCTCGGCCTCCTGCGCGGCGATCTGGGCACGGGCCTCGGCGGCCTTGACCTCGCCGTACGCCGCGGCGTCGGCCGCGCGCTGACGCTCGTACAGCGACGCGTCGGCGACCTTCTTGATGTCGGCATCCAGCTGCGCCTGCTTGTTCTCGGCGCCCTGCAGGAGCACCGCCTGCTCACGCTCCGCGCGGGCGAGCGCCTCGGCCTGCTCGGCCTCGGCGCGGGCACGGCCGACCTCGGCGGCGGCCGCCGCGGAGTTCTTGTCGAACGCGGTCTGCTCGATGAGGTTCTGCTCGTCGGTCGCGATCTGGCGCGCCCGCACCTCGCGCGCCGCGTTGATGCGGGCGACATCGGCCTCGCGCCGCACGCGCTCGACCTCGGTGGCGCCGAGGGCGTCGATGTAGCCGTTCTTGTCGGTGATGCCCTGGATCTGGAACGAGTCGAGGATGAGCCCCTGCGCGAGCAGGTCGCTCTTGATGCCCTCCGCGATCTGGTCGCTGAGCTTCTGCCGGTCCTTCATGAGCTGCTCGACGGTCAGCGTCGCGACGACACCGCGCAACGCGCCCTCGAGCTGCTCGGTCGTGAACTGCTCGATCGCGCCGTCCTGGCTGAGGAAGCGCTCCGCGGCTCGGCGGACGAACTCGGGGTCGGAGCCGATCTTCACGAGCGCGACGCCCGACACATTCACGGTGACGCCGTTGGAGGCCTGGGCCGTCGGCTCCATCTTGATCTGCCGCGCGCGCAGTGAGATCATCTCGGCGCGCTGGGTCAGCGGGTTCACGAGCGCACCGCCGCCGGTGATCACGGAGATCCGGGATGATGCGCCGTCGGCGCCCTTCTGGCTCTTTCCGACGATCACGAGCGCCTGGTCGGCCTTGGCGACCTTGTACCAGGCGCGCACCATGATCAGGATGAAGATGAGCAGGATGATGGCGGCGATCACGGCGATCACGCCCACCACCAATGCTCCTCCGGCAGCGAAGATGTCCATGCGTCTCCTTTGTCTGGGCTGTGACGACGGTCGTCTTCGACCGTATCGGTTCGGGATGCCGCGGCGCCTCCGTCGTGCGGGGGATCACGCCCCGGCGCCCCAGCGCCCTGCGCCCCGGCGTCGGATGCCCCAGCGCCCCGGCGCCCCAGTGCCCCAGTGCCCCGCGCCACGGTTTCCGGCGGACGACACCCGGTGACATCTCCGGTTAACCCTCTGTGCGCGGCCGGGTCCCGGGCCCTAGGCTGACCCCATGACTATCCCGCCGAACCAGCCGCCGTCCCCGCCATCCGGCGGAGTTCCGCCGCAGCCGCCCTACGGCGGCGGTGCCCAGCCGTCGCAGCCGCTGAACCCCGCCGATGAGAAGCTGTGGGCCACCCTCATCCACGTCGGCGGCATCTTCTTCAACTTCATCCCCGCCCTCATCGGCTACCTCGTGCTGAAGGACCGCGGCCCGTTCGTGCGCGCCCACAGCGCGACGGCGCTGAACTTCCAGTTGACGCTGCTGATCGCCGAAGTGGTCGGCTGGCTCACCAGTTGGCTGATCATCGGACTGTTCATCGTCGCTGCCGCCTACGTGCTGCGCATCGTCTTCTCGATCATCGCGGCGCTCAAGGCGAACAAGGGCGAGTGGTACACCTACCCGCTGTCCATCAAGTTCGTCAGCTGACCGTCCGGAGCGTCCGGCCCGCGACGCCGACCGTCACCCGCTGACCCCACGTCAGTGTGAGGCGGTCGGCCTCGACGCCGTCGCCGAACGCCACGAGCGCATCCGACTCGACGCGCAGCGCCAGAGCGCCGCGATCGAGTCGGCCCGCCACGACGTCGGCGCCCGTGCTCGGGGAGGGCCAGGGCTCGCGGACGAACCAGGCCAGGGCGCGCTCGGTCGGGGCCGGCAGTGGGAGCGTCGGAGCCTGGATGCGGGCGATCGACCGGCACCAGCCCGTGGCGCCGGTGCCCGTCGAGACGATCACGCCTGACGACGACTGGCGCTCGTCGGCGCCATCGACCTCGATCGTGTAGCGGGCGGACTGGTGGCCCGGTTGCCCGATCATCACCTCGTTGAGCGCAGTGAGCGACTGGCCGTCATCGGTGCGCACCTCGACCATCGTGCGCTCGCACATCGGCGCGTCGCCCGCGTGCGCCGGCTCGGCGAGCGCGGCACCGGCGGCGGGCGCGAACGGCACCAGGATGCCGGCGTTCACGCCGGGCAGCGGATCGATGCCGATCACGGGCTGCGCGCCGAGGTACTTCGCGGCGTTGGCGACGAGGCCGTCCTGACCCACGACGAGGACGACGTCGTCGGGTTCGAAGACGAAGCGCGGCAGCTCGGCCCGCTCGACGCCGGCGCGCCGCCAGTCGGCGGGGAGCCCTGCCGCGACGTCGGCCAGCGCGGCGCGGGTGCGCTCGTGGTGCTCCTCGACGGCGGCCAGACTCTGCCCTCGAGCGTCGAGGAAGAAGGCAACCTGACCCCGGGTTCCGTGCCGGGCGAGCAGCTCGGTGAGCTCGCTCGCCCGGTGCACGACGACCGCGCGCGGGGCCGGCATGTCAACGCCCCTCGCGGGCGCCGAGGCGGCCGACCAGGTCGGTGAGCAGATCCGGCGTGACCGTAAGGTGCTCGATCCGGGGGAGGCTCCCGGCGAGCTCCCGCAGGGCGAGGGCGGTGAGGATGCCGACGGGCACGTCCTGCAGTGCCGCCATGCGCGCCTGCTCGGCCGCACCGGCCGCCTCGCCGAGCGCGCGCTCGGCATCCGCCCGCGCCTGCGCGTCGGTGCGGACGCGATCCGCGTCGGACTCGGCGGCGATCGTCGCCGCGACGGCGGCCTGCTCCGCTTCGATCCGCGCGTTGCGGCCCCTGGCCTGCACGAGCTCCTCCTGGCGGCGGGCGAGCTCGACCTGATTCGTGAGTTCGTTCTCGCCGATCGCCGCCTCGCGCTCGACGGCCACCGCGCGGCGCGCGAAGGTCGCCTTGTCGGCATCCTGCTGTATCGCCTCCCGCGCCGGGGTCTGCAGGGCGCGCTCGACGTCGGGCTCGGCGCGCAGCAGCGAGAAGCGCACCCCGACGATCTCGATGCCGAGATCGGTCAACCGCGTGTCGTCGGCGAGCATCGCGGTCGCGGCCCGGCCGAGCTCGGCGAGATCGGCGCGGAGCGCCTCATCCAGCGTGCGCGGCTGCAGCAGGTGCACGACCGCGGCGGTCGTCGCACCGTGCAGCGGCGCCGCGATGGCTTCGAGCGGCTGCTCGCTCCACCGGCCGGTGCGCAGGTCGATCGAGAAGTCGATGCGCCGGGCGGCGAGGTCGGGGTCGACGATCCGGTAGGTGGCCGTGGCGGGCGCCGAGAGCTGCTGCAGGTCGGCTGTGCGCAGCGTCACCACGACGGAGAGCTCGCGATCGTCGAGCGGCACTTCGCTGATCGCTGCGTCCAGCGGCCGGAACCAGAATGCCTGGCCGGCACCGTCGTGGCGCCTCACGCCGCGGCGGGTGTGGGTCACGTGCATCGTGGGCGTCGCGCTCAGGTGACGGACGAAGGGGCGGGCGGTGATGGTGGCCATGAGATCCTCTTTCCCTTGTTAGTGTCACTCTGACCATAACTCCTCGCGATGGATATCGTCAAGATGACGAAAACCTCTACACTGGCGTGATGGATCCGTTCTCCTCGGCGGTCGCCGTCGATCTCGTCGTGCTCACGATCCGCGAGCGGGCGCTGCACGTACTGCTCGTCGAGCGGGGGATCCAGCCGGACGTCGGCGCCTGGGCCCTGCCCGGCGGCTTCGTGCTGCCCGAGGAGGATCTCGAGGCCGCGGCCCATCGTGAGCTCGCCGAGGAGACGGGCGTGTCGGCCGGCATCCATCTCGAGCAGGTGCGCACGTACGGGATGCCGGGGCGCGATCCCCGCGGACGCGTCGTGACCGTCGCGTGGCTCGCGCTCGCGCCCGACCTGGCGGAGCCCGCCGCCGGATCCGACGCGCGCGCCGCGCGCTGGTGGCCGGTCTCCTCCGTCGAGCACGGCGCGCTGCCGCTCGCATTCGACCACGGCGTGATCTTCGCCGACGCCCTGGAGCGGGCGCGCGCGAAGCTCGAGTACTCGGCCCTCGCGAGCGCGTTCTGCCCGCCCGAGTTCACGGTCGCGCAGCTGCGAGCCGTGTACGAAGCCGTCTGGGGCGAGCGGCTCGATCCGCGCAACTTCCACCGCAAGATCACGGGTGCGACCGGCTTCGTCGAGCCGACGGGCGCGACCGTGCGAGACGGCGGACGACCCGCGCAGGTGTTCCGCCGCGGGCCGGTCGGGCAGCTGCATCCGCCGTTCCTGCGGCCGGGGACCTAGGGCATGCGGCTGTTCGCGAGGGTCACCCTTCCAGCGGCCGCCGCGCGACGAGCAGCACGTGCGTATCGGGCCACGGCAGCGGCCTGCCGGCCGGGTCGGTGAGCGAGGCCGCCGCCGCGAATCGGTGCTCGACGAGCCACTCGTTGCGCCACGGCCCCGATCGCTCGTCGATCTGCAGGCCGACCGACGCGATGAGGGCCTGCCAGTCCGGCCACGACAGCGCGCAGAACCGCTCGTGCATTTCCGACAGCCAGTTGCGGGTGTACGAGACGGTCTCGAGGAACTCCATCGCATCGCCCAGCGACAGCTCGATCGTTCGCTCGTCGCACACGTCATACCTCCACGGTGTGCCGCTGAGCTCCGTGAAGTCCTGCGCGAACTGCGCGACCCGGCTCGCCACCGGCAGGGCGTCGAGCGCAGCGGCGATCTCGTCGTTCGACCCCGTGAGGCGCCGCGCCGGCGTCGTCACGTCGCCCTCGTGGAACCGGAGCCGCACGCGCCGCCCGGGGTCGGCCGGGCCGCACACGTCGGAGTTGATCCACACGCCGCCGGGCATCGTCTGGTCGGCGATCGCGCGGGCGAACGCCTCGAGCGAGGGCATCCCGTCGCCGTACGAGTAGATCTCGTGCGTCAGTGCGAAGCTCAGCGTCGTCGCGATGCTGCGGTCGGGGAAGAGCGACCCGGCGAGGATGTTGCGCCGGTAGAAGAACGTGTTGGGGTTCGCGAACGCGCCCTGCGACTTCTTGTGCTCGCACTCCGCGAACAACTCCGGCGCGACCTCGACGCCGATGAGGTCCGATTCCGCGAGCGCGGGCTCGCGGGCGGCCAGCTCGAGCATCGCGCCCGTCGCGCAGCCGAGGTCGACGACGCGGCCCGGCACGATCCAGGGGCGCGCCTGCGCCCACTTCCGGTCGGCGGCGTCCTCGAACGAACGGCTGTAGGTGCGGTAGTCGCGGGTCTGGGTGAGACCGCCCTCATCGCCGATGACGGGGTCGGCGGCGATCTGCCGGGCCTGCTCGGCGAGGCCGTAGCGGTCGACGATGTCGACGCTCGCCGGATGCGCCGCCGTGCGCCACCGGTCACCGCCGGCCGTCAGGTCGTCGAGCAGCTGCCATGGCGTGTCGGGCGAGTCGGGGTGGCCGCGCTCCATCGGCGCGATGCGGTAGCCGAGCGCGCGGTACATCTCGGCGACCGCCGGCGTCGAAGTCGCGACGATCGCCGTGGCGGGTGAGGGGGAGATGCGCTCGGCCGTCGCGTACTCGATCGTCTTGAGGGTGATCTCGGCGAACCGGGGCGTCGGTGCGACATCCACCACCGGCACGACGATCGACGGCATCCGTTCGACGTGCGCGAGGATCTCGATTGCTGCCTCGCGCCGATGCCCGGGGAACGGGTTGCGCCGCGTCGCGGAGTGGTTGGCGCTCGTGACCGCCCACACGACGACCGCGTCGGCGGATGCCGCGACCCGGTCGCCCACGTCGTCGTGCTCGAAGCCCGCGAGCAGCCGCCGCAGGTAGTCGACCTGGAACCGGGTCAGCAGATGGTGCCGGCCCGGCACGATGACATGGCGGATCTCGGCGCGGGCATCGCTCACCCGTCCACGCTAGGACACCGGCCGGCCTCTGCGCCGGCGCGGAACGTCGCCCGCAGGAACGCGAGCAGCAGGCCCTCGGGGTCCTCCGCCTCGCGCACCGTCCGGTACGGCAGCAGGAACTCGCCGAGCCCCGCGTCGAAGAAGGCGCCGGGCACGCCGAGGTCGCGGTCGCGGAACCCCGGCGGCTCGGGGTACGTGTACGAGTAGAACGCCCCCTCCTCGGCGCCGCCCGGCCAGTACCCGGCGCTCGAGACCTCCGCGTCGTACGCCTCGTGCATCACCCAGTCGGGGCAGTTCGGCACGCCGCCGGGATACTGCGGCGCGGACCGCCCGCTGAAGCGCGAGGTCGCGAGGTCGAACGCGCCCCAGAAGAAGTCCTGCCATGCCGCGATCGGCAGCGCCGGCCATCTCGTCTCGCGCTCATCCATGTGCCCACCCTGCCAGCGCGACCGCCCGTCCGGCAGGGGGTGTGCCGCCGGCCGTTGCCGGCGCGACGGCTAGACTTGACGGATGCCGGGCGCGCGCCCTGTGGCCGCGGCATCCGTTCTTCATCGCTCTTCTCTCGCTCTCGCGAATCCGACCATTTGGAGCCACCTGTGGCCGAGCAGTCCCGTCTCGACAAAGTCATCGCCCTCGCCCGTCACCGCGGATTCGTGTTCCAGGCCGGTGAGATCTACGGCGGGTCGCGCTCCGCGTGGGACTACGGCCCCCTCGGCACCGAGCTGAAGGAGAACATCCGCCGGCAGTGGTGGCAGACCTTCGTGCGCGGCCGCGGTGACATGGTGGGCCTCGACTCGTCGGTCATCCTGCCCAAGCGCGTGTGGGAGGCATCGGGCCACGTCGCGACCTTCACCGACCCGCTCGTCGAGTGCCTCAGCTGCCACAAGCGCTTCCGCGCCGACAACCTGATCGACGATTTCGAGGCGCGCAAGGGCCGCCCCGCCGAGAACGGCCTCGCCGACATCCCGTGCCCGAACTGCGGCACGAAGGGGCAGTACACCGAGCCGAAGGCGTTCTCGGGTCTCGTGAAGACCTACCTCGGCGTCGTCGACGACGAGTCGGGCCTGCACTTCCTGCGCCCCGAGACGGCGCAGGGCATCTTCGTGAACTTCTCGAACGTGCTCACCGCGTCGCGCAAGAAGCCGCCGTTCGGCATCGGCCAGGTGGGCAAGGCGTTCCGCAACGAGATCACGCCGGGCAACTTCATCTTCCGCACGCGCGAGTTCGAGCAGATGGAGATCGAGTTCTTCACGCCGCCCGCCGAGGCACAGCAGTGGTTCGAGCACTGGGTGCAGGCGTGCTGGGACTGGTTCATCGACCTCGGCATCGATCCCGAGAACATGCGCCAGTTCGACGTGCCCGAGGACGAGCGTGCGCACTACTCCGCCGGCACGATCGACTTCGAGTACCGCTTCGGCTTCCCGGGCAAGGAATGGGGCGAGCTCATGGGCGTCGCCAACCGCACCGACTTCGACCTGTCCAGCCACATCGAGGCGTCCGGTCAGAAGCTGCAGTACTTCGACCAGGCGTCGGGCACGACGTACGTTCCGTACGTCATCGAGCCGTCGTTCGGCCTCACCCGGTCGATGATGGCGTTCCTCGTCGACAGCTACCGCGAGGAGGAGGTGCCGAACGCGAAGGGCGGCACCGACACCCGCACGGTGCTGCGCCTGGACCCGCGCCTCGCGCCGGTGAAGGTAGCGGTGCTGCCGCTGTCGCGCAACGAGAACCTGTCGCCGCTGGCCCGCCGCGTCGCCGACGACCTGCGCGCGCAGGGCTGGAACGTCGACTTCGACGACGCCGGCGCGATCGGCCGCCGCTACCGCCGCCAGGACGAGATCGGCACGCCCTTCTGCGTCACCGTCGACTTCGATTCGCTCGAGGACGACGCTGTGACCGTCCGCGACCGCGACACGATGGCGCAGGAGCGCATCGGCCTGGACGGCCTCGTCGCGTACCTGGCCGAGCGACTGCGCGGCGCCTGAGCCGCGGCATCCGTCGCAACGGCAAGGGATCTCGGCCGACACGCCGACCGGGCCGCGGTTCCACCGGCGTGTCGCCGACGAAGCCTTGCAGTTGGGTGAGGGTTGAGACCAGGCGGATGCCGGGGCTCAACCCTTCGCGGCGGCCTTCATCGCGCGCTTGTGCTCGCGCACCTTGGTGAGTGACTCGGGCGAGACGATGTCGGCGACCGAGCGGAACGACCCGTCCTCGCCGTAGGGGGCAGAGGCCTCGCGCCAGCCCGCGCCGGTGAAGCCGTACTGCTTGCCCAGGAGCGCCAGGAAGATCTTCGCCTTCTGCTCGCCGAACCCCGGCAGCGCCTTCAGACGCTTCAGCACGGTCGGCCCGTCGGGCTCGGTGCCGCTGGCTGCGGGGCGGGTCCACAGCGCCGCGGCATCTCCGCCCCAGTCATCGACGAGCGCCCGGCACAACGACTGCACGCGCGCGGCCATCGACCCGGGGAAGCGATGCACGGCCGGGGTCTCCTTGAACACCGCGGTCAGGGCGTCGGGGTCGAAGGACGCCAACGCCGCGGCATCCAACGAGCCGGTGCGCTGCTGGATCTTCAGCGGTCCGGCGAAGGCGGTCTCCATCGCGATCTGCTGGTCGAGCAGCATCCCGAGCAGAAGGGCGAGCGGGCTGTCGGTGAGCAGCGCGTCCTCCGCCGCGACACCGGTGATGTGCAGGGCCATGGCATCCATGCTCCCACTTCCGGCGCTCACGCTTCAGCGGTGTCGCAAAAGCAGGGCGAAACGGCCATCAGTCGGCTGCGGGCGGCCGAAAGGTGCGATTCGCCCTGCTTTTCGAACGCCGCGGCGTGGCGATCGGGCGACGGCCGGCCGACCCGCCGGGCCGACCCGCCCGGCCGACCCGCCGGGCCGACCCGCCGGCGTGACGGGGCCATGACTGCGTGGCCCGGCGGTGGGGGAGGATGAAGGGGTGTCCGACCGCGCCTCAGATCTCATCTCCCGTGCCCACGAGGCACACGTCGTCGTCGCCGGCGGCGGTGTCGCGGGGCTCGTGGCGGCGCTGGAGTGCGCGAAGGTCGGCATCCGCGTCACGGTGATCGAGGCGTCCGATCGGCTGGGCGGCAGCATCCGCACCGAGGAGATCGACGGACTCGCCGTCGATCTCGTCGCCGACGGATTCGCGCTGGGCGCGCCCGCCCTCGACACGCTGATCGACGAACTGGGGCTGCGCGACGCCGTCGAGCCGGCCGCCGGCGACGCGATCGCGGTCGCCGTCGGCTCACCGGATGCGCTGCGGGTCGCGCGCCTCCCGGTGGGACTCGCCGGCATCCCGGCGAACCCGTGGAGCGACGACGCGCGACGGATCATCGGATGGCGCGGCGCGTGGCGGGCCTACCTCGACCGCCTCCGCCCCCCGCTGACGATCGGCCGGGAGCAGAGCCTCGGCGCCCTCGTGCGGACGCGGATGGGAGTGCGCGTGCGCGACCGTCTCGTCGCGCCGCTCGCGTTCGGCCGGTTCGGTGTCGACGTCGACGACGTGGACGCCGACCTCGCCGTCCCCGGGCTCAGCACCGCCCTCACCCGCGCGGGGTCGCTCGCCGGCGCGATCTCCCAGCTCCTCCCCGACGGTCCGGCGCCTTCCCGCGCCACGTTGCGCGGCGGGATGGGACGTCTCGTCGATGCGCTCGCCGGGCGCCTGGCGGATCTCGAGGTCGAGATCCGCACGGGTGCGCGCGTCGCCGGGCTCCACCGCGACGACGGGGGGTGGACCGTTCGCATCGAGAACGCGGCCCCGGATGCCGCGGCCAGCGCCCCGGACGCCGATTCCGTCGCCCAGGCGTCAGATCCCGATGCCACCGGCGCCCCGGATGCCGCGGCCAGCGCCCCGGACGCCGATTCCCGCGCCACCCCGGCGTCAGCCCCCGGCGCGCTCAGCGCCCGAGATTCCGACGCGACACCGACCGGGCAGATCATCGCCGACGTCGTGATCATCGCGACCGACGGCGACGCCGCGGCATCCCTCCTCGCTTCCGCCGGCATCTCTGTCGCGGCGCCCGCATCGCGACAGCGCGACGTCGTCACCCTCGTCGTCGACGCTCCCGTCGCGACTGCCACCGCGACTCCCACCGCCACCGCCGTAGCCCCGACGTCCTCCGCTCCATCCAACGCATCCCCCGCCACCACGTCCGCCGCCCCCGCGACCGTGTACGCCGCCCCGGCGATCGCGTCCGCGGCATCCGGGATCCGCGCCGCTGCCGTCGAAGACGCCACGGCGTCGTGGCCGCACCTCGCCGCCGCGGCGGGACCCCGCCGCATCCTGCGCGTCCAGCTCGAGGCCCCCACCGACCCATCGCGACCGGGCCCCTTCCCGCCGAGTGCGCCCACTTCGGACGGTGCACGACGGGCGCACTCGGCGACAACGGGCGCACTCGCGAACACCACCAGCCCCAGCCCCAGCCCCAGCACCAGCCCACCCGAGCTCGTGGCGCAGGCGCGGCGCGCCGCGTCCGCGCTGCTCGGTGCCGAGGTGGGGGAGCCGCGGGCGGCGGCGCATCGGCGGGTGGTGCTCGCGCCCCCGGCATCCGTCATCGGCCACGCCGAGCGGACGGCAGCGGCGCGCGCCGCGATCGCCGGACGCGAGGGCCTCGTGGCCGTCGGCGCGTGGCTCGCCGGCGGCGGAATCGCCCCCATCGTCGCCGACACCGTCGACGAGGTCGAGAAGGTGCGCGCGCGCATTCTGTTCGGCAGCGAGTAGCAGACCGGCGCCGTCGGGGATAGCACAGCCCGTCGGCGCCGGCCAGCCCCCGACCTGACGGATGCCGGGATCGGCATATGGGGCTACCCTGGTCTCACGAAGCACCACGGGTCGAACGTGAGGAGACGCCATGAGAGGCAAGATCGGGATCGTCGTGGGCCTGGCCGCAGGGTACGTCCTCGGTTCTCGTGCCGGGCGTGAGCGCTACGAGCAGATCAAGTCGAGCTTCCTGAAGGTGTGGAACACGCCGCCGGTGCAGAAGCAGGTCGACAAGGCGAAGGAGCTCGGCAAGTCCGCGGCCCTCGCCCTGCCGAGCGCCCTGTGGGACGGCGCGGTCAAAGTGACGAAGGCGGCGAGCAAGGGCAGCACGCCCGGTCAGAAGCTCGACTCCGCGATCAAGGCCGGCAAGGCCTCCGCCGACGATGTCGCCCGCGGGGCGGAGAAGAGCGTCGCCGAGGTCAAGAAGGCGGCGGACCAGGCCGTCGCCGAGGCCAAGAAGGCCACGGACGACTGAGATGAGCACTCCCCGCGGCTTCCGTGACCGCTCGGACGACAGCCTGCTGACCCTCGTCGGCGAGGTGCCCGAGCTCGTCCGCAATCTCGTCGTGGCCGAGATCGACTCGGCGAAGAAGTGGGCCAAGAAGACGGGTAAGGATGCCGGGATGGGCGGCGCCTGGTTCCTCGTCGCCCTGTTCTTCCTGTTCTGGTCGATTCCCGCGCTCGGCGCGTTCACGATCATCGGGCTCAGCTCATGGATGCCGGCGTGGCTCGCGAGCCTCATCGTCTTCGTGCTCGGCATCGTGCTCGTGGCGATCTTCGCCGTGCTGGGGCTGCTGCGGTTCAAGCGGCTCAGCCGCTCCGAGAACCCTGCGAAGGCCATCAAGGTCGACGCCCGCATCGTGAAGGAAGTGGCCGATGAGTTCTGACCTGCCCGTCCCCCGCACCGCGGTCGCGCTCGGCATCACCGACCCCGTGGAGCGTGCCCGCGCCGAGCTGAAGGCGGCGCTGGCCGCCATCGAAGAGAAGGCGAACGTCCCGAAGCGGGTCGCGAAGGCGACCGACCGCACGATCGCGACGGCCCGCTCCTTCGCCCGCCGCAACCCCACGGGCGCGACGGCCGCCGTTGTCGTCGCCGCAGCCCTGGTCGGCGTGGCGGTGTGGGGCATCGTCCGGCTCTACACCCGCTGACCGGCCCACACCCGCACCGCACGGGCGACGGATGCCGCGGCATCCGCCGGTGTCCTCTGTCTGCGGAGCCGGGGGTATGCTCGGATCCAGGCAGTGGCAATGACGCGCACGCTGCCGGCACCGCCTTGCGAAACAGCACGGAATCCCGATTCCGAAGCGGGTGGCGCCGGACGCGCGATCCCGTGTGTCCCGACTGAGCACCGAGAGTCGACCATGAACCGAGACCTGCATGCCGAGGCGGCCAAGCCCCTCAAGGGCTGGCGTGTGCTCGTTCCGCGCGGCGGCCCCTGGGGGGATTCCGTCGCGGCGACCCTGCGCGCCCAGGGCGCCGTGCCGGTCATCGCCCCCCTCATCAACTTCGCCCCGTCGACCGATCAGGCGACCCTTGAGGCGGCCCTCGCCGATCTCGCCGCCGGCGCCTTCGACTGGGTGACGCTGACGAGTGCGACCACGGTGGACGTCCTCTACGCCTACCGCGCCGTCATTCCGGCCTCCACGCGCGTCGCGGCCGTCGGCGAGACGACCGCCGCCGCGCTCACCGCGGTGGGCTACCGCGTCGACCTGGTGCCGGACGAGGACAACTCCGCTGCCGGCATGGCCGCGCAGATGATCGAGCTCGAGCCGGAGCCCCGCCGCATCCTGACCCTGCGCAGCGAGATCGCCAAGCCGGTGCTGACGCGGCGGCTCACCGAGGCCGGCCACGACGTCCGCAGCGTCGTCGCGTACCGCACGGTGGGCGTGCCGGTCACCGAGCGCATCGCGCACGATGTCGCGAGCGGCCGGATCAACGCGATCCTCGTCACGAGCGGCTCGGTCGCCGAGCAGGTGCACCTGCAGTTCCCCGAGATCCCCGAGGCGACGGTCGTCGCGGCGATCGGTCCGCGCACCGCGAAGGATGCCCGCAAGGTGGGTCTCGGGGTCAGCGCCGTCGCGCGGGAGCAGACGATCGGGGGTCTCATCGCTGCGGTGTCGCGTTTTCCGCTGCCGCACGCCGCCGACGAGTTCGCGGTCTGAGCGGATCGTTGCGGCTCTGTGAGCATTCGCACATCGTGACGCTGGCAGACTGATCGCATGGTGACGCTGCTGCTCGACTCGACGCAGCTCGAGGTCGTGCTCTCACCCATCGAGCGCTTGCTCGCGCGCCGCACCGCGAGTGTGCGGATCGCGCGCGAGCACATCGCCAAAGTGCAGCTCACCGACGACGCCTGGACGTGGTTGCGCGGCGTGCCGAGCCCGGGAACCCTCATCCGCGGCACCATCGCCATGGGGACGTGGCGCTCGGCCGGCGGCGCGGATTTCGTCATCGTCCGGCGCCGTCACCCCGCCGTCGTGATCGACCTGGACGGGGATGCCGAGTTCTCGCGCGTCGTGCTCACGACGCGCCACGGGCGGGATCTCGTGCAGGCGCTGCGGCTCGAGGCGGACGATGCGCCGCTGGAGGTCACCGAGATCGCCGCGTCGGCGCGCTGAACGTCAGCTGACGTCGCGGCGCCAGCTGACGGCGTAGCCGATCACCAGCAGCACCACGGCGTACCCGAGCAGAACGAGTCCGCCCGCCCACCAGTGCAGGCCGACCGCCGCGGTCTCGCCACCGAGGCTCGAGTAGATGCTCGCGCCGACGAGGGCGTCGGATGCGGCGCCCGGCAGGTACTCCGTGATGCCGGAGACCCCCTCCACGAACCCGCCGACGGTGCGCAGGATGGGCTCGATGAACTGCGTGAAGGCGAGCACGCCGACGACGGCCGCGACCTGATTGCGCACCAGGGTGCCGACGGCGATGCCGACGAGCGTCCACAGCACGAACGCGATCACCATCCGGCCGATCATCGCCCACGTCTCCGCGGACCCGAGGGCCGTGTCGATGCCGAACACGGCGAGGAGCCCACCACCCAGGCCGACCGTCGCGACGAGCGCGACGGCGGCGTACAGCAGACCCATGAGGATGCCGGCGACCACCTTTCCGCCGAGCGCGATCCCGCGCCGCGGTGTGGCGAGGAAGGTCGGTGTCAGGGTCTTGTGCCGGAACTCGTTCGTCACGAGCAGAGTGCCGATCAGGAGTGGGAAGACGTAGCCGACAGCCGTGGCGAGGCTGTAGATCACCGGGGGCAGCATCTCGGCGGGGAGGGCGGGACCGTTCACCGCGTCGCCGCCCAGGGCGCCCGTGGCGAGGGCTCCGAACGTCGCCGCGAGGCCGCCAGCCGTGCTGCCGACGTACACGAGCAGCACGAGGCCGAGGACCCACCAGATCGCGGTGGTGAACTGCTTGGTCAGTTCCGAGCGCGATGCGTTCACGAGGCTCATCGCTGGTCGCCTTCCTCTGCCAGGGCGGGTTGCTGCTGTGTCGGAGTGTGCACGCGGGTGCCGTTGACGAGGTCGAGGAAGACCTCCTCCAGCGCCGGACCGCGACGCTGCAGGTTCGACAAGGCGACCCCCGCTGCGGCGGCGACGGCCCCCAGCGCGGCCGGCTCGGCACCGCGCACCGTGAAACCGGTGCGCACCGGCTCGTAGGCGATGCCCGCGGCATCCAGCGCCTGGGCCAGCGCTGCCCGGTCGGGAGAGTCGACGATCGTCGCGTAGTCGTCGGCGACCGTGAGACCGGCGATGTCGCCTTCGTAGACGAGGCGGCCGCGGGAGATGATCAGCAGCGCGTCGACCGTCTGCTGCACCTCGGCGAGCATGTGGGAGGAGACGAGCACCGTGCGGCCCTCGCGGGCGAGCTGCCCCAGGAATCCGCGGAGCCACTTGATGCCCTCCGGGTCGAGACCGTTGGCCGGCTCGTCGAGGACGAGCACGCCGGGGTCGCCGAGCAGGGTGTATGCCAGGCCCAGCCGCTGGCGCATGCCGAGCGAGAACCCGCCGACCTTCCGCCCGGCGGCGTCGGCGAGGCCGACAAGGCCCAGCACCTCGTCGATGCGGGCGGTCGGCAGGCCCGCCGCCTGCGCGTACACCTTGAGGTGGTTCGCCGCGGTGCGCCCGGGGTGGAAGCTCGACGCCTCGAGCGCGGCGCCGACCGTCTGCAGGGGCCGGTCGAGCTCGGCGTAGCGCTTGCCGCCGATCGTCGCGCTCCCACTGGTCGCGGACACGAGCCCCAGCAGGATCCGCAGCGACGTCGTCTTGCCGGCGCCGTTGGGCCCCAAGAAGCCGGTGACGCGGCCCGGTTCGACCCGGGCAGTGAGGCCGTCGACGGCGGCGACGGGTCCGAATCGCTTGATGACGTCGGTGAACTCGAGGACGTGTCCCTCGGGTGTGGCGGGCATCGGCGGCCTCTCATCGTGGGGGGTCGTTGCCTCCATCCTGTCGCATGCCGCCGCCGGTGCCCGGAGGCCGCGCCCGGGTGAGGTGTTCCCGCGGGTAACGTTGCGACCGTGACCGACACCGTCGAACCCACCGTGCTGGCGCGCACCGAGCGCGCCATCGGACATCTGACGCTCAACCGTCCCCGCGCCATCAACGCGCTCGACCTCGACATGATCGAGCAGCTCTCGGCGGCGCTGGACCGCTGGGAGAGCGACCCGGACGTAGAGCTCGTCCTCCTGGACGGCGCCGGCGATCGCGGACTGTGCGCCGGTGGGGACGTGCGCGGCCTCCGCGAGCAGATCGTGTCGGGGCGCACCGACAACGTCGCCGTGTTCTTCCGCGCCGAGTACGCGCTGAACGCGCGCATCGCCGAGTATCCGAAGCCCATCGTCGCGATCGCTGACGGGGTCACGATGGGCGGCGGCATCGGTCTGGCTGGTCACGCAGCCGTCCGCGTCGTCACCGAGCGCTCCCGGCTGGCCATGCCCGAGACCCGCATCGGCTTCACGCCCGACGTGGGCGGGTCGTGGCTGCTCGCGCACGCCCCGGGCCGGATCGGCGAGTACCTCGCCCTCACCGGCGAGACGATGGATGCCGCCGACGCGATCTACGCCGGATTCGCCGACGCGCTCGTGCCGAGCGAGCGACTCGACGACCTCCGTCACGCGCTCGTCGACCGCGCCGACCCCGCGACGCCCGCGGAACTCGTGCTCCTCCTGGATGAGACGCTGGGGCCGTCTCGGCTCCGGGCGGCGCGGCCGTGGATCGATGATGCGTTCGCTGCGGACACCGTCACCGAGATCATCGCGCGCCTGCGCGCGCACGGCGAGCCGGCGGCATCCGACACCGCCGACCTGCTCGAGCAGCTCGCGCCCACCGCGCTCACCGTGACCCTCGCCGCCGTCCGCCGCGCCCGGGAGCTGCCGGATCTGCGGACGGCGCTCGCACAGGAGTACGGCCTCGTGCTGTGGTTCGCGCACACGCAGCCCGATCTCGTGGAGGGCATTCGCGCCCAGCTCGTCGACAAGACCCGTGACCCGCGCTGGCAGCCCGCGGCGCTCGCCGACGTCGCCGCCGACCTCGGCGCCGAGGCTCTGGAATGGGTGCCGCGCGAACCGCTGTGGCCGGCCCACTGACCGCGCCCGCCGGGCGCAACTGGGCGAGTGTGGTCGTGATGGTCTTCTCGACGCTGTCGATCGCGTCGTCCTTCGTCGCGTGGTGGGCGCAGGGCCAGGAGATCACGCTGCAGAGCACCTTCCTGTCGCTGAGCCTGGACATCCTCATCCTGCTCGCCCTGTCGAGCCAGAGCGCCGCCGCGTATGCGCGGCGCGGTGAGAAGCGCTGAGGTCGCCCGTGTTCGACAGTCCCCTCTCCGCGTCGGCCTACGAGGTGCTCGGTGTGGCGCCGGATGCTGCGGCCGACGACGTCCGCAAGGCGTACCGCCTGCGGCTGCGCCAGACCCACCCCGACACCGGGGGCGACGCCGCCGCGTTCGTGCAGGTGCAGCGGGCGTGGGCGCTCGTCGCGACGCCCGAGGCCCGCTCCGCCTACGACCGCGGGCACGGCTTCGGCGGGGCCGGCTACGCGCCCGCAGGTGGGGCGGGCGGAGCTGAGGGCGCGGGTGGCGCGGGTGGCGCGGACGGGGGCTGGCGGCCGCGGACCCGGTCAGCCGACACCCGGCCGCGGGCGCGGTCGTTCGGGCAGCCGGGCGGCTGGCGCCGCGAGCGGTACCTCACGCTCATGCGGGAATGGGCGGGGCGGGGGACCGAGCTCGCCGATCCGTACGATCCGGCGCTCGTGCGCACGGCGCCGCGCGAGCTGCGGCGCCTCCTCGCCGACGCGCTCGCCGAGGAGGCCACGGCGCGCATCGTCGGCGACCTCGGCATGGGGTACACCGTCTGGCACGACGTGGCCGCCGATCCGCGGGACGCCGACCTCAAGCTCGACCACATCGTGCTCGGCCCGAGCGGGCTGTATGCCCTGCGCAGCGAGGACTTCGGCGGACCGGTGCGGGTGCGCCGAGGTGATCTCATCGGCGACGTCGTGACCGGGGCGCCGGTCGCCGAGGTCGTCGCCGCCGCGCGGGCGGTCGCACGGGCGGCGCGCGTGAAGTTCAGCGGGGCGATCGTCGTGCTGCCTGACGATGACGTCGTCACCGCGATCGACGAGATCGGTCGTGTCCGGGGACTGGCCGTCGCGATCGTGGCCCGCTCGGCGCTGTCGACGGTGCTGCGACGCGGACTCACCGGCGCCCGCGACATCGGCGGCAACGAGCTCTTCGACATCCGCACCCGCCTGCAGCAGGTCGTCCGGTTCGTCTGACGCGCCCGCTCCCCGAGGTTGCCGGTTCGTCCCCGAGGTTGCCGGGTGGCGATCTCGCGCAAGAGCTGGCGACCTCGCGTGTGAGCTGGCGACCTCGCGTGTGAAGTGGCGACCTCGCGTGCGAGCTGGCGACCTCGCGTGCGAGCTGGCGACCTCGCGTGAGAGCTGGCGACCTCGCGTGTGCGACCGGGCGCCGTAGGGTGATGCTGTGGACCCGGCATCCTGGACGTTCGTGATCCTGGCGCTCGCGATCGTCGCGTTCGTCAGCGGCAGGGTGCCCCTCGCGATCGTCTCGATCGGGGTCGCGCTGGCGCTCTGGGCGACCGGGGTGCTGACGCTCGGCGAGGCCTTCAGCGGATTCGGTGACCCGACCGTGCTGTTCATCGCGTCGCTGTTCGTCGTGAGCGAGGCGCTCGATGCCACCGGGGTCACCGCGTGGCTGGGACACCAGGTGGTCACGCGCGCCGGCCGCGGCCGGGGGCGACTGACCCTCATCGTCGGGCTGCTGGCGGCAGGGCTGTCCGCCTTCATCTCGATCAACGGCGCCGTCGCGGCGCTGCTGCCCGTCGTCGTGGTCGTCGCGGTGCGTGCGGGTCTCGTGCCGTCGAAGATGCTCATCCCGCTGGCTTTCGCCGCGAGTGCCGGGTCGCTGCTGACGCTGACCGGCACGCCCGTGAACATCGTCGTGTCCGAAGCCGCCGCGGCGGCGGGTGGCCGCGAGTTCGGATTCTTCGAGTTCGCGCTCGCCGGCATCCCGCTCGTGCTGCTGACGGTCGCGGTCGTCGTGCTCGGCGGCGGACGGCTGCTGCCCGACCGCACCCCGGAGCACCTCGGCGACCTCGCGCCCGACCCGCGCGCGCACGCGCAGCTGCTGCGTTCCAGTTACGCGGTCGACCTCGACACCGGCGCGCTGTTCACCGCCGACGAGGGGGTCGCCGAAGTGCTCGTCGCGCCGCGCTCGCGGCTCATCGGGCGGACGGTGTATGCCGGCATGACGACCCGCGACGAGAACCTCGTCATCCTGGCGGTGCGCCGCGGCGAGAACGAGGGCCCGAACGCGTCGCGCGGCAACGGGGTCGCCGGAAGCCTCGAGCTGCAGGCGGGCGATGCCGTGCTGGTGCAGGGCCCCTGGGCGGCGCTCACCCGCTACACGCAGTCGCCCGACGTCATCGCGGTGACGCCGCCGCAGGCGCTGCAGCGCGCGGTCCCGCTCGGGCGCGGCGCGAAGCGCGCCCTGGTCGTCCTCGGCGTCATGGTCGTGCTGCTGGCGACCGGCCTCGTGCCGGCGGCGGTCGCCGGGCTGCTCGCCGCCGGGGCGCTCGTGCTCACCGGCGTGCTGACGATCCCGCAGACTTACCGGTCGATCTCGTGGACCACGGTCATCCTCATCGCCGGCATGATCCCGCTGTCGGCGGCCTTCATCGCCACGGGCGCGGCCGACCGCGTCGCCGAGATCGTGCTGGGCGTCATCGGCTCCACGTCGCCGCACCTCGCGCTGCTCGTGCTGTGCGTGCTGACGATGGTGCTCGGCCAGTTCATCTCCAACGTCGCGACGGTGCTCGTCGTGACGCCGATCGCCGTCGCCATCGCGCAGACGCTCGAGCTCAGCATCCAGCCGTTCATGATGGCGCTCACCGTCGCCGGCGCCGCCGCGTTCCTCACCCCGGTGGCGACGCCCGCGAACCTCATGGTGCTCCAGCCCGGCGGGTACCGGTTCGGCGACTACTGGAAGCTGGGCCTGCCGCTCATGGTCGTCTACCTCGCCGTCGCGGTGCTCTACGTCCCGCTGGTCTGGCCGTTCTGAGCGCTGGCCGTTCTGAGCGCCGGCGCCGCGTCAGTCGACCAGGCCGAACAGCTCCAACGGGTGGGTGAGGCGCCACCACGGGTCGGGATCGGGGATGTCCGCGGTGAGGTGCAGGCCGGTGGTCGTCGCGTTCAGCGGGCCCTTGACGCGCACCTCGCCGACCGCGTCGTTCGCGGCGCGCGCGTCGCCCAGCGCGATGCTGGTGGTCACCGTGCCGCTCGCGCCGTTCCACAGGATGACCGAGGCATCGGCATCCGTCACGATGTTCACGGTGGCGCCCCACTTCGTCGTCACGACGCCCGTGAGCGACCCCGCGGGGACGACCTGCGGGGCGGCCGCCTCTGCGGCGACGTCGTTCAGCAGCCGTGCCGTCTCGCCGTCGCGCGCCTCGTCGGTCGGCTGGCCGAGCACGGCCGCGTACACGCGCACCGGGGTGTCGGCGATCGTGACCTCTTTGGCGGCCAGCAGGTTGTAGGCGCCGTCGAGCGTTCCGGTCTTCAGACCGACGACGGCCGGATCGGTGAGCAGGTCGTTGGTGTTCGTAACCAGGCCCGCGCCGGGCAGCTCCACCGACGGCGTCCGGACGATCTCGGCGACGACGGGGTTCGCCAGCGCGAGACGCGCGAGCGTGATGAGCGAGGCGGGGTCGGCGGCGTTCGCGGGGTCGATCCCCGTCGGCTCGACGAGTGTGATGCCCGGCAGGTTGTGCCGCGTGAGCCACGCGCGCGCGGCGGCGGCGAAGACGCGGTCGTTCGGCCACACCGTGCTCGCCAGCCGGTCGGTGTAGTTGCCGGCCGAGCCGATGAGGATGCCCTGCAGCATCTGGTATTCCGTCAGGGACCCGCCGACGGGCACGTTCAGCGCCGACTCGTCGTTGTCGAGGTAGCTGTAGTACGTCGTGCGATCGCGAGCGGTGAACGGGTACGACGGCCCCTGCTCGCCGACCGCGAGGGGCAGCTCGTCGAGGATCATCAGCACCGTCACCAGCTTCGAGATGCTCGCGATGGGTGCCGTCTGGGCGCCGGATGCCGCGGTCGTGCTGATCCCGGCGACACCCACGGCCGCCGCCCCTTCGGCCGGCCACGTGAGGGCGGATGCCGGGGCGCCGAGGTCCTGCAGGGCGATCTCGCGCACCTCTGGGGCGACGGCGTGCAGCGGCCAGAGCAGCGTCGTCGCCGCGTACGCGCCGGCGGCGCCGAGCACCGCCAGCAGCGGGACGATGACGCCGGCGCGCAGCGGCGACCGGCGGGGGCGGCGCGCGAGAAGGTCGGGCGCGACGACGGCGTACGGGTGCTGGGTGCCGGCGAGGTCGCCCGGCGCGGGCAGCGCCGTCACGGTGTCGTCGTCGAGCCACGCGAGCGCCCGCCGACCCTCCCGGTTGCTCACAATGACGGGGGAGGTCTCCGGGGCTGGTTCGGCATCGCCCGGCGGGTGCGCGCCGGCATCCTGCTGCGGCACGGGTCCCGTCGAGCGGCCCTGCTCGCGGAGTGCGCGGCGCGACTGCGGAGGCGCGTCGGACGTGGTCACCCGCCCAAACTACCCGGTCCACGGCTATACTCGACGCCACAACCACGGGAGTCCGGTGAGCCGGGCTGAGAGGAAGCGATCCACGCTTCGACCGTCGAACCTGATCCGGATCATGCCGGCGCAGGGAGGAGAGAACATGCACGCGTCTGCGTCCCCGTCCCCCGTCCGCTCTCACGATGCGTCGGCGGATGCCGTCTCGCGCGCCGACCGCTACCGCTGGCGCGTCGTCGATATCGTCGTCGCGAGCGTCATCGCGGTCGCCTGCGCCGCCGTCTTCCTGCTCTGGAACGTCGGCTACGAGGGGCCGTCGGCGATCCTGAAGCCGCTGCTGCCGGGCCTGCAGGGGCTGCTCGCCGGACCGTGGCTCATCGCGGGGGTGCTCGGCGGGCTCATCATCCGCAAGCCCGGCGCCGCGATCTACACCGAGACCGTCGCCGCGGTGATATCCGCCCTCGTCGGCAACCAGTGGGGCGGACCGCTCACGATCGTGTCGGGACTCGTGCAGGGCCTCGGCGCCGAGATCGTGTTCCTGGTGTTCCTCTACGGGGTGTGGCGCCTGCCGGTCGCGATGCTCGCCGGCGCCGGCGCCGGCCTCGCGTGCGGCATCAACGACCGTATCCTCTGGTACCCCGGCGCCGACACGCTGTTCACGACGGTGTACATCTCCGCGACGACCGTCTCCGGCGCGGTGATCGCGGGCCTCGGCGGGTGGCTCATCGCCCGCGCGCTGGCCCGCACCGGTGCCCTCAGCCGCTTCGCCGCCGGGCGCGAAGCGGGCGTGCGCGTCTAGCGTGGCGTCCGACGGGCGCCCCGCGACGCCGGATGCCGCCGCCCGCCCCGCCGGCATCGTCGCGCGCGGCTGGGGCTGGCGGTACGCGACCCGGCACGCCTGGGCGGTGCAGGGCGTCGACCTCCGAATCGAACCGGGGGAGCGGGTGCTGCTGCTGGGCGCGTCGGGCGCGGGCAAGTCGACGTTCCTGCAGGGGATCGCGGGCGTGCTCGGCGGTGCCGACGAGGGCGAGGCGCAGGGCGAACTGCTCGTCGACGGCATGCCCGCGGCGTCCGTGCGCGGCCGTGCCGGCATGGTCCTGCAGGACCCCGACAGCCAGACGATTCTGGCGCGGGTGGGCGACGACGTCGCGTTCGGTTGCGAGAACCTCGGCGTGCCGCGCGCGCAGATCTGGCCGCGCGTGCGCGCGGCGCTCGATGCCGTCGGACTCGACGTGCCGCTGGACCGGCCGACGGCGGCGCTGTCGGGGGGTCAGAAGCAGCGTCTCGCGCTCGCCGGTGTCGTCGCGATGGCGCCCGGGGTCATGCTGCTCGACGAGCCGACGGCGAACCTCGACCCGGCCGGCGTCATCGAGGTGCAGGCGGCGGTCGGCCGGGTACTCGCCGCGACGGGGTCGACCCTCGTCGTGATCGAGCATCGGGTCGACGTGTGGCTGCCCCTGGTGGACCGGGTGATCGTGCTCGGCTCGCCCGCAGGCGGGGGCGGGATCCTCGCAGACGGGTCTCCCGCCGCCGTGCTGCGCGACCGGGCGGGCGAGCTGACCGCGGCGGGCGTGTGGGTCCCCGGCATCCGCCCCGCCGCCCCACCTCCGCCGACGGCGGCTGCGGGCGAGGTGCTGCTGAGGGCCGAGCGGCTCGTCGTGGGGCGGGATGCCGGGACGCCCGCGGCCGGCCCGCTCGATCTCGGACTGCGGGCGGGGGAGATCGTCGGCATCGTCGGGCCGAACGGCGCCGGCAAGTCGACACTGGGCCTCACGCTCGCCGGGCTGCTGCCGTCCGTCGGCGGCACGGTGCGCGCCGCCGAGTCTCTCGCGGCGGGCGCCGAGGTGCGCCGTGAGGGGCGTCGCGCGCGTCGCGTGCGGGCTGGTGGGGGTAGTCGGGGTGGGCGGGGTGGCCGTGGTCGGAGCGGGCGCGCGGCGGCATCCGACCCGCGCGATCCGTTCACCTGGACCTCACGATCGCTGCTCACGCGGATCGGCACGGTGTTCCAGGAACCCGAGCACCAGCTCCTCGCGCACACGGTGCGTGGTGAGCTCGAGGTGGGGCCGCGGGAACTGGGCATCGCGGAGTCGGAGATCGCCGCGCGGGTCGACGAGCTGCTGGAGCGGCTGCGGCTCGGGCCGCTGGCCGCCGCCAACCCGTACACGCTGTCGGGCGGCGAGAAGCGACGGCTCACGGTCGCGGCCGCCCTCGCGACGCGGCCGCCGGTGCTCGTGCTCGACGAGCCGACGTTCGGGCAGGATGCCCGCACCTGGGCCGAACTCGTCGCGATCATCGCGGCGCTGCGCGACGGCGCGGACGGCAGCGCGCCGCTGGGGATCGCGGCGATCACGCACGACGAGCAGCTGCTCGAGGCGCTCGGCGCGCGTCGGTTCGCGCTCGGCGGCGCGGGCGAGTTCCCCGAGGGTGCCGCGTGAGCCCCGCCGACGGACGCGGCGCCGTCGCGCGCCTGAACCCGGTGGCGAAGTTCGCCGCCGCGCTGCTGATCGCCCTCCCGCTCGTCGTCACGGTCGATGCCGTGTCCGCGGGCGTCGCGCTGCTGCTGGAGCTGCCGCTGCTGTTGTCCGCGGGGCTCGCCTGGCGGACGTTCTGGCTGCGGACGCTGCCGCTGTGGATCGGCGCCCCCGCGACGGCGCTCACGATCGCGTTGTACGGGGAACAGAGCGGCGAGGTGTACGTCGAGTGGCTGTTCGTGCGGGTGAGCGAGGGGTCGCTCGCGCTGGCGCTCGCGGCGTTCCTGCGTGTGCTGGCGATCGGTCTGCCGGCGGTCGTCCTGTTCGTCACGGTCGATCCGACCGATCTCGCCGACGGCCTCGCGCAGATCGTGCGGCTGCCGGCGCGCTTCGTCCTCGGCGCGCTCGCCGGCATGCGGATGCTGGGCCTTCTCGCCGATGACTGGCGTGCGCTGTCGCTCGCGCGCCGCGCCCGCGGTGTGGCCGACAGCGGTCGGGTGCGACGCGCGCTGGGGACGGCGTTCGCGCTGTTCGTCCTCGCGATCCGGCGCGGCTCGGCGCTGGCGACGGCGATGGAGGCGCGCGCCTTCGGTGCTCCCGTGCGCCGCACGTGGGCGCGGGAGTCCCGACTCGGCCCCGGCGATGTGCTGCTCATGCTCGTGGGGCTCGCCATCTCGGTGATCGCGCTCGCCGTCTCGATCGCCGTCGGAGCGTTCAACCCGATCTTCGGCCCGAGGTGATCGGGCGCGGGTTGCTGCGGTGCGGTTCCCATCTCCCGCCCACGTTGCCTGCGCACGTCCACCAGCCGGGCGCGGGTCCCGGCGGCGCGGGTCCTCGTGGCGCGGGGCGCCGGGTTCGGGGCGCGGATCCCGGGTCAGCGGGCGTCGAGGAGCTTCACAAGCCGGCGGGGTGCGCTCGCGCGGTACGAGGCATCCAGCAGTTCGGCGATCTCGTCCCAGTCGGTGACGTCGTCGAGGTCGATCGCGAGCCAGCCGTGACACCACAGGTAGGAGGGCTCCCAGATGCGCGGGTCCTGGCGCAGCGCCGGCTCGTCGGCGGGATCGGGGTGGAAGAAGAGCGCCTGGTCGCGTCTGTCGCCCACCTCGCCGCGGGGCGATCCGCCGTAGAACGCGAAGGTCTTGACCGTGAAGAAGGTCGGCCTGCCGTGGGTGATCTTCTCGGCCGCCTCCGGGAGCGCCAGCGCGATGGCCCGTACGCGCGCGAGCACCGGGTCGGCGTCGTCGAACATGAGCGGATGCGTCATGGCCCGATTCTGCCGCGCCCGTCCGCGTCCGGCGAGGGGTGCCGTGGTCGGCTGGGGCGCTGGTCGCGTCGCTTCCCACCGGTGATCGAGTGCCCGCGCTGGTCGCGTCGCTTCCCACCGGTGATCGAGTGCCCGCGCTGGTCGCGTCGCCCGGCCGCCGGTGATCGAGTGCCCGCGTTCGCCGCGTCGCCCGGCCGCCGGTGATCGAGTGCCCGCGAGGGACGAGCGGGCGTATCGAGATCAGCCCGACTCTTCCCGCGGGCCTTATGCGGCGGGTTGGTAGGTGAAGCGGTGTCCGGCGGCGGGTCGTGGTCTGCGGGTGGGGTCGATGGTGGCGGGTGGGATGAGCCAGACGCGCGCGTTGATGCCGAGCCCGTCGATCTGCACGTCCCAGCCTTGATCGTGGATGCGGTGGTGGCAGGAGTCGCACAGGAGTACGCCGTTCGAGAGGTCGGTCGTGCCGCCGTGGGCCCACCAGGTGAGGTGGTGGACCTTGGATCTGCCGGGTGGGGCTCCGCATCCGATGCATCCGCCGTCGCGTTCGGTGATGGCGCGTTTTTGGGCGGTGGTGAAGAGGCGTTTCTCGCGGCCCCAGTCGAGGATCGCGCTGTCGGTGCCCATGACCCAGGGGATGATGCCGCCGGAGGCGGCCATCCGGCGGGCGGTGCCGATGCAGATGGGCTGGTCGATGCCGTCGATGGTGGCGGTGCCGGTGCCGGTGCGGAGGTCGTCGAGGGTGCAGCGGACGATGACGGTCGCGCCGGGGAGGGGCTGGTCGGTGCGGTCGCATCCGGTGTAGTGCTCGCAGACAGTGATGAGCGCTTCGGCGAGCATGACGGGGATGGGGCGGGGTGGGAGTCCGTTGCCGCGGGTGGCGGCGTCGCGTTCGCGGCCGAGTTCGGCGGTGACCATCGCTTCCAGCAGGGTGAGGACGGGGGCGCCGCGGGCGGGGTCGAGTTTCGCGGTCAGGTGGATCATCCCCGACCGATCGTTGCGGATCGAGAGCGACGTCAGCGCCCGCAGCTCCTCTTCCTTCGGTTCGACACCGCCCGGGTCGAGGCGGGCTTCGGCCTGCAGCAGGATCTTCTGCAGGGCATGCAGCTCCAGTCCCACCGCCTGGCTCACCAGGGTGCGCTCCGCGGCGTCGATCGCGGCGCGCGTGACCCGGTCGGGGAGGGCGTCCAGCATCCGGATGATCATGGCCGCGGCATCCCTGCCGAGCCTGCCGGACGTGACCGCGGCGCCCACGTGCGGGTGCCGCGCCGCCGCGGGGGCTCCAGTAGGCGATGCCTGCGGCGCGGTCGCGTCGCCCACCTCGACGAGTTTCGCGGCTTCGGCTGACGAGGTCCCGAGGGTGGTGGCGATCATGACGGTCGCGTTGCGGTGCCCGTGGCGTTTGGCGAGCGAGTCCGTACCGAGCTCCGGCCGAGACTGCCGCGCCACCTCCGCGGCGACCTGCACCGCCGCAGCGTCCGCGA
Organism: Microbacterium sp. CH-015; assembly: GCF_049707015.1. Classification (NCBI taxonomy): domain Bacteria; kingdom Bacillati; phylum Actinomycetota; class Actinomycetes; order Micrococcales; family Microbacteriaceae; genus Microbacterium; species Microbacterium sp. CH-015. Next base: position 157,356 of record NZ_JBNAFJ010000003.1, on the reverse strand, counting down.
GCCGGCGTACCTGTCCCAGCAGGTCCGCGAGCGACGCCAGTCGCCCCGGCTCGCATCCGCCCAGGTCCCCGTCCGGCCACGCGTCGCCGAGCGCGGAGACCGCATCGGCGAGGGCGAGGACAGGGCTGCTCATGTCATCCACACTACCGCTGATGCGCCATCACGTGGGTGAGACTATTTTAACTCTGATCAGGATTATTTCTGTGGATAACTCACTCAGGAACCGGTTCCACTGTCGGAGGCAAGTGCTACCGCCGCGTCCGGGCGCTACAGGCCCCCGCGACCGCTCGCCCCGTCGCGACCGACCGTCAGGTCGCGTTCCACAGGTCGCGGTAGAAGGCCAGGCGTTCCTCGTCCGGCGCGATGTCATAAGCCTCCAGCAGCACGCCGTCCCAGCCCGGGCCGTAGTTCCACTCGGTGCTCATGGCGGCCACGGCGATGTCGGCCCAGCGGTCGCCGACGCCGAGGGCGCCGAGGTCGACGTGCGCGAGCCATCCGCCGTCGTCACCCAGCAGGGTGTTGGGGCAGCACGCGTCGCCGTGGCAGACGACGAGCTGGTCGACAGGCGGCCCCTCCTGCAAGGCCACGGGCAGGCGGATGCCGCGGGCAGCGGCATGAGAGACTCGAGACCGCACGCTCCAGTCGAACGGACAGTCTGCGACAGGAAGTGCCTCGTGGAGGGCTCGCAGCCCTTCGCCGACGGCGCGCACCGCGGTCGCAGGGTCGGCGAGCCAGTGCGGGTCGACGGCGGAGCGTCCGTCGATTGCGCGTGTCACGAGCCATTCGTGGGCGTCGTCCTCCCCGCTCTCGAGGACCTCGGGGACCCGCGTGAACGCGTGCGCCCACTCCATCCGCTCCGCCTCCGCTCGCATGGAGGTTTCCGCCTGCCGTGGCCCGTACTTGATGTACCGCCCGTCATCGCTGCGGAAGGTCACTCCACCCATGCCGTTCCGCCACACCGCGCGCAGGGCGGCTCCCCGCGCGAGCGCGCGCACGGCACCGGGCACGGCGAGATCCGGCGCCGGGATGCTCACCGAGCAGAGCCCCTCAGCAGGTCCCGCAACACGACGGCACCGTTGTGCTCGGCGTCGTGCGACGCGTACAGCAGCGTCACGACGGGGTGGCCCGCCACCTCGCCGCGCAGCCGGTCGAGTCCGTCGCCGGCGGCGAGCTCGGCGCGATAGCGGCTCTCGAACTCCGGCCACGCGAGACCGTCGTGGTGGAACGCACGACGCAGCTCCGGTGACGGGGCGACGTCCTTCGCCCACAGATCGAGCGCGGCCCGCTCCTTCGACAGGCCGCGGGGCCACAGCCGGTCGACCAGCACGCGGAACCCGTCGGCATCCGTCGCCTCGTCGTAGACGTGCTTCACTCGCAGCTCCATCCCGCCAGTCAACCCCGAACCTCGCATCCTCGCCACCGCCGTGATGAGATGGGGCATGCCCTCTGCCGCCGTCACCCGCCGGGTCGGTCCGCTCGCGGCCGTCGAGGGAGAACAGCCGGCCCTCGCGGTCGGGGATATCGACGTCCATCACGTGCGGCTCAGCGTCGCCGGACTCACGCCGCACCTCGCGGAGGCGCCGTCGGGCTTCGTCCCCTGGGCCGACGTGCGCGAGATCCGCCTGGATGTGCCGACCACCTGGTGGCCGCATCCCGCACTCGGCGATTTCGTCGGGCCGGTGATCGAGGGGCTGTTCGGCGGCGCCGCCATCGGGGTGACCGAGACCCCCACCTTCCCGGTGCACGTCCGCACCGCCGACGGTGCGCAGCTCGAATGGTCCGCCACGACCCACTACCTGTCGGGATATCGGCGAAAGGATGCCGCGATGTCGGCCCGCCTGGTCGATCATCTCGTCGCGCATCCGGAGGCGCGCGGGCTGCTCGCGCAGCCGGTCGCCCTGCTCGATCGCCTCGCCCACGTGCTGCGACAGCCGCCGCCCGCCGCACCCTGACGTGGTACTGCGTCTCGCGTATGCTGGGACGCAGTTGCACGGATCTGCCACGAGCGCCGCGCGACGGCATCCGGACTTCGAAGGAGAATCCATGGAGATCGCAGGAGCGTCCGCCCTCGTCACCGGCGGTGCCAGCGGGCTGGGGTCGGCCACCGCCGCCCGCCTCGCCGCCGCGGGCGCGCACGTCGTCATCGTCGATCTGCCCGCCTCACCGGGCGCGGCGCGCGCCGAAGAGCTGAGCGGCAGCTTCGTGCCCGCCGACGTCACCGACCCGGCACAGGTCGCCGCCGCGGTCGCCGCCGCCGGCGAGCACGGGCCGCTGCGCGTCGTCGTGAACTGCGCCGGCATCGCGCCGCCCGCCAAGGTGCTGGACCGCGACGGCGACCCGACCGATCTCGCGCACTTCGAGCGGATCGTGCGCGTCAACCTCGTCGGCACCTACAACGTCACCGCGCAGGCGGCGGCCGCGATCGCGCGCACCGAACCGGCGCCCGACGGAGACCGCGGAGTCATCGTGAACACGGCCTCCGTCGCCGCCTTCGACGGTCAGATCGGGCAGCCCGCGTACTCGGCGAGCAAGGGCGGCGTGCACGCCATGACCTTGCCGATCGCGCGCGAATTGGCGCGGTACGGCATCCGCGTGTGCACGATCGCCCCCGGCATCATGGAGACCCCCATGCTCGCGGGCCTCCCCGAGGCCGCGCAGCAGAGCCTCGGCCAGCAGGTGCCCTACCCGGCGCGGCTCGGCCGACCCGACGAGTACGCGAGCCTCGTGCTCGAGATCGTCGGCAACGGCTACCTGAACGGCGAGACCATCCGCCTGGACGGCGCGATCCGGATGGCGCCGAAGTGAGCACCCCCGCCGAAACGCGTCACCGACACTCGCGCAAGGAGATGCCCGCATGACCGACTCCATCCTCTACACCCGAGACGGCGCTCTCGCGCGCCTGACCTTCAACCGGCCCGCTTCGCTCAACGCGATGGGCTTCGAGATGGGCAAGCGGTGGCGCGACCTCGCGCACGAGATCACCGCCGACGACACGGTCGGCGCCGTGCTGCTGGATGCCGCGGGCCCGGCGTTCTGCGCCGGTGGCGACGTCGTCGAGATGGCGACCTCCGGTGCCGCAGGCGCCGACGTCACCGCCGCCGCCCACCGCATCCACGACGGCATCCGCACGTTCATCGAGTCCGACAAGCCCGTCGTCGCCGCGGTCCAAGGCGCCGTCGCCGGCGGCGGGCTCGGGCTCATGCTCACCGCCGACTACATCGTCGCTGCGGAGCGCGCGAAGTTCGTCAGCAAGTACGCGAACATCGGCCTCACCCCCGACCTCGGGGTCTCGACCCTGCTGCCCGCTGCGATCGGGCAGACCCGCGCGCTGCGCCTGCTGCTGCAGGACGAGACGATCGACGCGCAGACGGCGCTGGACTGGGGGCTCGTCACCGAACTCGCCGACGATCCGGCCGCGCGCGCCGCGGAAGTCGCCGGCTTCTGGCTCGAGAACGCGACCGCCGCCTTCGGCCAGGCCAAGCGCCTCATCCGTGCCGGGGCCCGACGCGCCTTCGCCGAGAACCTCGACGACGAGGCTCGAACGATCGGGGCCCGGTTCGACACCCCCGAATCCAAAGCACGCGTGGCGGCGTTCGCCGCGGCATCCCGTCGGAGCACCAAGGAGTGACCGTGACCCTCACCGGAAAGACCATCCTGATGTCGGGCGGCAGCCGCGGCATCGGCCTCGCGATCGCGCTGCGCGCCGCGCGCGACGGCGCCAACATCGCGCTCATGGCGAAGACCGACACCCCGCATCCGAAGCTCGAAGGCACCGTGCACTCGGCGGCTGAGGCGATTGAGGCGGCGGGCGGTCGGGCGCTCCCGATCGTCGGCGACGTGCGCAACGACGACGACATCACCGAGGCGGTGCTGAAGACGCAGGGCGAGTTCGGCGGCATCGACATCGTCGTGAACAACGCGTCCGTGATCGACCTGTCCGGGTCGCTGGATCTGGCCGCGAAGAAGTACGACCTCATGCAGGACGTCAACGTCCGCGGCACCTTCATGCTCAGCCGCGCCGCGGTGCCGATCCTGAAGGATGCCGAGAACCCGCACATCCTGTCGCTGTCGCCGCCCCTGAACATCACGCCGCGCTGGCTCGGCGCCCACACCGGATACACGCTCGCGAAGTACGGCATGACGATGGCGACGCTCGGCATGGCGGCCGAGTTCGCCGACGACGGCATCGCGGCGAACACCCTGTGGCCCGAGACGACGATCGCGACGGCGGCCGTGCAGTTCGCGCTCGGCGGCGACCGCATGATGAAGGTCAGCCGCACGCCCGAGGTCTACGCGGACGCCGCCTACGAGGTGCTCACGAAGCCCGCCCGCGAGTACACCGGCCAGACCCTCATCGTCGAACAGGTGCTGCGGGACGCCGGGGTCACCGACTTCGCGAAGTACGCGGCGACCCCCGGGACGCCCGACAGCGAGCTGTTCCCCGACATCTTCCTCTAGACGAGGTCGAGTTCGACGAAGGCGTTCCACACGCCGTCGTCGAGGACTCCGGTCGTGACGCGGTCGGTGCGGGCCTGCAGTTCGGGGTCGGCGCCGGCCATCGCGACCGAGTCGCCGCACACCTCGAACATCTCCACGTCGTTCCAGCTGTCGCCGATGCCGACGGCCTCTTCCGGCGACCGGCCGAGGTGCGCGAGCACCTCGAGGATCGCGGCGCCCTTCGTGACACCGGCCAGCGAGATCTCACCGTTCGAGCCGCCGGGCAGCGGCATGCTGCCAGGGATCACATGGAACCGGTCGCCGAGATCGCGCTGCGCCCGATCGACGCCGTCGGAGCGCTCGCTCACGAAGACCGCCTTCGCCACGGCGTCGAGGTCGGCCTGCGCGAGGGGCAGATAGCGGTTCGTCGCGTCGGCCATCATGGCGTCGAGGAGGTCGTCCGGTGCGTCCGCGTCCGCGTTGGTGAGCCCCAGGCGGCGGAGGTCCTCCGCTCGCCGCTCGGCGCGCAGCCGTGCGAACTCGGCCATCATCGCGAAGATGCCGGCGCTGGCATACACGTGCTCGTCCGTCTGCAGGAAGTACTCGATCCCACGCGAGGTGAAGTAGTCCGCGAGGCGCTCGACGTCCGCCCGGGGCATCGGGTGCGAGACGAGCACCTCGTCACCGCGCGTGGCCAACGCGCCGCCGTTGGTGATCGCCCCGTCGAAGCCGATCGCGAGGACGTCAGGGTGCACATCGCCCGCGGACCGCCCGGTGCACAGGTACACCAGGTGTCCGTTCGCCCGCGCGGTGCGGATCGCGGTGACCGTCGAGGGGGCGATGACCGATCCGTGCTCGAGGATCGTCCCGTCGACGTCGATGAACACGATGCGCGAAGGGGATGCCGAAGTCACGGCATCCATCCTTCCAGAGCCGCATGAACGGAATCTGGACAGGGCGATGCGGCCGGTGTGTCCTGCACCTCAGATCAGCCCGTTGGCGGCGAAGGCGCGCAGGATGCCGTCGTCGTCGATCGCGGTCGTGACCTGGTCGGCGAGGGCCTTCACGCCGTCCACGGCGTTGCCCATCGCGATCGGTGCCGCACACCTCGAACATCTCGGCGTCGTTCCAGTTGTCGTTGGCGGAAAAGCCGGTCGCCGGCGTGCGAAGCAGCGGCCCCGCCGAGCGCACCGATCACGATCGCCCACCCGGGGCGTCGGACCCGGAACGCGAACACGATCGCGGTGGCCGTGGCCGCGACGGCGATGAGAGCGAACACCCAGGTGAAGCTCTCCCCGAAGGAGAACGCCGCGCCGGGGTTGTACGCGAGCTGCAGGCCCAACAGGTCGCCGATCAGCGGGATGCGCTCGTGCTCCGACAGGGTGGCCTCGGCCCACACTTTCGTTCCCTGATCGATCACGACGACGACCACGGCGATCAGAAGCGCCCAGGCAGTGAGCCGCCAGCGTCCTCTCTGCGGACGCTCTCCCGACGCCGATGCCGACTCAACGTCGGTATTCGTGTCCGGGGTCATGCGAGGGCCTCGAAGAGACGGACGATAACGCCGGATTCAATGAGGATGAACAGGCCCAGGCCGATGAACACGACGGGGACGAGCCAGTGCTCGACACGTTCGAGCGTTTCGGTGACGGCCTTGTGGGTGCCGATCAGTCGCCCGGCAGCGCACCAGACGGCGACGAGGATCAGGAACACGACGATCATGACCGCGACGTCGCCGGGCGAGCTGGTGCGGAAGATCGGCGTGTAGAGGGAGATGTTGTCGGCCCCGTTGGCGATCGTGATCCCGGCGACCCCCCATAGTCCGACCGCGGTGATCTTGGAGTCGTCATCATCGTCGTCGCCGTTACGGCGCAGGCCGCGAATGAGCGTCCAGATGCCGATGCCGAGCGGGATCAGACCCAGGAAGCCGACCCATTCGTCCGGGACGATCGTGAGACCGAGCGCGGCGATCACGCTGATCACGACGAGTGTGATGAACCCGAGGTACTGGCCTGCGACGATCTGCCACGGTCGCGGCTTTCCCCGGCTGGAGGCGAGGAACAGCACGGTGAGCACGACGATGTCGTCGATGTTGGTCGCCGCGAACAGGCCGATCGCCGACCCGATGGTTGCGAGCATCAGCTTTCCATTCGTGGTGTGCGGGTGCGTGCGGCGCGCAGGCCGTTGAGGATCACGATGACCTCCGCGACCTCGTGGACCAGGACGACAGCCGCGAGCCCCAGGACCCCGAAGAGCGCGAGCGGGAGCAGTGCGGTGATGATCAGCAGGGACAGGATGATGTTCTGGTTGATGATCCGCCGGCCCCGCCGCGCGTGATCGAACGCCCGCGGGATGAGCCGCAGATCATGACCCGTGAAGGCCACGTCCGCAGACTCGATCGCCGCATCGGAGCCGGTCGCTCCCATCGCGATGCCGATGTCCGCGGACGCCAGGGCCGGGGCGTCGTTGATGCCGTCACCGATCATCGCGACCGATCCCGCCTTCGACAACTCGCCGATCGCGGTCGCCTTGTCCTCAGGGCGCAGCTCCGCGCGCACATCAGCGATCCCGGCCTGCGCAGCCAGCGCACGAGCGGTGCGGGCGTTGTCCCCGGTGAGCATCGTCATGCCGACGCCCTGATCCGCAAGCGTGCGGACCACCTCGGGGACTTCCGGACGCAGCTCGTCGCGGACGCCGATCGCCGCGACCGGTGCCTCGTCGCGGTGCACGATCACGACAGTCATGCCCTGCTCCTCAAGCCCTGCAACCCGGTCGCCGAGCTCGCCGGCGTCGAGCCAGCGGGGGCTGCCGACCGTGATACGAGCGCCATCGACGGTGCCGTCGATGCCGTGCCCGGCCTGCTCGGTCACATCCGCGGCCACGGGAACACCCGGGGCTGCAGCGGTGATCGCCGCCGCAAGGGGATGCGTGCTGTGCTGCTCCAGAGCCGCCGCCCAAGCCAGCGCCTGCTCCTCGGCAATGCCGTTCGCAGTGAGGACCGCGGTGACCGCGGGCTCGTTACGGGTCAGGGTGCCGGTCTTGTCGACCGCGACGTGCCGGACCGTGCCGAAGCGCTCGAAGACCGCGCCGGACTTGATGATCACGCCGAACTTGCTCGCCGCGCCGATCGCGGCAACGACCGTCAACGGCACCGAGATCGCCAGCGCGCACGGAGAGGCCGCTACCAGCACGACGAGCGCACGAGTGATCCATACCTCCGGGTCGCCCAGCAGTGACCCAATGATCGCGACGAGCGCTGCGAGAATCAGCACACCGGGTACGAGCGGGCGGGCGATCCGGTCCGCGAGACGCGCACGCTCGCCCTTCTCCGTCTGCGCTTTCTCGACCAACTCCACGATCGTCGTAAGCGAGTTATCGGTACCGGCCGCGGTCGCCTCGACCTCCAGCACGCCGGAGCTGTTAATCGCGCCGGCCGACACCGCGTCCCCGGGCTCGACCTCGACGGGGATCGACTCCCCGGTGATCGCCGAGGTGTCCAGGCTTGAGCGGCCAGAGCGGACGATCCCGTCGGTTGCGATCCGTTCGCCCGGGCGGACCACCATGACCTGGCCGACCGTCAACTCCCTCGCCGGCACCTGCGCAGAGACGCCGCTCTGCAGCACGGTCGCCGTCTCCGGCACGAGCTTCAGCAGCGCCCGCAGGCCGCCACGGGCACGGTCCATCGCCTTGTCCTCAAGCGCCTCAGCAATCGAGTACAAGAACGCCAGAGCAGCGGCCTCCTCCACATAGCCGAGGATGACCGCGCCGATCGCGCTGATCGTCATCAGCAGCCCGATCCCGAGCTTGCCCTTGAACAGCTTCCGAATCGCGCCAGGAGTGAACGTCGACGCGCCCAGCAGCAGGCCGATCCAGAACAGTACGAGCGCCGGGATCTCGAGCCCGGACCATTCAAGGATCAGACCAGCCAGGAACGCGACACCGGAGAAGACCGGCACCATGATCCCACGGTCCCTCCACCAGGGCCGCTCCACCTCTTCGGTCTCATCCTCCGCCGCAGTGGCAGGCTCGTGCTCGCAGCTACACGCCGCGCTCACGCGTCCGCCCCTGTACCGCAGCAGCCCGGCACCGTGCACGACGAGTCCACACACGGCGCGTGCTCATCGACCGCCAGCGTCACATCCACGAGCGCGACCAGCGCAGCCGCAAGATGCGGGTCAGCGATCTCGTAGCGCGTCTGGCGACCCTCAGGCTCGGCGACCACGATCCCGCAGTCACGCAGGCACGTCAGGTGGTTCGAGACGTTCGAGCGGGTCAGCTCCAGCTCGCGCGAGAGCACGGCCGGATAGCTCGGGGCGTTCAGCAGAGTCATCAAGATCCGGGAGCGCGTCGGGTCCGCCATGGCCCGGCCGAGCCGGTTCATGACGTCGAGGCGCGAAGCAATAGTCAGCATGTACTGAACTATACAGCAAGCGCTGATCAATCATTGGTGATCAGTGCCCCACCATTCATTGGGAGAAGAGTCGGAAGCCGCTGAATACGCAACTCAGCAACAATCGGCGCTACCAGCACAACGTGCTCAGCGCTCCCGGGGTGTTCGCGCCCGACTCACTCGTCGCGCTGCTGCCGTGGTTGGCCGGTCCCGCTTCGCTCATCGGAATCCTGGGCATCGGGGTCTTCACGCTGCTGCCCGTTCTCATCGGGTTCTCCGCCGCGACGAGGTTTGGAGCGAGCCCCTACCTCGGGGCGGCGATGGGTGCGGCGCTGGTCGCTGCGCCCTTCATCGTCGATTCGGGCGTCCTGCCCGCATTGCGTCTGGAAGGCGGCGGCAGTTGGGCGATCGCGGGCGTGGACGTCCTCGGCATCGACTACCGGGGCGCGGTCGTGCCGGTCATCGCGGTGTCGTACGTGCTCGCGCTCGTCGAGCGCGCGTGCAACCGGCTCATCGGCGGAGCGGCGCGCTTTCTGCTCGTGCCCATGCTGACGCTGCTCGTCACGGGCATCCTCGCCTTTCTTGCCGTCGGACCGACCATGCGGTGGACCGGCAACGTGTTCGCCGATCTCATCGTGACGATCTACGACGCGGCGGGCATCGCGGGCGGCGTCGTGTTCGGCGCGGTGTACCCGCTGCTCGTGGTCACCGGCACCCACCAAGGGCTTGTGTCGCTCAAACTGAGCCTGCTCGCCGACGGCGGGTCGTTCATCTTCCCGATCGCGGGCGTCGCCAACCTCGCGCAAGCGGGCGCCTGCTTCGCGGTCGCGCTGCTCGCGCGGCGTCACTCGCGACTGCGCACGCTCGCGACCGGCGCCGGGCTGCCGGCGGTGCTCGGCATCGCCGAGCCGGCCATCTTCGGCGTCACGCTGCGGCTGCAGTTCCCGCTCGTGGCCGCCGTCATCGCGTCCGCGGTCGGCGGTGGCATCCTCGCCGGCTGGCACGTCGAAGCCATCACGCTGGGAGCTGCGGGAGTCCTCGGGGTCGCGTCGATCGCACCGGGCTCGGGGGGCATGTACCTGTCGGCCGGAGCGGCGGCGGCTCTTCTCGCGTTCGCGCTCACCTTTGCGTGGGGGCAGGTGCGCGCGCGGCGCGGACTCCTCTCGACGACGTCGACCCGCCCGGACCGCGCGCACCCGCCGTGCGCCCAGGTGGCGTCGGTACCCTTGAGACATGACCGAATCCACCCCCGTGCGCTCCACCAAGCCGCGCCAGGTTCGACCCCGCACCGAGGGATGGACGCAGCAGAAGGATGCCGAGGGGCGTCCGCTGCTGCAGTTCGCGGCCCCCAAGAAGGGCATGCCGCCGGTCCACCTCGCCGACCTCACGCCCGAGCAGCGGGTCGAGAAGGTGAAGGAGCTGGGACTTCCGGGCTTCCGTGCGAAGCAGATCGAGAAGCACTACTTCCAGCATTACACGTCCGACCCGGCGCAGATGACCGACCTCCCGGCATCCGGTCGCGAAGAGCTCGTCGCGGGGCTCCTCCCGCACCTGCTCACCGAGGTCCGCCGCCTACAGACCGACCGCGGCGACACGATCAAGTTCCTGTGGAAGCTGCACGACGGCGCCCTCGTCGAGTCGGTGCTCATGCGCTACCCGGGTCGCATCACGCTCTGCGTGTCGAGCCAGGCCGGCTGCGGCATGAACTGCCCGTTCTGCGCGACGGGGCAGGCCGGCCTCACCCGCAACATGTCGGCGGCGGAGATCATCGAGCAGGTCGTCCGCGCGAACGCGGCGATCCGCGCCGGTGAGCTGGGCCCCGCCGAGCACGCCGACGAGCGCGTCACCAACATCGTCTTCATGGGGATGGGGGAGCCCCTCGCCAACTACAACCGGGTGATGCAGGCCGTCCGCACGATGGTCGACAAGGATCACGGCCTCGGGATGAGCGCGCGCGGCGTGACGGTGTCGACCGTGGGCCTCGTGCCGGCGATCAACAAACTCGCAGCCGAGGACATCCCGGTGACCTTCGCGCTGTCGCTGCACGCGCCCGACGACCAGCTGCGCGACGAGATGATCCCGATCAACTCGCGCTGGAAGGTCGACGAGGCGCTGGATGCCGCGCGCGGCTACTTCGAGAAGACCGGCCGCCGCGTGTCGATCGAGTACGCCCTGATCAAGGACATGAACGATCACGCGTGGCGCGCCGATCTGCTCGCGACGAAGCTCAACGAGCGCGGCCGCGGCTGGGTGCACGTGAACCCGATTCCGCTGAACCCGACGCCCGGGTCAGTGTGGACGGCCTCCGAGAAGGACGTGCAGCGCGAGTTCGTCCGCCGCCTCAACGAAGCCGGCATTCCGACGACCCTCCGCGACACCCGCGGCAAGGAGATCGACGGCGCGTGCGGCCAGCTCGTCGCCACTGAGGAAGACCGCGCGGTCGCGGCATCCGTCCCCGTCGAGGTGTGACCGCCGCCGGCCCACAGCATCCGCCGCGGCGTTAGTTTTGGGGAATGGTCAACTATCGCTATCTCGGCAACAGCGGCTTCAAGGTCTCGGAGATCACGTACGGCAATTGGGTGACCCACGCCTCCCAGGTGGGTGACGACGCGGCAATCGCCACGGTGCACAAGGCGCTCGACCTCGGCATCACGACGTTCGACACGGCAGACGCCTACGCCAATACGGCCGCCGAGGTCGTGCTCGCGAAGGCCCTCAAGGGTCAGCAGCGCGAGAACCTCGAGATCTTCACGAAGGTCTACTGGCCGGTCGGCAAGAAGGGCCCGAACGACACCGGCCTGTCGCGCAAGCACATCATGGACGGCATCCACGGGTCGCTGCGTCGCCTCGAGTTGGACTACGTCGACCTCTATCAGGCGCACCGCTACGACTACGAGACGCCGCTCGAGGAGACGATGCAGGCGTTCGCCGACATCGTCCGCCAGGGCAAGGCGCTCTACATCGGCGTGAGCGAGTGGACCGCCGAGCAGCTGCGCGAAGGGCACGCACTGTCGAAGGAGCTCGGGTTCCAGCTCGTGTCGAACCAGCCGCAGTACTCGGCGCTGTGGCGAGTCATCGAAGAGCGCGTCATCCCGACGTCCGAAGAGCTCGGGATCTCGCAGATCGTATGGTCGCCGCTCGCGCAGGGCGTGCTGACCGGCAAGTATCTGCCCGGCAAGCCCGTGCCCGAGGGATCGCGCGCCACCGATGAGAAGAGCGGCGCGAACTTCATCAAGCGCTTCCTGCGCGACGAGGTGCTCGAGGCGGTGCAGAAGCTGAAGCCCATCGCCGACGAGGCCGGCATCACGGTGCCGCAGCTGGCCCTGGCGTGGGTTCTGCACAACCCGAACATCGCCGCCGCGCTGGTGGGTGCGTCGCGCCCCGAACAGCTGGAGGACACCGTCAAGGCATCCGACATCACGCTGGAGCAGGCGGCCTACGACGCCGTGAACGAGGCCCTCGCCTCGGTGGCGGTCGTCGACCCCGAGGAGACCTACACCGTGTCGCCGAAGAGCCGCCCGGCGTGAGTCCGGCATGGTCACGGTGAGCGCCGGCATCCTGCTCTATCGGGTCGCCCCGGCGGGCGGGGTATCGGTGCTCGTGGCCCACATGGGCGGCCCGTTCTGGTCGGCGAAGGATGAGGGCGCCTGGTCCATTCCGAAAGGGGAATACGATCCCGAGCGTGAGTCGGCGCTCGATGCCGCGAGGCGGGAGTTCCGCGAGGAGCTCGGCGTCGATCCGCCCGTCGGCGACTACGCCGAACTCGGCACGTTCGCGTACTCGTCCGGCAAGCGCGTGACGGTGTTCGTCGCCGACGGCGCGATGTTCGCGGCATCCGACTTCGTCTTCGGTGAGTTCGAGATGGAATGGCCGCCCCGCTCCGGGCGCCGGCAGCGCTTTCCCGAGGTCGACCGCGCCGAATGGATACCGGTGCCCGACGCCCGGCCGCGCCTGGTGAAGGGCCAACGGCCGGCGCTCGATCGGCTGGAGGACCTGCTCGCCGCGGCCCGCTGAGCCCGGCGGTCCCGCCGCCCCCGCTCGGGAGGCCTTGTGGTGACGACGGCTCAGGCGGAGACTGTGCGCGGCGGAAGGAGCCCTCATGGCGCACGGAGACATCACCCACATCGACATCCCGGTTTCGGACCTCGCTCAGGCGACGCAGTTCTACTCGGGCCTGTTCGGCTGGCAGATCGCCGAGATGGCGGGCTTCGAGGGTTACCCGATGTGGCAGGCGCCGAACGGCGTCTCGGGAGGAGGGCTCGCGCCGCGCAGCGACGGATTCACCCAGCCGCGGTCGTACGTCGAGGTGGACTCGATCGACGAGACGGTCGAGAAGGCTGTCGCCGCGGGAGGTTACGTGGCCCTGCCGAAGGGCAACATCACCGACACGAGCTGGTGGGCCGTCATCGTCGATCCCGACGGCAACCACATCGGGCTGTTCGAGGGCACGACCGGCTGACGCGGTCGGCGCCTCTTTGGTCGGCGCCTCTCGGTGACCGCTTCGCGGTCATCGCCTTTTCGTCAGCGCTTCTTGGTCGGCGCGGCGCTGACGTCGAGCACCGGGTGCAGGCCGCCGAGACTCGACCAGGCGCTGGCGGTGCCCTTCGCGGCGTGCTCGGCGCCGCGGACGGCACGCTCGTCGGCCCACTCGTTGAGCACGTGCCCGCGATGCCCGCGCACGTGCTCGAGCACGACGTCGGGCAGGCCCGCCGCACGCCGGGCGTCGCGGACGGCGATCAGCTGCTCCAGCAGGTCGCGGTTCTTCGTCGGCGCGCCGGTCGAGGTCTTCCAGCCGCGGCGGCGGTGGGCATCCATCCATGACGAGTATGTGTCGATCGCGTACTTGGAGTCGGCCTGCACGACGAGGTGCGCGACGTCGGCGTGATCCTCGATCGCCTTCAGGAGTCCCATGAGCTCGCCGATGTTGTTCGTCCCGACGGGGATCGCCCCCGCCGCCCACTGCCCGTCCTCGCCGACCCACGCCCACCCGGTCGGGCCCGGATTGCCCTTGCAGGCGCCGTCGGTGGCCACGGTGTAGGTCTTGTCGGTCACCCCTCGACGGTAGTCGATCCGCCGTCGGCGCCCTGACGGGTGGCGCGCCACTCGTCGGCGAGCTGCGGCATCCGCTCGGCGAGGAAGCGGAGGAACGACGCGGCGTCGCGCGCGCGGGCGACGGATGCCGGGGCGCCGGGGTTGTCGTCGGCGATGGCATCCATGAGGTCGGCGAGGCGGGTGTAGAGCGGCGACTCGCTGGTGACGACGCCGTGCCACGCGTCATCGGCGAGTTCGTAGCGGTCGCGGCGGTCGCCGGGGCGCGAGATGCGCCCGATCATGCGCATCGACTGCAGGTAGCGCACGGCGCCGGAGACGGCGGCCGCCGACACTCCCAGCCGGTCGGCGAGCTCCGCGGCGGTGTAGCCCTCGTCGGGGGAGCCGACGAGGGCCATCATGACGCGCGCGGGCATGCGCGCGAGACCCGCGGCGGTCATGAGCGCCGCCGCCTGCTCGGCGGCCTCGGCGCCGGGGTGGGGGGACTCGTCGGGCATCGTCATCCCGCCATCATCCCGCAGCGGCCAGTTCGCGTCGGCGCATGAGAGCCAGGGCCGCGGCGACGGCGACGACCGTGACCGCGGCGACCCACCACACGCCGTTCGCGTCGACGCCGCTCGCGGTCGGTGCGGGCGCGGCGGCGAACGGCGACAGCCGGGTGACCGACTCGCTCATGCCGAACAGTGGACCGAACAAGCCGATCGTCGCGCCGAGCGCCACGAGCACCCACCCCAGCGCGATCGTCAGCCGCGGCGCGAGGACGAACACGACGGCGGTGAGGCCGACGAACAGCGCCGCGGGCAGCAGCTGACCGGCGCCGGCGATGACGGCGTCGCGGGCGAGAGCCCCGGCATCCGTCGCCGACACGGCACCCACGAGCGCACCGACCACGCCGGCCGCGATCGTGAGGACGGCGGCGATCAGGCCCATCGCGACGTACGCGCTCAGCCAGCGCACGAGGTCGACCGGCGTCGCGAGGACGGCTTCGGCGACGCCGGCGGCCTCGTCCTGCCGCGCGCGGGCGACGGCCTGCACGCCCGCGCACGCGGCGAGGATGCCCACCATCACGAAGAACACCACGACGATGCCGCGCTCGAGGTCGTCGCTGCCGCCGCTGAGCTTCTCCAGGATGTCGACGACCGCGGGATTCTCGGTGCCGAGCTGCGTGACGACGCCGCTGAGGGATGTCGCGAGGACGCCGCTGAGGAGCCCGCCGACGACCCAGCCCACAATGGCGGATGCCGAGAGTCGCCCGACGAGGGCGCCGTTGGACGAGAACCAGCCGCGCGCATCGGCACGGCCCGCGCGCTCGCGCACGTAGGCGCCGCCGAGGTCGCGGCCGGCCTGCAGGGCGAGAGCGGCGCCGAGGAGCACCACGGCGGTGACGGCGAGCAGGGCGATCGGCCCCCACGCGTCTTCGTCGAAGGCGCGGGTGTTCTCGGCCCAGCCGAACGGCGACACCCACGTGAGCCACGAGCTGCGCATGCGGGTGAGGTCATCGCTCGGGGTGCCGAGGGCGTTGCCGATTCCCGCGAGGACGAAGGTCACCACCAGCACCCAGGTGGCCAGCGAGTTCGCGCCGCGCGAGGTCTGCATGAGCTGCGCGGCGACGAGCGCGACGCCGAAGAACAGGATGCCGACGAGCGCGCACGACAGGCCCACGAGCACCGACCCGGCGACCGGGTCGTCCGCCCCCAGGAACACCGCCGTCACGAGTGCGCCGAGCACGACGTTCGCGAGGATCCCGTGGATCATGGTGGCCGCCGTCGGCAGCCATCGCCCGGCGGGTGTCGCGCTCCGCAGCTCGAGTCGTCCGCCCTCCTCGTCGCCGCGGGTGTGGCGGACGGCGAGGAACGAGCTCATGAGCGCCGCGAGGATGAGCAGCCACGGCAGCAGGAGGAAGACCACCATCTGGTCTTCGCCCGCCCCCGAGGGCAGCCCGCGGAAGAGCAGGATGACGGGGTTCGCCAGGACGGTCGCGAGGAGCCCCAGGCGCTCCTGCTCGTCGCCGTAGGAGCTCTGGACCGTGGGCGATCCCAGGGCGGCGAGGGCGGTCGTCCCGCCGATCCAGATGCTCAGCTGCACCGCGTCGCGCCGCAGGCGCTGCCGCAGCAGCGGGGCGAGCGTGCTCATCGGTGCGCCTCCGCGGGAGTGGGGGCCGCCTCGCCGTAGTGGCGCAGGAACAGCTCCTCGAGCGACGGCGGCGCCACCCGCAGCCCCTCGACCCCGAGCACGGCCAGGCGCGGCAGTGCGGCGGCGAACGAGACCTCGGTGCGTGTGAGGTGGCGCATGTCGGCGAGCGTGCCGGATTCGACGATCCGGCCGCGGCGGATGATCGAGACGCGGTCGCACAGCTGCTCCACCTCGGAGAGGATGTGGCTCGACAGCAGCACCGTCGCGCCGGCGGCGCGCACGCGGGCGATCTCGTCCTGGAAGACGACCTCCATCAGCGGGTCGAGCCCGCTGGTGGGCTCGTCGAGGATGTACAGGTCGGCGGGCACCGCGAACGCCGCGATGAGCGCGACCTTCTGCCGGTTGCCCTTCGAGTACGCGCGGCCTTTCTTGCGCGGGTCGAACTGGAACACGTCGCACAGGCGTTGCTTCTCGGCCGCGTAGGCCGCGCCACGCCCGCCGCCGCGCAGGCGGCTGAGCAGGTCGACGGCCTCGCCACCCGAGATGTTCGGCCAGATGTCGACGTCGCCCGGGACGTACGCGATGCGGCGGTGCAGCTCGGCTGCGTGGCGCCACGGGTCGGCGCCGAAGACGCGGGCGTCGCCGCCAGTGGGCCGGGCGAGGCCCAGCAGGATGCGGATGGTGGTGGACTTTCCCGCGCCGTTCGGGCCGAGGAAGCCGTGCACCTGCCCCGTGTGGACGGTGAGGTCGAGTCCGTCGAGAGCGTCGACGCGGCCGTAACGTTTGCGCAGACCTGCCGTGGTGATGGGTGTGCTCATACGGCGAACGCTACGCCGATTTCATGAATTTATGAAGAGTGTGTATTGCGGCGCTGTATGTATACGAAAGTGTGTGCGCAGGTGGGACTCTGTCGCAGATCGCGTCTGCTTTGTATACACTCGTGCTGACGAGGAGGTGAGTGATGAGAGCCAGTGACCGCGCATACCGGGCGCTTCTCGACGAGATCCAATCCGGCGCCCTCGCACCCGGCGCCGTCCTCGGCGAGGTCGAGCAGGCCGCCCGCCTCGGCGTCAGCCGCACTCCGCTGCGCGAAGCGCTCGGCCGCCTCGCCGCCGACGGCCTCGTCGTGCAGGCGTCGCCGCACGTCACCGTCGTGAGCGACCTCGACACCGGCGACATCCGGGAACTGTTCGAGGTGCGACGCGCGCTGGAGGAGTCGGCCGCGCGCCTGGCCGCCGCCCGCGGCGACCGCGCGGTGTTCGCCGCGCTCGCCGCAGAATTCGCCGAGACGGATGCCGCCGCCACCCCCGACGCGTACTACGCGCTCATCGCCCGGTTCGACGCCGCGATCGACGCCGCCGTGGCGAACGACTACCTCACCGCGGCGCTGCGGAACGTGCGCACCCATCTCGTCCGGGTGCGCCGCCTGGCGCGTGAGAACCCCGAGCGTCTGGCGGCATCCGTCGCCGAGCACCGCGTCATCGCTGGCGCCATCGGCGAGGGCGACGGCGATCTCGCCGCCCACGCCACCCATGTCCACCTGCACAACGCGCTGACCGCGATCCTCGCCTCCCTGGATGGTCACCACGTTTCGTCTCGCTTCGCTCGCTCAACGACCGGAAGGTAAGACCCCATGACCGTCATCCACCACGTCCGTGTGCACCGGAGCGAAGAGAACCTCGCCCGCGAGGACCAGCTCGCGTACAAGATCGCCGAGGTCGCCGCCGACCCGGTGGCCGTCGAACCCGACGTCGTCGAGATGATCATCAACCGCGTCATCGACAACGCGGCGGTGGCCGCGGCATCCCTCACCCGCGGTCCCGTCGTCGCGGCGCGCGCGCAGGCGCTCGACCACCCGGTCTCCCGCGGCGGCCACGGCGGGACGCTCTTCGGCGAGCCGAACGAGACCGTGTCGAGCCCGGAGTGGGCCGCGTGGGCGAACGGGGTCGCGGTGCGCGAGCTCGACTACCACGACACCTTCCTCGCCGCGGAGTACTCCCACCCCGGCGACAACATCCCGCCGATCCTCGCGGTCGCCCAGCACGTCGGCGCCGACGGCGCGGCGCTCGTGCGCGGCATCGCGACCGGCTACGAGATCCAGATGGACCTGGTCCGCGCGATCTGCCTGCACAAGCACAAGATTGACCACGTCGCGCACCTCGGTCCGTCGGCCGCCGCCGGCATCGGGACACTCCTCGGCCTCGACGCCGACACGATCTACCAGGCCGTCGGGCAGGCACTGCACACGACGACCGCGACCCGGCAGTCGCGCAAGGGCGAGATCTCCACGTGGAAGGCTCACGCGCCCGCGTTCGCCGGAAAGATGGCGGTCGAGGCGGTCGACCGCGCGATGCGTGGCCAGACGTCGCCGAGCCCGATCTACGAAGGCGAGGACGGCGTCATCGCGTGGATGCTCGACGGTCCCGACGCGCGCTACGACGTGCCGCTGCCGGCGCCGGGAGAGGCCAAGCGCGCGATCCTCGACTCGTACACGAAGGAGCACTCGGCCGAGTACCAGGCCCAGGCGTGGATCGACCTGGCGCGCAAGCTCCACGGCACGCACCCCGAGCTGACCGACCCGGCGATCGTCGCCTCGATCGTGCTGCACACGAGCCACCACACGCACTACGTCATCGGCTCGGGGGCGAACGACCCGCAGAAGTACGACCCTTTCGCCTCTCGCGAGACCCTCGACCACTCGATCCCGTACATCTTCGCGGTGGCGCTGCAGGACGGCGGGTGGCACCACGTCGACTCGTACACGCCCGAGCGCGCGTCGCGCCCCGACACCGTCGCCCTCTGGCACAAGATCACGACGGCCGAGGACCCGGAGTGGACGCGCCGCTACCACTCCGAAGACCCCGACGAGAAGGCGTTCGGCGGTCGGGTCGAGATCCGCCTCACCGACGGCTCGACCCTGACCGATGAGATCGCCGTCGCCGACGCGCACCCGCTCGGCGCGCGCCCCTTCGCCCGCGCCGACTACATCCGCAAGTTCCGCCTGCTCGCCGAGCCCGTGCTCGAGCCGGCCGAGATCGAGCGCTTCCTCGCGCTCGCCGAGCGCCTGCCCGAGCTGACGGCGGCCGAGGTGCAGGAGCTCAACATCGTCGCGAAGGCGGGCGTCCTGGCATCCGTCGCCACGCCGAAGGGACTGTTCTGATGCGCGGCGCACCCGGTGCCGCGCACGCTCTGTGCCTAACTCAGTCTCCGTGCGGGCAGCGGGGCGACGCAGCCGCGGGTTTCCGCGGGCCGGGCGTGCGGCGGGCGGCGGGCAGACTGAATTGGGCACGGGGCCCGGTTGCGAAGGAGGGGTGCTGATGCTGTACAGCCAGACGCCGGCCGCCGAGAAGCGGCGGATCCTCCGGGAACGGCTTGCGGCGGGCGAGCTGCTGCGGTTCCCGGGCGCGTTCAACCCGCTCTCCGCGCGGCTCATCGAGCGCAAGGGCTTCGACGGGGTCTACATCTCCGGCGCGGTCCTCTCGGCCGACCTGGGCCTCCCCGACATCGGGCTGACGACCCTCACCGAGGTCGCCGGCCGCGGCCAGCAGATCGCCCGCATGACGGAGCTGCCCGCCATCATCGACGCCGACACCGGGTTCGGCGAGCCGATGAACGTCGCCCGCACGATCCAGACGCTCGAAGACGCGGGCCTCGCGGGTGCGCACATCGAGGACCAGGTCAACCCGAAGCGCTGCGGGCACCTCGACGGCAAGCAGGTCGTCGACGAGGACACCGCCCTCAAGCGCATCCGCGCCGCCGTCGACGCTCGCCGCGACCCGAACTTCCTCATCATGGCCCGCACCGACATCCGCGCCGTGGAAGGGCTGGATGCCGCGATCGACCGCGCGAAGGCGCTGGTGGATGCCGGGGCCGACGCGATCTTCCCCGAGGCGATGACCGGCCTCGGCGAGTTCGAGGCCGTCGCGAACGCGGTCGACGTGCCGATCCTCGCCAACATGACCGAGTTCGGCAAGAGCGAGCTGTTCGCTGTCGACCAGCTGCGCGATGCCGGGGTGCAGATCGTCATCTGGCCGGTGTCCCTCCTGCGGATGGCGATGGGCGCGGCGGGCCGCGCGCTGGATACGCTGAACGACGAGGGGCACCTGACCTCACAGCTGGGCCAGATGCAGCATCGCGCCGACCTGTACGACCTGCTCGACTACGCGGCGTACAACCACTTCGACACGAACGTCTTCAACTTTCAGATCACGAAGGAGTGAGCATGCCCGACCAGGACATCCACAAGGGGCTCGCGGGGGTCGTCGCCGACGTCACGTCGGTGAGCAAGGTGAACCCCGAGACCAACTCGCTGCTCTACCGCGGCTACCCCGTGCACGAGCTCGCCGCGACCCAGCCCGCCGAGGCGGTGGCGTACCTGCTGTGGAACGGCGAGCTGCCGACCGATGACCAGCTCGCCGAGGTGCGCCGGACCGAGCGGCAGCACCGCGCGCTCGCGGACGATGTGAAGGCCGTCATCGACCTCACTCCGCTCGATGCCCATCCGATGGACGAGATCCGCTCGGCCGTCAGCGTCCTCGGTGCCCGCGACCTCGCCGGCACCGGGTCGGTGCTCGACGCCGGCGGCACGCCGGCGGAGAACCTGCAGCGCAGCATCCGCCTCTTCGCGGCGCTGCCGGCCATCGTCGCGTACGGCCAGCGGCGGCGGCGCGGCGAGGAGCTGATCGCCCCCCGCGACGACCTCGACTACGCCGCGAACTTCCTCTGGATGACCTTCGGCACCGAGGCCGACCCCGTCGTCGTCGACGCGTTCAACCGCTCGATGATCCTGTACGCGGAGCATTCCTTCAACGCGTCGACGTTCACGGCGCGGGTCATCACGTCGACCCTCAGCGATCTGTACTCCGCGGTGGTGGGCGCGATCGGCGCGCTCAAGGGTCCGCTGCACGGCGGCGCGAACGAGGCCGTGCTGCACATCTTCGACGAGATCGGGGATGCCGACAACGTCGTCCCCTGGCTCGATCGCGCGCTCTCCGAGAAGCGCAAGATCATGGGCTTCGGCCACCGCGTGTACAAGCGCGGCGACTCGCGCGTGCCGACGATGAAGGCCGCGCTGGACACCCTCATCGCGCATTACGACCGCCCCGACGTGGAGGCGCTGTACACGACGCTCGAGCGCGAGTTCGTGGCGCGCAAGGGCATCTACCCGAACCTCGACTATCCGTCCGGCCCGGCCTACAACCTGATGGGTTTCGACACCCTGACCTTCACGCCGCTGTTCGTCGCGGCGCGCGTCGTGGGCTGGACGGCCCACATCATGGAGCAGGCGGCATCCAACGCCCTCATCCGCCCGCTGTCGGCCTACGTCGGCCCGGACGAGCGGCACATCGAGGGCTTCGTCGACGAGGTCGGCACCTCCGCCATCTCGCTGCGGGCCGCCGAAGCCGAGGGTTGAGCTCCCCGCGCGAGAACGGGAACGGCCCCCGGATGCCAAGGCATCCGGGGGCCGTCGCCGTAGCGTCGCGGGTCAGGCCGCGGCGTCGGCGCGCCGGCGCCGCAGCGCGAGCACGCCGAGCGCCAGGGCGACCGCGGCGAGCACCGTCACGAATCCGATCGGGAACGTACCGCCGGTCGCGGCGAGCGTGCCGTCGGCCAGGACCGTCACCGCGAGGCGCACCTCGCCGGTGCCCGACGTGAGCACGAGCGTGTGCGCGCCGGGGGTGAGGTTCGTCGGCACGGTGACCGTGAACGAGACCCGTCCGTCGGTCCCCGCGGCGGGGATGCCGGTGATCACGATCGGGTCGCTGAACAGCGTCGCCGCGATCTGCTGACCCGGCAGCAAGCCGGCGATGTTCACCGTGAAGGCGTCTCCCTGCTCGACGCGGCCGGAGCCGTAGTCGATCGTCGCGCCCTCGAGCGCGGCACCCAGCTCGGCGTCGGTGGGCCCGCCGGTGCCCGGCAGCTCGCCGCCGCCGGAGGCGAGGACCGCGCGACCGAGGGGCGCCGGGTCGACGACGTCGTGGGCCGCGAAGTACGCGACCGTCGCCTGCAGGTCTACCTGACCCGTGTCGGTGCGGTCGGTGCCCGCCGCGAAGGTGACGAAGTTGTCGCCGCCGGCGGCGAGGAACGAGTTCGTCACCACGGTGAAGCGGTCGGTCGCGGCGATCGCCTTGCCGTCGAGGCTCATCGACGTGATGTGTGCGCCGCGCGCGGCCGTCGGGTCGTAGGTGTACGTGAAGCCGTCGGACACGCCCAGGTGCAGCTTCGGCCGCGACGACCCGTCGGGCTGCCACTGCTCCTCGAGCACGGCCTTCAGCTGCGCCCCGGTGAGGGTGACGGTGACGAGCGTGTTCGCGAAGGGCTGCACGTTGGCCACGTCGCGGACGGTGACGGTGCCGTCGCCGACCTTGATGAGGTCGGCGCGCAGGCCGCCCGGGTTCATGAGCCCGATCTGCGCCGGGGTGCCGGCGTAGTCCTCGTTCGACGTCGCCCACAGGTACAGGTCGGCGACGAGGTTGCCGAGCGAGGACTCGACACCGCGGTCCGATCCGTTCGTGCCGCCGCGCAGGATGTCGCCGCTGATGGTTCCGACCTCGACCTTGCCTTCGCGGTCGGCGACCTTCACGGCATCCGTCACGATCTGGGCGACGGCGGGGTCGGCGGCGAAGGCGGCCTGGCCGCCCACGACGAGGGGCACGAGCGACGGCGTGATCGACACGAGCTCCTTCGTGGCGGAGTCGACCGTGAGGTCGAGCTTGCCGAGCGTCGTGCCGTACTGGTGCGCCTGGATCACCGGGCGCTCGCCGCCGGGACCGGCGACCTCGCACGCGAACGACTGGTGCGTGTGGCCGGTGACGATCGCGTCCACCTCGGCGGACGCGCCGCGGATGAGGTCGCCGAACGCGGTGGTGTCACCGGCGACCGCCTCGCACGAGCCCGTCGCGGGACCCTCGTGCGCCAGCACCACGATGACGTCCGCGAGGTCGCCGTCAGTGATCTTCGCCGCCACGCGGTTCACGGCCTCGAGCTGGTCGCCGAACTCGATGCCCGCGATCCCCGTCGGGGTCACCATCGCGGCAGTCTGCTCGGTGACGGTGCCGATGAAGGCGATGCGCACACCGTCGACGGTCTCGATGCGGAACTCGTCGAGCGCCGGAGTCTTCGTGCCCTTCAGGTAGACGTTCGCGCCGAGCGACAGGTGGCTGCCGCCGAGGCCCGGGGTCACGCGGTCCTTCAGATCGGCGAAGCCGGCGTCGAACTCGTGGTTGCCGACGGCGCCCACGTCGAGACCGGCGGCCTTCAGCGCCTGGATCGTCGGCGTGTCCTGCTGGATGAAGGACGTGAAGGTGGATGCCCCGATGTTGTCGCCCGCCGAGACGAACAGCGTGTTCGGGTTCTGCGCCTCGAAGGCGTCGACGGCGCCGGCGAGCACGGCGGCGCCGGCCTCACCGTTCGCGAGGTTCTGCTCGATGCGGCCGTGGAAGTCGTTGATCGTCAGCACCTGGATGTCGGTCAGCCCGTCGTCGATCGCGAACAGGGTCGTCGTGCCCGACACCTCGTTGGCGACGGCGAGCAGCGGCTCGCCGGTCGTTGACTGCTCGGCGGGGATGAACGTGACGCCCTCGGCGCCCAGATCGAGCGACGCGGCGCTCGGCTTCTTGCCGGCCGAGAAGTCGCGGTTGTTGACGTACGTGACGAAGGTCGCGGCAGCGGGGTCGGTGATGTCGTACACCATGATCCCGCCGACCCGCTCGAGCCCGACGAACGCGTAGGTGCGGCCGTTCACGGCTCCGATCGCGACGTTCTCGGGCTCGGGTCCCTTCGCCGCGCTGCGGGTGTCGAACCCGGTCTCGTCGTGGCCCGAGTTGAAGTAGTCGGGGATCGCGTCGGCGATGACCTGCTCGAAACCGTCGCCGGAGTCGAAGACCTGCTCGCCGTCCGTCGTCCAGATCGAGAACGAGCGCCCGCCGTAGCTGTACAGCTCGCTGTAGCAGGTGGCGCCGTCGGCGATACCGAGGTCGGTCGCGATCTTCAGGCGTCCGAGAGCGGTGTCCGCCGTGAACCCGGCGAGCGGGCTGTCGGCGCACACGGCGGCCAGCGTCTTCTTTCCGAGGTCCTTCACGCGGGCCTCGTCGATGTACGAGCCCCACTCCCGGGCGTCGCCCTCGTTGGCCGTGACGAGGTAGGTCTGCCCGCCCGCCTGGTACGAGGCGACGCCGTCGGGCATGTAGACGCCCTTCAGCCCCGAATAGGTGGCGATGTCGATGGCCTCGTCGCGGTCGCTTGCGTCGAGGCCGTTGCCGGGTGCGCCGTGGTCCTTGAATCCGAGCGAGTACAGATCGGTGACGGATGCCGAGGCGAGGTCGACGACGGCGATCGCGTTCGCCTCCTGCACGGCGACGTAGGCGGTGCCGCCGTCGACGGTGATGTACTCAGGCTCGAGGTTGCGGCTCACCCGGTTCGCCTCGAGCGGGCGCTCGCCCTGGTCGGGAGCGGCGACGTCGGGTCCGAAGACCCGGACGCCGGCGGGCAGGTTCGCGCCCTCGAACGCGCTGAAGTCGGCGATACGGACGTCGCTCTGCGCGGGTGCCGTCTTGGTGGTGGGCAGCGCCACGACACCGACCGAACCCTCGGGGTCGACGGAGAAGTCCGCGGCGGGCTCGCCCTCGTT
This sequence comes from Microbacterium sp. CH-015, assembly GCF_049707015.1. NCBI lineage: Bacteria > Bacillati > Actinomycetota > Actinomycetes > Micrococcales > Microbacteriaceae > Microbacterium > Microbacterium sp. CH-015. The sequence continues at coordinate 132,718 of NZ_JBNAFJ010000003.1, read as the reverse complement.
CGCGACGACGGCGAACCGGCCATCGTTCGAGATCGTCACCATGTCGGGGAGCGCCCCGACGGTCACGCTGCCCAGGACCGTGGCGGCATCGGCATCCGCGTCGAAGAACACGAGCCGGCCCGGCTCGGTCTTGCTGAGGTTCTCGAGCGCGATGACGCCGAGGCCGTCGGCGCGGACAGCCACCGAGTTCGCGACGCCGTCGGCGGCGATGGCGAACAGCTCCGTCGGCTGCGTGGCGTCGGAGTAGTCGAGCACGGTCACTGAGCCGGCCTTCGCGTTCACGACGAACAGGCGGTCACCGTGGGCGGCGACGATCTCGGCGGCGGACTTGCCGAACACGCCGGTGGCGTGCGTGCCGATCGGCGTCAGCGAGATGGCCGCGTCGTCGGCGGAGTGCACGACGGGGACGGCGGGTGCGTCGGCGGCGAGGGCGGCCGCGGGGGCGAACAGGGGTGTCAGGGCGAGCGTGCAGACGAGTGCGGCCGTGGTGGCGGCACCGAGTGCACGACGTCGGGCAGGCGAAGGCATGAGTGTCCTCAGGTCGGGCGGGGGCGGGGATGCTCTCTGACTATCGGCGCGGGGTGGCGCGCGCGTGACGTTCGGGTGAACGGACCGCATCCGCGCTGCCCGCATCGGGGTATTGCGCGACTGTAACCGGTCACAGTATGGTGGACCGCCACAGCCCGGGCACGTCGTTGTGCCCACGACCCCCAGGAGCCTCCGTGTCGACGATGACCCTGTCCACTCCGGCCCGGCGACGCCTCGCCGCGCTGACGACCGCACTGCTCGTCGGATCGGGAGCCGTCGCCGTCGTCGCGACTCCCTCTGTCGCGGCAGGCCGCACCCCGGTCCTCGTCGGCAGCCTGCAGAGTGAGATCGGATGCCCCGAGGACTGGGCCCCCGCGTGCGCCGCGAGCACCCTCGAACCCGTCGACGGCACGTCGCAGTATGCGCAGACGTTCGACGTGCCCGCCGGCACTTACGAGTACAAGGTCGCGCTGAACGGCACGTGGGACGAGAGCTACGGCGCCGACGGCGCACCGGGGGGCGCCAACCTGCCCCTGACGATCGACGGACCCGCCACGCTCCGCTTCGTCTACGACGACGAGAGCCACCGCATCGGGGTCGAGGTCGAATCCCTGGCATCGGGCTACACCGCCGCCGACGACGCGCTGGTCGCCGCGCCGGTGCGTCAGGCCGGCGACGGCAAGCAGTTCTACTTCGTGATGACCGACCGCTTCGCCAACGGCGACGCCGGCAACGACACCGGCGGCCTCGCCGGCGACCGGCTCACGACCGGGTTCGATCCCACGTCGGCCGGCTTCTACAACGGCGGGGACCTTGCCGGCCTGCAGCAGAACCTCGACTACATCGCTGGGCTCGGCACGACCGCGATCTGGCTGACCCCGAGCTTCAAGAACAAGCCCGTGCAGGGCCTCGGCGCCGATGCGAGCGCCGGCTACCACGGGTACTGGGTCACCGACTTCACGCAGATCGACCCGCACCTGGGCACCAACGACGAGCTGAAGGTGCTCATCGACGACGCGCATGCCCGCGGCATCGACGTCTACTTCGACATCATCACCAACCACACCGCCGACGTCATCTCGTACGCCGAGAACCAGTACACCTACATCGACCAGGCATCCGCGCCGTACACGGATGCCGCCGGCACCCCGTTCGACCCCGCGGACTACGCCGGGACGAACACGTTCCCCGCGATGGATGCCGCGACGAGCTTTCCCTACACGCCCGTCGTCGCCGACGCCGAGAAGGACATCAAGTTGCCGGCGTGGCTCAACGACGTCACGCTGTACCACAACCGCGGCGACTCGACCTACTCGGGCGAGTCCACGACGTACGGCGATTTCTCCGGCCTCGACGACCTCATGACCGAGAACCCCGCGGTCGTCGACGGCTTCGCGCAGGTGTACCAGACGTGGATCGACCTCGGCATCGACGGCTTCCGCATCGACACCGCCAAGCACGTGAACTTCGAGTTCTGGCAGGGCTGGACGACCCAGGTGCTCGATTACGCGCACAGCAAGGGCAAGAGCGACTTCTTCATGTTCGGCGAGGTGTACGACGCCGACCCGGCGCTGCTCGCGCCCTACGTCCGCGACACCGACATGAGCTCGGTGCTCGACTTCACGTTCCAGTCGGCGGCGACGAGCTTCGCCAAGGGCGGCGACGCGACGGTGCTGCAGAAGCTGTTCGCGGGCGATGACCGCTACACCACGCCGGATTCGTCGGCGACGGCGCTGCCGACGTTCCTCGGCAACCACGACATGGGCCGCATCGGCTACTTCCTGAAGAAGTCCGCCGACGCGCAGGCGCGCGACCAGCTCGCGCACGACCTGATGTTCCTCAGCCGCGGCCAGCCGGTCGTCTACTACGGCGACGAGCAGGGCTTCACGGGCGCCGACCCCGGCAACGACAAGAGCGCGCGGCAGAGCCTGTTCGCCAGCGACGTGCCCGAGTACCAGAACCAGACCCTCATCGACGGGTCGACGGCGGGGTCCGTCGATCGCTACGACACCGACGCCGTGCTCTACCGGCACATCGCCGCTCTCGCCGACCTGCGTGCGGAGCACCCCGCGCTCGTGGACGGGGCGCAGATCGAGCGGTATGCGAAGGACGGCGTCTACGCCTTCTCGCGCGTCGACGCGGCGGAGAAGGTCGAGTACCTCGTCGCGCTCAACAACACCGCCTCGGCGGCGACGGTGTCGGTGCCGACGCTGACCGCGGCGGCCACGTTCACGGGGCTGTACGGCGCGTCCGACACCGCGACGAGCGACGCGGATGCCGCGGCATCCGTCACCGTCCCGGCAATGTCGGCGGTCGTCTACCGGGCCGACCGCACGGTGACCGCACCGAGCGAGGCGGCGGCGCTGCACGTCACCGTTCCGGTCGCCGGCGCGGGGGTGTCGGGCTCGGTGGCCGTCGCGGCGACCGCCGACCAGTCCTGGCGGCAGACGAGCTTCGCCTGGCGGGTCGTCGGCGGCGACGAATGGCATGCGCTGGGCACCGCCGAAGACACCACGCCGGGCGTCTACCACGACGTCGCCGGCCTGGCCGATGGGACGCTGATCGAGTACCGCGCGGTGTCGACGGATGCCGCGGGCCACCGCTCCGCGGCATCCACGTACGCCTCCGTCGGCAACCGGGTCACTCTCGTCGAGGAGCCCGAGCCGGAGGAGCCCGAAGAGGCGACGCCGTACGAGTTCGTCAGCATTCCCGGGTCGCTCAACACCGAGATGGGCTGCGCGGGCGACTGGGCCCCCGACTGCGACCAGGCGCAGATGACGCTGGTCGACGGGATCTGGCAGCTCACCGTGGACCTGCCGGCCGGCGACTACGAGTACAAGGTCGCGACCGAGAAGGGCTGGGACGAGAACTACGGCGCGAACGGCGCGCCGGGCGGGGCGAACATCGCGCTCTCGCACGCGGGAGGGCCGGTCACGTTCTGGTTCGACCCGCGCACGAAGCTCGCCCAGTCCAGCGCCGACGGTCCCGCGGTGACCCTCGCCGGCTCGTTCCAATCGCAGGTCGGCTGCCGCGCGGACTGGGCGCCGGGATGCCTCGCGACCCTGATGTTCGACGCCGACAAGGACGGCGTGTACGAATATTCCACGACGAAGATCGCGACGGGCGCCTACCAGGTGAAGGTCACGCACGGTCTGACCTGGAACGAGAACTACGGCGAGGGTGGACAGAAGGACGGCGCGAACATCGACTTCTCGGCGACGGAGGGCAAGCGCGTCACGTTCCGCTACGACATCGAGACGCACGTGCTCGAGATCATCTCGGCCGACCCGCCGCTGGCGGGCACGGGACAGTCGCGCGCGCACTGGATCGACGCCGAGACGATCGTCTGGCCGGGCGAGCTGGGTGCGAAGGCGGATGCCGCGACGTGGGAGCTGTACGGGTCCGCGGCGGCCGGCCTCGCGGTGACGGACGGTGCCGTCACCGGCGGTGAGTCGATCGCGCTCACCCGCATCGCGAGCGGCCTCACAGCCGCGCAACGCGAGCGGTTCCCTGCGCTGTCCGGATATGTCGCGCTGCACGTCGACGGACAGGACCGTGACGCCGTGGCCGCGCTGCTGCGCGGGCAGGTCGCGGTCGCGCAGCGCGACGCGGGCGGTGCGCTCGTGGCGTTCACGGGTGTGCAGATCCCCGGCGTGCTCGACGACCTGTACGCCGACGCCGTCGAAGACCAGCCGCTCGGCGTCTCGTTCGACGGCGGTGCGCCCACCTTCCGGCTCTGGGCGCCCACCGCGCAGACGGCGACCCTGCTGACGTGGCCCGCCGGCGGAACCGGAGAGGCGACCCGACACGAGGCCGCGTTCGACGCGGCATCCGGCACCTGGACGGTCGCCGGGCAGAAGAGCCTCGCCGGTGCCGAGTACCTGTGGGAGGTCGTGGTCTACGCTCCGACGACGGGGAAGATCGAGACGAACGCCGTGACGGATCCGTCGTCGATCGCCCTGACGACGAACTCGACGCGCTCGGTCGCGATCGACCTCGCCGACCCCGCCTGGCAGCCCGAGCAATGGGCCGAGACCCCGGCTCCGGTCATCGAGAACGCCGTCGATCGGGCGATTTACGAGCTGCACATCCGCGACTTCTCGATCACGGATGAGACGGTGCCCGCCGCCGAGCGTGGCACGTACCTCGCGTTCACGCGCGACAGCGCCGGTACGCAGCAGTTGACGCAGCTGGCCGCCGCCGGCATCAACACGGTGCACCTGCTGCCGTCGTTCGACATCGCGACGATCGAGGAGAACCGCGCGGCGCAGGCCGTTCCGGCGTGCGACCTCGCGTCGTACCCGCCCGACTCCGACCAGCAGCAGGCGTGCGTCGGCGCGGTGGCCGACGCGGACGGCTTCAACTGGGGCTACGACCCGTTCCACTACCAGGCGCCGGAGGGCTCGTACGCGGTGAATCCCGAGGGCGGTGCGCGCGTCAGCGAGTTCCGTTCGATGGTGGGGGCGCTGCACGGCATGGGCCTGCAGGTCGTTCTCGACGAGGTGTTCAACCACACCTCGGCCGCCGGCCAAGCCGACACCTCGGTGCTCGACCGGGTCGTGCCGGGCTACTACCAGCGGCTCGACGGCAACGGCGCGGTGCAGACCTCGACGTGCTGCCAGAACGTCGCGACCGAGCACGAGGTGGCACAGAAGCTCATGGTCGACTCCGTCGTGCTGTGGGCACGGGAGTACAAGGTCGACGGCTTCCGCTTCGACCTGATGGGTCACCACTCGAAGGAGAACCTGCTGGCCGTGCGCGCCGCGCTCGACGAGCTCACGCTCGAGAAGGACGGCGTCGACGGGGAGGCGATCTACCTGTACGGCGAGGGCTGGAACTTCGGCGAGGTCGCCGATAACGCCCTGTTCGAGCAGGCGACGCAGGGGCAGCTCGGCGGCACCGGCATCGGGACGTTCAACGACCGCCTGCGCGACGCCGTGCACGGCGGCAGCCCCGTCGACAGCGGGTCGACCTTCCGTCAGGGCTATGGCACGGGCCTCGGCACCGACCCGAACGGCGACCCGATCAACGGGACCACCGAGCAGGCGCTCGCCGACCTCGGTCACCAGACCGACCTCGTCAAGCTGGGTCTCGCGGGCAACCTGCGCGACTTCTCGCTGACGACGGCGGACGGCTCGGTGAAGAAGGGCTCCGAGATCGACTACAACGGCCAGCCCGCCGGCTACGCCGACGAGCCGGATGAGGTCATCTCGTACGTCGACGCGCACGACAACGAGACGCTCTACGACCTGTCGGTGTTCAAGCTGCCGGTGGGGACCTCGATGGCTGATCGCGTGCGCATGAACACGCTGGAGCTCGCGACGGCCACGCTCGGCCAGAGCCCGTCGTTCTGGCACGCCGGCACCGAGCTGCTGCGGTCGAAGTCGCTCGATCGCAACAGCTACAACTCCGGTGACTGGTTCAACCGCATCGACTGGACCGGTGAGGAGTCGACCTTCGGGTCGGGGCTGCCGATGTCGGCCGACAACTCCGCCAAGTGGAGCGTCATGGCCCCGCTGCTGGCCAACCCCGCGCTGAAGCCGGCCGCGGCAGACATCGCCGCGGCCGAGGGGCAGGCGCTGGACCTGCTGCGCGTGCGCTCGGAGGTCGGGCTGCTGCAGCTCGGCTCGGCGGAGCGGATCTCCGAGAAGGTCAGCTTCCCGAACAGCGGCACCGGCGCCACGCCGGGCGTCATCGTGATGGCGATCGACGACGTCGTGGGCGCGGACGCCGACCCCGCTCTGGACGGCGCTCTCGTCGTGTTCAATGCGTCGCCGACCGCGACGACCCAGCAGGTGGGCGCGTTCGCCGGGCGCGACTTCGCGCTGACTGCGGCGCAGGCCGGTGGCACCGACGCGGTCGTGAAGACGACGACGTGGGATGCCGGGACGGGTACCGTCACGGTGCCCGCGCGCACGGTCGCGGTACTCGTGGACGCGCAGTCCACGACGCCGGGCGGCGGCGACGGCGACGGTGACGGCGACGGCGGCGGCGAGGGGGCTGGCGACGGGGGCGCGTGGGCGACGATCGACGTCGGCGACGGCCGGGTCGAGCAGGGCGGCTCACTGCACGTGCGGGTGAGCGGCCTCGAGGCCGGTCAGCGCATCTCCGCGACGCTGCACAGCGACCCGATCGTGGTGAGCGGCATCCCCGCCGCCGGAGCGGACGGGACGGTCGCGTTCGACGTCGCGATCCCGGCGGACTTCGCCCTCGGCGCGCACACCCTCGTGATCGCGTCGGTCGGGGAGGACCCGCTCACCGCCGCCGTCGAGGTGCTGCCGGCGGGCGCCCTCGCGAGCACCGGAGCCGAGCCGCCGTACGGGTTCGTGCTGGTGATGCTGGCGATGATCGCCGCCGGTGTGATCATGGCCGCCCGCCGGCGGCGGACTGCCGCGGCGGGCGTCGACTCCGCGAGCTGACACCGGCATCCCGCCGGGCACCGAGACCCCGCCTGGACGCCGAGACCCCGTGTTACGACGCGGGGTCTCGGCGCGTGGGCGGGGTCTCGCGGGGGATGGGTCGGCGCGTGGGCGGGGTCTCGCGTCGGACGGGGTGGGGCCTCGCCGTGCGCGGGTGTGACGACGTAGACTGAGCAATGTGCCCTACCGGGCGCAGACGAAGATGTCTATCTGTCTCACGAGGACGTGACTACATGAGCATGACCGCTATCCCGGCGACGCTTTCCGCAGAAGAACGCGACGCCATCCTCGATGCCGTTCGGGAGTTCGCCGAGACCCGCCTTGCGCCGCACGCGCTGGAGTGGGACCGCGACAAGCACTTCCCGCTCGACGCGCTCTCCGCCGCCGGAGAGCTGGGGCTCGGCGGGATCTCCGTGCGCGACGACGTCGGCGGCGCCGGCCTGCGGCGAGAGGATGCCGCGGCCATCTTCGAGGCTCTCGCGATGGGCGACCCGACGATCGCCGCCTACATCTCGATCCACAACATGGTCGCGTGGATGATCGACACGTTCGGCACCGACGACCAGCGGCGGCGCTGGCTGCCGAACCTCGTGGCGATGACCGAGCTCGGCTCGTACTGCCTCACCGAGCCGGGCGCCGGGTCGGATGCCGCGGCGATCACCACCAGCGCCATCCCCGACGGCGACGAATACGTCCTGACCGGCGTCAAGCAGTTCATCTCGGGTGCGGGCGCCGCGGCGGTCTATGTCGTCATGGCCCGCACGGGGGCGCCCGGCGCGAAGGGCATCACGGCCTTCCTCGTCCCGGCGGATTCCGCGGGTCTCAGCTTCGGGCCGAACGAGCACAAGATGGGCTGGAACGCGCAGCCCACCCGACAGGTGATCCTCGACGAGGTGCGCGTCCCGGCATCCGCCGTTCTGGGGGAGGTCGGGGGCGGCTTCCGCATCGCGATGAAGGGTCTCAACGGCGGGCGCGTGAACATCGCGGCGTGCTCGATCGGGGGTGCGCAGTGGGCGCTGGACCGTGCGGTGCGGTACGTGCACGAGCGGTTCACCTTCGGCGAGGCGCTCGTCGAGCGGCAGACGGTCGTGTTCGCGCTCGCCGACATGGCGACGCAGCTGCAGGCGGCGCGCGCTCTCGTGCAGGGCGCCGCGCGCGCGATCGACGAGGGCGCGCCGGACGTGGCGGTGCAGTGCGCGATGGCCAAGCGGTTCGCGACGGATGCCGGGTTCGAGGTCGCCAATCAGGCGCTGCAGCTGCACGGCGGGTACGGATACCTGCAGGAGTACGGCATCGAGAAGGTGGTGCGCGACCTGCGCGTGCACCAGATCCTCGAGGGGACGAACGAGATCATGCGGGTGGTCATCGGCCGCGGCGTGCTGGGCTGAGCCTCGCGGGTCAAGCGCTGACCGTGTCCGTGCTGATCGGGTCTGCGCTGGCGTCTACCCGGCGGAGGCGCGTGATCAGCTCGCTGACCTGTGCGTCGGTGAAGATCTCGTCCGGCCCCTGCGGTGCGAGCCCGTCGAACGGGTCTTCGTAGAGGCGCCGCGGGTCGAGATGGCCGGCGATCGTGAGCTGCTGGATGACGAGATCGACGAACGCGTGCTGACGGTGGGTGAAACCCGGGGCGGCGACGAAATCGGCGAGCGTCTCCTCGACGGCCGACCGCTCCATGCCGACGATCGAGCGGATGAGGCGTCCGAGCCCGCCGGCTCCGCTCGCTTCGTCGTGGAGCTGATCGGGGTCGACGCCGCCAGCCGAGGTGAGAGCGCGTTCGAGCTCGGCGAGATCGACGGTCGTGAGCGGCCGCCCGGTACGCAGCCGGTGCAGCGCCACGTCGGAGCGGCCAGCCAGGAATCCCAGCATCTTGTCGCGGAAGGCACGCCGGTTGAGGCCCGGCACGACCCGGGTGAGGGTGAGTTCGCGGGCGTCGGCGAGGGCGTCGTCGAAGTCGGTGTAGACGATGACCTGCTGCTCGCGGCCGACGAGACGCACGAGCTCGCGCAGCCGCAGGCGCAGCTGCTCCAGAGTCACCGCGTCGACGCCCTCCCACCATGCGGGGTCGGCGGCAGCATCCAGCAGTGCCGCGTGGGCAGCGACAGCGGGGATGCTCCGCTGGTCGGCGAGTGCGCGCACGATGCCGAGCAGGCGGGAGAGGATGCCGGCGCGCACCGGTTCGCCTTCGGCCACGGCGACCTGGGCGGTGAGGACGAGCGCGTCGAAGCGTCGGGCGGCTTCGTCGGCATCCTGCTCCGCCGCGCTGGGGAGCCCGGCCAGCTCCGCCGCCGCCGTGAGATGCTCGGGCCCGAAGGCCGTCCAGGCGTCGAGGCCGGCGAACCGCTCGACAGCACGCAGGTGCCGGCGGACGATGAAGTTGTCGCGGTTCATACCGACGATCGCGCCGTGCAGGCGGGCGGCGAGTCCGGAGCGCAGCGCGGTGACCGCCGGGTCGTCGGCGGACCGCAGGAGGGCGAGCAGACGCGTGCGCAGGAGGAACGCCCGCTCCGACAGTGAGCGCGCCGTCGTCGCCGACGCCTCGGGAAGCTCCTCGTTGAAGAAGTCGATGTTGCCGCAGACGTCGAAGATGACGAAGTCGGCCTTGTCGTCGCCGGGACCGTAGAGGCCGGGCCGCAGCCGCGTGCCGCGCCCGACCATCTGCCAGAACTTCGTGGCGGAGTTCACCGGCTTGAAGAAGACGAGATTGACGACGTCGGGGATGTCGATGCCGGTGTCGAGCATGTCGACGGAGATCGCGATGTCGGGCGCGGAGCCGGGCGTGGCGAAGGCATCGATGAGCGTCTGCGCGTACGGCCCCGAGTTGTGGGTGATCACGCGGGCGAGTGTGCCGCGCTGCTCCGGGTAATGGGCGTCGATGCGCGACTCGATGTAGTCGGCGTGGTGCTGGTTCTTGGCGAAGATGATCGTCTTGCCGAGCCGGTCGCCGCCGCCGACCCTTCGGCCCTCGGTGAAGAGCACCTCGAGCACTTTGTCGACGGTGTCCTCGTTGAACAGCCAGCGGTTCATGGCTGCCGCGTCGATGGCATCGGGAATCTCGCCGTCCTGCCACTCCAGCTCGTCCCACCGCTCCCGTTCCGCGTCGCTCAGATCGGCGTAGCGGATGCCGCGTGTCATGAACCCGAGGTCGATCGGGCGCGCGACCGGAGGGACGAGGTATCCGCCGGCGATCGCATCGTCGAGCTCGAACGCGTCGGTGGGAACGCCGTCGTCGAGATGGAAGAGGCGATAGGTGTTGTGGTCGACGTCCGCGCGCGGGGTCGCGGTGAGACCGACGACGAGGGCATCGAAGTAGTCGAAGATCTCGCCGTATCGGTTGTAGATCGAGCGGTGCGCTTCGTCCACGATGATGAGGTCGAAGAAGCCCGGTCCGAAGCGGCGGCCGTCGTCGCCGGCGTCGATCAGGCCCATCACGGTCTGATAGGTCGAGACGAAGACGCGGCCGTCGCCGCCGCGGTCAGTGACGAGGTTGACGGGCGCGCTGTCAGGCAGATGCGTCTTGAAGGCGCCGACGGCCTGGTTGACCAGGGCGGTGCGATCGGCGAGGAAGAGCACGCGCTTGACCCAGTTCGCCCGTTGCAGCACGTCGACCAGGGCGATGACCGTGCGCGTCTTGCCGGTGCCGGTCGCCATGACGAGCAGGGCGCGGCGTCGCTGGTGCTCGAACGCCTCGGTCACGGCGCGGATCGCGCGCAGCTGATAGGGCCGCTCGACGATCGTCCGGTCGATGGCGGCGGTGGCCAGGGGCCCCAGCGATGCGCGCCGCTGGATCGCGAGAGCGAGCTGGTCCTTCGTCATGAAGCCCGACACGGGGCGCGGGGGATAGCGACGGTCGTCCCAGAGCCACGTCTCGTACCCGTTGGTGTAGTAGATCAGCGGCCGCTGCCCGTGATCTCGCTCGAGCGCGTCGGCGTAGACCTCGGCCTGCAGTCGGCCCTCTTTCGCGCTCTTGGTCGTGCGCTTCGCCTCCACGACCGCGAGCGGGCGGCCGTCATCGCCCCACAGGACGTAGTCGATCCTTCCGGTGCCGGATGCAGTGGGGATGCCGGTGACCGGCCACTCGCGATCGTCCGGGTTCTCGAGCAGCCAGCCGGCTTCGCGCAGCTGCAGGTCGATGAGGTCGCGCCGCGTCTCGGCCTCGGTCGCGAGGGTGGGGTCGGGAATCCCTCGCTCGGCGTTCGCCGTGTCGTTCGCGGACTTCGCCGCGGCGGCATCGGCCTGCAGGGCTACCAGCTGCTCGCGGAGTGTCGCGCTGGTCTCGCGCTCGGCGGCGAGCGCTCGCCGGGCCTCATCGAACGCCGCCTGGGTGCGTTCGAGGTCTTCCCGGGCGCGTCGGACCACGGTCGCAGGAGCGGGTAGGACCAGAGCGAAGTCGAAGGGCGCCGGCGGGGGAAGGCCGGGGTCGCCATATCGGTGATCGAGCCAGCGACAGATGGTGTGCAGCTGTTCGAGAGCGCCGCGCGCGCGACCGAGCGGCATGTCGTCGCCGCGATGGACCGCGTCGTTGCCGACACGCCGGACGATGCGCAGGCTGCCGTCCACGTTCGCACCGACCGCCTGACGGAACGCCAGCTGCGATGTGAGGTTCGCGAACGAATCCTCGTACGGCCGGGGGAGGGATTCGGCGGCGTAGATCCACTCGGTGAACATCTCGCCGGCTCGTCGGGCGTAGGTGGCCGAGGCGCGGGGGTCGCTTCGCAGGTACGACTCAGCGCGGGATGCCGCCTCCCACACGGTCGGCCAGCGATCCCGGACGAAGTCGAAGTTCCCCACGAACGGCTCCCGGCGGCAGGCGCGGCCCTGCCCTCGGCTCATGCTAGCGAACGGCTCCGACATCAGAAGGGAGCGTCCCCGGTTGTCGGCGGGGCCGTTCGCCGGCGCCGGTCACGGCGATGTCGGAGGTCTGGTGTGTCCTGTCCTACTGGCCATCGGGCCGGTGGCGCGTACCTGGGATTCGCGCCCCTCAGCGACCGAAAGGTTCTGTCATGTCCGACAACAGCAACACCTCGCCCGCACTGCCGCCCGCGGGTTGGTACCCCGATCCTGAAGGAGGCGACGCGCAGCGCTACTGGGATGGCGGCCAGTGGGCCGCGGCCGGTGCCATGCCCGCGGGCATCGCCGTCGCGGAGTCCGTTCGCCGGGTGCCGAAGCTGCGCTGGTGGCAGTGGGCGCTGCTCGGCGTGGGGCTCCTCGTGGTGATCGGCGTCATCGCGGGAGTCGTGGGCGGTGGTCGCGGGGGCTCCGACGCGTCGGGCGACGGCACGGCTCCCGTCGCGCAGCAGACGGATGCCGTGGAGGAGCCCGTCGAGCGGATCGAGAAGGTCATGGTGCCCGACATGGTCGGGTCGACGGTCGCCGAGGCACGCACGAAGCTCGCCGCGGCAGGTCTCACGCTCGAGGCCACGGATGCCGGCGATGACTGGGTGGTGACGTCGCAGCAGCCGAGCGCCGGGTCGCACCCGTTGGAGGGTTTGGAGCTCAGCATCACGAGCGAGGCCCCGAAGCCGGGGTACACGCTGGAGCAGCAGAATGCGCTGGAGCAGGCGCAGTCGTACCTGCAGTTCTCGTCGTTCTCGCGCCAGGGGCTCATCGATCAGCTGTCGAGCGAGTACGGCTCGGGCTACCCGGTAGACGTGGCGACGTGGGCCGCCGACACCGTGGGAGCGGACTGGAACGCCGAGGCCGTGGAACAGGCGCAGTCGTACCTGGAATACTCGTCCTTCTCGCGGCAGGGCCTCTTCGACCAGCTCACGAGCCCGTACGGCAGCCAGTTCACGGCCGACGAGGCGAACTACGCCCTCGCGGCCGTCGGGTACTGATCGCATACCGGCACGGGTGGCCGCTGCTGCGGCGGCGGCCACCCGTGCCGACGGCGCGATCTCTCACCGCGGCGTCGTGTTGACCAGGCGGAGTCACTCCGATACGCCGACGAGCTCATCCACAGTCGATGAGTCGTCCCGATGGATCGTGAAGCGTCAGAAGGGTGCGTCGGTAGCGGATGCCGGCATGAATGCGACGGGTGGTGCGGGGGCGTCTTCGCGGTAGACCCGTCCGGTGGGCGAGGTCCATTCCAGGACTCCGCCCGGAAGTTGTCGGACCCTCCAGGGGGTGAACTGTTTCATGCTGTGGTGCCGTTGGCACAGATGGGCGAGGTTCCACAGGGTGGTGGGCCCGCCTTTGGCGGCGTCGATCGTATGGTCGATCTCGCACCGGATCGCGGCGCGTCGGCATCCCGGGAACCGGCAGTGCTGGTCGCGGGCCCGCAAGAAGCGGCGTTGCGGCCAGGGGGTGCGGTAGCGGTCGACGGCGAGGACGGTCCCGTCGACCGGTTCGGTCAGTACCCGCGCCCAGGTGGGGGTGTTCGCTGCCAAGCACCGCGCGGTGTCGGCGTCGATCGGGGAACGTCCCACGAGGTCGGCGGGCCCGTCGTCGCGACCGAGAAGGGTGAGGGCGGGGACGACGACCTGAACCTGCGCGCGGATCGCGCCCAGCGCTCCGGGACCGTCGCCGTCGGCGGTGGGATCGAGGGCGGGAGCGCCGGCGAGGAGAAGGTCGGCGAACACATCAGCGCGGATCTCGTCGATGCCGCGACGGTCGCGATCGCCGGATTCGAGGTCGCGGTCGTCCCGCGCGTCGATGATGGTCTGCGCCTGCTGGGTGAGTCGGTCGAGGATGCCGTCGCCGATGACCGTCGGGACGTCGGCGATGAACGAGGACATCCCATTGCGCCCTACGACCAGCCGCACCTTGCGGCCCTTCGCCGCGTCGCGGTGGCGTTCGGTGAACGGGCGCTCTGCGGTCCGCTCGGCGAGGATCTCGAGTGCGGATCGGACCCGATTGGGGGTGTCGCGGGTGCAGCGTTCGATCGCTTCGGCTTCGTACTCAGCCCGCCGCGACGCGGGCACCATCGACCCGGCGTCGACGATGACCCGCACGTGACCGCGGGTGATGCGCCCCGCCTCCCAGGCGGCCAGCGTCGTCGGATAGCATTCGACGATCTCGCGGGCCTCCCCGATCCTGGCCTGCATCGTCCGGTCGGTGACTCGGACCACACCGCCGAGCTCAGCGGCGATCGACCGCAGCGCCATGTCGTGCAACCGGACGTTGTCCCGCGATGCGGCCGCTTGCTTGTCGGCGAGCTGCCCCGCACGAGCCAGCATCCGCACCTCGGCGACCTGCACCGCCGTCAACTGCGCCTGGAGCTCATCAGCATCCGCGACGATCCCCGCCAGCACGGCGAGATCGCCGTCACTGATCGGAACCTGCGCGAACTCGTCTTTCATACCTCCCATTGTGACGAGGGGTTCCGACATCGCCCCGGCCCGTGCGACGGTGCCGATCCGGCGATGTCGGAGGTGCTGTGTCCTGTCCTGCTCCCGAAACCGGTGTATACGCTGGAGCAGCAGAATGCGCTGGAGCAGGCGCAGTCATACCTGCAGTTCTCGTCGTTCTTGCGCCAGGGGCTCATCGACCAGCTTTCGAGCGAGTACGGCTCGGTCTACCCCGTGGACGTGGCGACGTGGGCCGCCGACACCGTCGGCGCGGAGGTGGCTCTCACACCCACCGCCGGCGATCTGTTTGCAGGCGCAGGAGGTACGGGTAAACTAGGCATACACCCCCAGATGCTTCGGCTACTGGTTAGAGGGCCCCGCTTCGGCGGGGCCCTCGGAATTCCTGCTCCACTTTCCCGGTCTGCGCACCGTGCCGTGGGCGTCCGAGATCCGGTCGGGCAGCTGCGCGGCTCTCAGGGCCTCGATCGTGACCTGACGATGCAGGTCAAGGCCAAGTTGCTTGAGTTCATTGCTGGCCCGTTTCGGCTCCATGGGTGAGAGCACGCCTATCTTTCGCCGGAACTCCTCCTTGGCGAGCCTGAGCGGCGTCACAAGGTCGGAGTCGTTGCTGACCACGACGTACATGTTGGCTTCGTCGCGAAATGCATCCAACAGGAGGTAGCTGGCCAGCGAGACGTCGGAGCCCTTCTCTTCGGTCTTGCGGACGAGGGCGGACACCGGTTTGCCGTCGCTGCCGTACTGCAACGGATGGAGAGGCATGCGCCGACGGTCGACTCTGAAGTTGCCCAGGTGGACGCTCGTTCGGGGCTGCGCCCTCAACGCTCGGATGTAGGCCTGTTGCCGCTGCGGCGAGTCGACATCGGCCCCCGGTAACGCCTTGATCACCGCGGTGAAGTAGCGGACGCGCAGAATGTCGAATTCCGGGAGCAGGTGACGGCTCAGAGCCTCGAGATCGAGCCACTTGTCCTGCGGTTGCCCTTCGAGAAGCCGTCGGTAGAGATTGAAGCCGTCCACGTAAACCGAAGCCGTGGCCCGGGATGCCGGCGGCTCGCTCACAGCTCTCCTCGGAACGCGCGGTGCTGCAGCGAGGCGAAGAGCGCGTCGAGCTGCGCGGTTCGTGCCTCCGCAGCATGGAGGAGCATGGAGTGGTGCTGTCGAAGCTTCCCATACTCACGCTGAATCGACAGCGGGGGAACGGGAAGCTGGAGCTGTCTGACCTGCGACATGCTGATCCGCGAACGAGTCTGGCCGTGAGCCAGCAGGCCGGCCTGTCCTACGACTGTTCTCATGTTCAACGCGTCCACGATATATTCCCGCGTCGATCGATTCCCGTCCACCCGCACCTGGACGCAGTCGGCTTTGTTGATCGCAGGACCGATGTTGTCGGGGACGGCAGCGGCGCGGAGGATGGGATCGCCGAGAGTCCCGACGACGATGTCCTGGACGTCCAGTTCGTGCCGCTTGGGGCGTTGGAAGTGCTCTCTTGAGATGTAGGCCTTGTCGTCGTCAAGGAACTCGCCGACACCGATGTTCTTCAAGCGGACGACACGGACGCCATCTTCCACATAGTGCGAAGATTTGAGGTTGCTGCCGAACGGGCCGTCGCTGATTTTCGTCGCGATGTCCCCGAGGGTCGAGACTTCCCACCCGTGCGGATTCAATAGAGGATCGCCGAACATCGAGATGAAGAGGGACTCCGTGGCGGATTTCGCGGTCGCCCTCGCGGCCGTCGCATGGCCGCGGAGGGCGTCAGCCTCGTCGAGGATCGCGGCGATCCGGCGCTGCTCGGGGAGGGGCGGGAGAGGGATACGAGCGCGGTATGCGTCTTCGCGGTTGAGGCCCGGCACGGCCGCAGACTTGTTCATCCGATCGAGTCCGACGTTGTGCAATGTCCAGTAGAGCCATCGCAGATCGAAATCGCGCCGGGGCGAGACGTAATAGGCCGTATCGATAGGCCAACAGCCATCGGGAGCCCACGTCAGAGAACCGATCGAGCCCTTTCGGCCGACGACCAGCGTCGGCGATTCGACTACGGCGTCGGCGTGAGTTCCAACGACCCCACCCGACCCGACGACGGGATATCGGCCCTCGATTCGATCACCTGACTTGAGTGCCTTGCCGTACATGAGCTCGACCACATCCCCCAGGGGCACCGTCTCCCAGGTCACGCGAGCATCTCCCGCAGGCGCTTCAGCCCGTCCTGGATCTGGACCTCGAGCGCGTCGAGTTCGTCGAGGATCTCGGACGGGGAGCGGTGCTCGACCTCCTCGATCTCGATCTCCTTATAGCGGTTCAGCGAGAGGTCGTAGCCGTTGTCGACGATCTCCTGTCTGGGCACCATGAAGCTCTGATCAGTGCGCGCGCGGGTGGACTCGGCATCCTGGTTCTGCCAGCGAGCGAGAACGTCGGGCAGGTCGTTCGCCTCGATCGGGGTGCGCTTGTCGTCGAGGGTCATGCCGTCGGCGCGCACGTCGTAGAACCACACGTGGTCCGTTCCGCCCGAGGAGGTCTTGGTGAAGAGCAGGATCGCCGTCGACACCCCGGTGTACGGCTTGAACGTGCCCGACGGCAGCTTGATCACCGCATCGAGCTTGTGGTCATCGACCAGCATCCGACGCACGGCCTTGTGCGCGTTGCTCGACCCGAAGAGGACTCCCTCGGGGACGATCACCGCGGCTCGGCCGCCGTTGCGCAGCATCCGCACCATCAGCACGAGGAAGAGCAGCTCGGTCTTGCGCGTCTTCACGACCTTCTGCAGATCCTTCGACACGGTCTCGTCGTCGAGCGACCCGGCGAAAGGCGGATTGGCGAGCACCAGCGTGAACTCATCGAGGCCGGGATGCCCCTCCGACAGCGAGTCCGCGCGCTCGATCGTGGGATTCTCGACGCCGTGCAGCAACATGTTCATGCTCGCGATCCGCGCCATCGCGGCGTCGGAGTCGTACCCGGTGAACATCGGGCCGTTGAAATGCGCGCGAGCGGCGGCATCCGTCCAGATCTCGGGATGCTGCGCACGCAGATACTCCTCGGCGGCGACGAGGAAGCCGGCGGTGCCCACGGCGGGGTCGATGATGCGGTCGTCGGGCCGCGGCTGCTGCATGTCGACCATCAGCTGGATGATGTGCCGAGCCGTGCGGAACTGGCCGTTCGTGCCGCTCGTCGACAGCTTCATGAGCATGTACTCGTAGATGTCGCCCTTGGTGTCACGGTCGTCCATCGGGATCTCCCCGAGCAGATCGACGACCTTCGTCAGCAGCGCCGGCGTCGGAATCGTGAAGCGCGCGTCCCGCATGTTGCGGGCGTAGCTCGAGCCCTCGGCGCCGAGACGGCGCAGCCACGGGAAGACGTGCTCCGAGACGACCTCGAACATCTCCGCCGGGGCGAAGTTCGTGAACACGCTCCAGCGGAGGTCGCGGTACGGCCGCCGACCGGGCAGTTCGCCGTCGAACCCGTCCGGAAAGACCGGGTCGTTGATCTCCTCGCCGAACCGGGCGGCCTTCAGCTCGGCCTTCGTGTGCAGCTCGTCGAGGCGCTTGATGAACAGGAGGTACGTGATCTGCTCGATCACCTCCACGGGATTGGCGATGCCTCCCGACCAGAAGGCATCCCACACCCTGTCGACCTGACGCTTGAGCTCACCCGTGACCACAGGACCACGGTAGTTGGTCGACGCCCGGCCGCTGACACTGCCCGCGCCGACGCTCTCGCGGGCAGGATGGACTCATGAGCATCGCCGCCCGCACCGCTGTCATCGTCGACGCCGTCCGCACTCCCTCGGGCCGGGGCAAACCCGGTGGCGCGCTCAGCGGCATCCATCCCGTCGATCTGGCGGCACACGTGCTTCGCGTGACGCTCGAGCGCAACGGCCTGGAGTCATCGCAGATCGACGACGTGCTGCTCGGCTGCGTGAGCCAGGTGGGCGAGCAGACGATGAACATCGCCCGGCAGGCAGTGCTCGCAGCCGGGTTCGACGAGCGCGTCCCCGCGACGACGATCGACCGGCAGTGCGGGTCGAGCCAGCAGGGCGCCCACTTCGCCGCGCAGGGCGTGATGGCGGGGCAGTACGACATCGTCATCGCCGGTGGCATCGAGTCGATGAGCCGGGTGCCGCTGGGTATCGCGGCATCCGTCGCGGGGTCGCCGTTCTCGCCGGCCCTGCACGAGCGCTATCCTGCCGGACTCGTCAACCAGGGCGTGTCGGCGGAGCTGATCGCCTCCCGGTGGGACCTGTCCCGGGAGACCCTGGATGCCTTCGCCGCCGAGTCCCACCGGCGTGCCGCCGACGCCGCCGCGCAGGGACGCTTCGCCTCGCAGCTGCTCCCGGTGCCGACGGATGCCGGAGAGTTCGCCGTCGACGAGACCGTGCGCCCGGCGACCACCGAGGCGGGGCTGTCGGGCCTCGCGCCCGCGTTCCGCACCGACGCGCTCGCCGAGCGCTTCCCCGAGCTCGACTGGCGAATCACCCCGGGGAACTCCTCGCCGCTGACCGATGGCGCATCCGCCGTGCTCATCATGAGCGAGCAGAAGGCGATCGAACTCGGCCTCACGCCGCGGGCGCGGTTCCACGCGTTCGCCGTCGTCGGCGATGATCCGCTGATGATGCTGACGGGACCGATACCCGCGACGCGTCGCATCCTGGAGCGCAGCGGGCTGGGCATCGAGGACATCGACGCGTACGAGGTCAACGAGGCGTTCGCGTCGGTGCCGCTCGCCTGGGCCGCCGAGGTCGGGGCGGATGCCGCCAAGCTGAACCCCTGGGGAGGAGCGATCGCGCTGGGTCACGCGCTCGGATCCAGCGGCACGCGGCTGCTCGGCACGCTGCTCGCGCATCTTGAAGCCACCGGTGGCCGTTACGGGTTGCAGACCATGTGCGAGGGCGGCGGCATGGCGAATGCGACCATCATCGAGCGCCTGTGATGACGGGTGACGCGCCGGCCATGCCGGTGACGTGGCGGCCCCGCCGGTGACACGATGAAGGCATGACTGAGTACGAGACCATCCTCACCGAGCAGCGCGGCCGCGTCGGGTGGATCACGCTGAATCGGCCCGAGACGCTCAACGCCCTGAACTCGCAGGTGATGCGCGACGTCGTCGCCGCGGCGGAGGCGTTCGACGCCGATGAGGGCGTCGGCGCGATCGTCGTGACCGGCAGCGAGCGCGCGTTCGCCGCCGGCGCCGACATCAAGGAGATGGCCGACAAGACCGGCCGCGAGATGATCATGGGCGACCACTTCGGCGCGTGGGCGCGGTTCGCCGATGTCCGCACGCCGGTCATCGCCGCCGTCTCGGGCTACGCGCTGGGCGGCGGGTGCGAGCTCGCCATGATGTGCGACATCATCCTCGCGGCCGACACCGCCCGGTTCGGCCAGCCCGAGGTCAACCTCGGCGTCATTCCGGGCATGGGTGGCACGCAGCGCCTGATCCGCGCGGTCGGCTACTACAAGGCCGCCGAGCTGATCCTGACCGGGCGCGTGATGGATGCCGCGGAGGCCGAGCGTGCGGGCCTGGTGTCGCGGGTCGTCCCGGCATCCGATCTGCTCGACGACGCCCAGCGCACCGCGGAGACCATCGCGTCGAAGTCGCTGCCGAGCGTGTTCGCCGCGAAGGCGGCGCTGGATGCCGCAATGGAGTCGCCGCTCGCCGAAGGCCTGCGGTTCGAGCGGCACGTGTTTGCGGCGCTGTTCGACACGGCAGACCAGAAGGAGGGCATGGCCGCCTTCCGCGAGAAGCGGGAGCCGCGCTTCACTCAGCGGTGATCTCGACGTCGTCGGCGCGAGCGCGCCGGATGACGAGGCGCAGTTCGGCATCGCCCACGCGCAGACGCTCGCGGGGAACGAGCGCCTCGCTCAGAATCGGTCATTCGTACTCCTCCTTCCCACCGATCCGAGTTCACCGCCACTCCGAGAATGACGCTCAGTGTCACCCGATGCGAGACTGAGTCGCATCTCCTAGACTGATCCCATCCCGAAGGAGAACCGATGAAGATCGTGGTGCTGGTCAAAGAAGTCCCCGACACCTATGGCGACCGCAAGCTGAACCTCGAGACCGGTCTCGCCGACCGTGCCGCCTCCGAGCGGGTGCTCGACGAGATCGGCGAGCGCGCCCTCGAGGTGGCGCTGTCGTACGCCGACGCGAACCCCGGCACCGAGGTCACGGTCGTGTCGATGGCGCCCGAGGAGTCGGCCGCGACGATCCGCAAGGGACTCGCGATGGGCGCGGCATCCGCTCTCCAGGTCGTCGATCCGGCCCTCGCCGGGGCCGACCTCGGCGTCACGGCGCGCGTGCTCGCCGCGGCCGTGCAGCGGGCGGGTTTCGACCTCGTGATCACCGGCAACCTCTCCACCGACGGCGCCGGCGGCGTCATTCCGGCCATGGTCGCCGAGCACCTTGGCGTGCCGCAGGCCACCGCACTGTCGGCGGTCACGATCGGCGAGACGGAGGTGTCGGGCACCCGCGCCACCGACGCCGGCGCCGCACAGGTGACCGCGACCCTGCCCGCCGTCATCTCGATCACCGAAGCGCTGCCCGACGCCCGGTTCCCCAACTTCAAGGGGATCATGGCGGCGAAGAAGAAGCCGTTCGAGACGGTGTCGCTCGCCGACCTCGACGTCGACGTCGACCCGGCATCCGCCCCGCAGTCGATCATGACCGCCGTGAGCGAGAAGCCGCCCCGCGGAGCCGGCATCAAGATCACCGACGAGGGGGATGCCGGCGAGAAACTCGCCGCGTACCTCATCGAGAACCGTCTGGCCTGAGGAGAGAGTCGTCATGGTTGATTTCGCTTCGGACTCGATCCTCGTCCTGCTGGACGTCACGCCCGCCGGTGAGCTCGCCAAGTCGTCCGCGGGCCTTCTCGGCGCCGCCGCCGGCGTCGGCACACCGGTGGCCCTCATCGTCGCCGGGGAGTCCGCGCACGCGGACCTCGTCGCCGCGGCGGGCGAGCTCGGCGCTGCCGTCGTGCTCACGGCGGGCCTCGGTGGCGCCGACACCGCCCTCACGGTGCCGCTCGTCGATGCGCTGGCCGCGGCATCCGCCCTCGTCCGCCCCGACGCCGTGCTCGTTTCGAACTCGATCGAGGGCCGCGACGTCGCCGGCCGGTTCGCGGTGCGCTCGCGCTCCGCGCTCTGCGTCGACGCCGTCGGCGTGAGCCGCGACGACGAAGGCGTGCTCGCGCAGCACTCCGTCTACGGCGGGGCGTACAACGTGACGTCGGCGGCGACGTTCGGCGCCCCCGTGATCACGGTGCGTCAGGGGGCCGTCGACGCCCGCGCCGACGCCGTCGCCACCCCCGTCGTCCAGGCGCTCGAGGTCGCCGCGTCGGGTGCGCCAGCGGCGACCATCACCGGATTCGAGGCGGAGGTCGCGGCATCCTCCCGCCCCGAGCTGCGCGGAGCGGCGAAGGTCGTGTCGGGCGGCCGCGGACTCGGCTCGGCCGAGAAGTTCGCGCTCGTCGAACAGCTCGCCGACGTGCTCGGCGCCGCCGTCGGCGCGTCGCGCGCCGCGGTGGATGCCGGGTACATCCCGTACTCGCACCAGGTCGGGCAGACGGGCGTCTCGGTCGCGCCGCAGCTGTATGTCGCTCTCGGCATCTCGGGGGCGATCCAGCACAAGGCCGGCATGCAGACGGCGAAGACGATCGTCGCGATCAATAAGGACGGCGATGCGCCGATCTTCGGGATCGCCGACTACGGCATCGTGGGCGACGTGTTCCAGGTCGTCCCGCAGCTGATCGCCGCGCTCGAGGCGAAGAAGGCGTAATGGCGTCGTCGGGGTCGGGGTCGGGGTCCGCGCTGCGGCGCGGTCTGCCGCGCGTGCCCGGCGGCGAGCCGTGGCCGCCCGCGGGCGTTGCGCCGGCGGGCGCGGTTCCCGCGGGCGTTGCGCCGGCGGGCGCGGCATCTCCCGCAGGCGCGGCGCCGGCAGCATCCATCCCCATTGAGGTGGCGCAATCGGTGGCTTCGGCGCCCGCGAACCCGCAGATCACGCCACCCGAATCCGATGCCGCGGCATCCGCCCCTGTTCAGGTGGCGCATTCCGTGGGAATGGAGCCCGCGTTCCCGCGTGTCGCGCCACCTGAATCGAGGACGGCGCTGCGGCGCGGCCTGCCCCGCGTGCCCGGCGGCGAGCCGTGGCCGCCCGAGGGCGTTGCGCCGGCGGGCGCGGTGCCCTCGGCGTCCGCCACCGTTGAGGTGGCGCAATCGGTGGCTTCGGCGCCCGCGAACCCGCAGATCACGCCACCTGAATCGGATGCCGCGGCATCCGCCCCTGTTCAGGTGGCGCATTCCGCGGGAATGGAG
Organism: Microbacterium sp. CH-015; assembly: GCF_049707015.1. NCBI lineage: Bacteria > Bacillati > Actinomycetota > Actinomycetes > Micrococcales > Microbacteriaceae > Microbacterium > Microbacterium sp. CH-015. The sequence goes on along the minus strand of NZ_JBNAFJ010000003.1, from coordinate 110,170 downwards.
CCCGCGTTCCCGCGTGTCGCGCCACTTGAGTCGGCGACGGCGCTGCGGCGCGGTCTGCCCCGCGTGCCCGGGGGCGAGCCGTGGCCGCCCGAGGGGCTCGCCACCGCCGCGGTGGCAGATGTGGCCACGTCTGCGGGCGGGGCATCGGAGTCGCAGCAGAACGTGGCACGGGTGCCGGATGCCGGGACGCCCGCACCCGCCGCCGAAACCACACCCGCCGCGCCCGCCGCGCCCGCGGCACCCGCCGCGCCCGCCGCACCCGCCGCCGCGACCCCCGCCGTCGCAGAGCCGGCGGGGCCGCGCGCGCCGCTGCCGTTCACGCGCAGCGTCTGGCCGGGACGGGCCGCGACCCACCGACCGGCGCCGCGCCCCGAGCCGGCCCGGATCGGTCCCTTCACCAAGGCGCAGTGGGCTGGAGCGGTCGTCGTCGGCGGCCTCGGACTGCTGTTCGCGGCGGCGATGGCGGTACTGTTCGTGCGGTTCCTCCTGAGCCTCGACGCCATGCAGGACTTCCTCGCGACCTACCCCGGGGAGTACCACCTGCCCGACGCGGCTCCCGTCGGCATCCCGGCGTGGCTCGGGTGGCAGCACTTCTTCAACGCCTTCCTGATGGTGCTGATCATCCGCTCGGGTCTCACGATCCGCCGCGAGAAGCGCCCCGCCGTGTTCTGGGCGCCGAAGAACAACCCCAAGGGCAAGACGAGTCTCACGATCTGGTTCCACCAGGCGCTGGACATCTTCTGGCTCGTCAACGGCGTGGTCTTCGTTGTGCTGCTGTTCGTCACGGGGCAGTGGATGCGGATCGTGCCGACGAGCTGGGAGGTCTTCCCCAACGCCCTCTCGGCGGCGCTGCAATATGTGTCGCTCGACTGGCCCACCGAGAACGGATGGGTCAACTACAACTCGCTGCAGCAGGTCGCGTACTTCTCGACGGTGTTCCTCGCCGCGCCGCTCGCGGCGATCTCCGGATACCGGATGAGCGGCATGTGGCCCAAGGGTAACGCGAAGCTCAGCGCGGCGTACCCGATCGAGTGGGCGCGGAAGATCCACTTCCCGGTGATGCTGTACTTCGTCGTGTTCATCGTCATCCACGTCGCGCTCGTCCTGGCGACGGGGGCGCTGCGCAACCTCAACCACATGTACGCCGCGCAGGGGTCGGTGGATCCGACCGCCTACGCCGACAACTGGACCGGGTTCTGGATGTTCGTGCTGTCGCTCGTGGCCATCGCCGCCGCGTGGGTCGCGGCGCGCCCCCTCGTGCTCGCGCCGGTGGCTCGGCTGTTCGGCACCGTCAGCGGACGCTGACCCGCCCGATCACGGCCGCTGACCCGCCCGATCACGGGCGCTGACCCACCCGATCACCCCGCGCTGACCCGCCCCGGATCAACGCGCGCTGACCCGCTCGATCAGCGAACGAAGCGGACTTCGGTGAGGGTCTCGCCGAGGAACGGCTCGGTGTGGCTCGCGCCGTCCAGCGTGAAGCCGTTGCGCGTGTAGAAGCGGTGCGCGCGGGGGTTGTCCTCGGCCACCCAGAGGTAGAGCTCCTCGCCGGCGTCGACCGCGGCATCGAACAGGCGCTGGCCGGTCCCGGTGCCGTGGAAGGCGTCGAGCAGGTAGATGAAGTACAGCTCGCGCGCCCGCGGGGCGTCGCGATCGCGGGCAGGGCCCGAGCCGACGAACCCGACGATCTCGCCGCCGGACAGTGCCGCGAACATGCGGAAGTCGGGTCCCTGCACGGCCCAGTGCGTCCACAGCTCCGCCAGACGCTTGGGGGAGACGTTCTCGAGCGCCGCCGTGCTGATCAGGTGGTCGTACGTCTCGTGCCAGCACGTCGCGTGCACCCGCCCGAGGGCCTCGGCATCCACGTCGCGCACCGGACGGACGACGATGTCGGTCTGTGCTGTGGGTTCGATGGTGGCTTCCATGGCCAGACTCTACGTCCGGGCTCTGCAAACGCGAAATCGGCCGAAACGGCGTCGACGACGGATGCCGGGTAGCATCGCCGTTCGTGAATGTGTGGTGGCGGACCCTGCTGACGATCTGGCGTGCGAAGGTGCTGCTGCGGCGGCGCGGACCCATCCCTCCGGACAGCGTCGGGCGGGTGCGGCTGCGCACGCTCCCCACCGACCTCGACCTGCTGGGGCACATGAACAACGGCCGGTACGCGTCGCTGTTCGACCTGGGCCGGTTCGACCTGCTGATCCGCACCGGCATCTGGGATGCCATGAACGCGGAGGGCTGGTACGCGGTTGTGGCCAGCGAGACCGTGACCTTCCGGAAGTCGCTGCAGCTGTGGCAGCGGTTCACCGTCGAGTCCCGGCTGTACGGGCACGATGACAAGGCGGTCTACCAGATCCACCGCGCCGTGGTCGACGGGGAGATCTACGCCGAGATGATCGTGCGCGCCCGGTTCCTCCGCCGCACCGGCGGCGTCGTCAACACCGCGGAGCTCTTCGAGGCGCTGCACCGCCCCGACAACCTGCCTCCCCTGCCGCAGTGGATCGTGGACTGGGCCGCGGGCGCTGCCCTGCCGTCGACGAAGGCGCCGGCGCCGAGCATCTGGGAGTGAGGCGGCGGCAGCGGGTGCCGCTACCCTTGGCCTCGTGCTGACCGTCCTCGCCCGCGCCGCCCGGCTGCTCGGCGCGCACTGGCCGGCCCTGCTGGCATGGATCCTCGGCGGGACGCTCGTGCACTTCCTCGCGCTGAAACTCGCCGCGTTCGTCGGGGCGGGGAGCGCGGTCGGCGGCATCCTGCTGCTGCCGATCGCCGCGCTCGCCCTGCTGGTCGCCTACGTCGCCATGCTCCTCGTCGTCCGGGAGGGGATGCCTGCGCTCGGAGCGATCGCGCCGCTTCCGGACACCGCCCGCGAGCGGCGTGCGGCTTTCCTGGACGGCGTCCTCGGCGGCATCCTGCCCTTCGTGGCGTTCTATGCGGCGTGGGGATTCATCGCCGACGACGTCACCGCGTACATCAACGACGCGACCCAGTGGAGCTTCTGGTGGGGGATCGAGGCCGCGACGAAGCTCGAGGATTACGACTCCGCGGGTCGGATCACCGACCTCGGCCTGAACGCGACGACGATCGGCATCGTCGTGATCGCCTTCGCGGCGCGGTGGGCGTTCCAGCGCTACCGCACGCGCCTGCCGCGCGGGGCGACGCGGACCGTGCTCGGCATCGTCGCGGTGTACCTCGAGGTGCTGTGGGTCTATCTCGCGGCGTACGTCGTCACGGATCTCCTGGCGCTGGTGACCGACTGGGTGGAGAGCCGGCAGGCCATGGTGTGGCTCGGTGATTTGCGCACGGGCCTCACCGGATGGCTGACGCCGTTCGGGGTCCTGTGGGACGGCGTCGAGTGGTTCCTCGGCGAGGCGGGCGGCATCATCCTGCTGCCGGTGGCCTGGCTCACCATCGCCGGCGTCGTGTACGGCCAGGCGGTCAAGGCCGAGGCACCGCGGCTCTCGGGCGCCGTGGTCACCGCCGCGCGCACGCGCTACGCGTCGGTGCCCACGCGCATCCGTCGCCGGCTCGGCGACTTCTGGCAGTCCCTCACCGCGCCGTTCCGCTCGATCGGTGCCGCGCTGGTGCTGATGTGGCGCGCGGGGGCGGTGCTCATCGCGTCGTACATCCTGCTGTTCGCCATCGTCGAGTTCGCCGAGCAGTGGATGCTGGTGGGCGCGGGCCGGGCCATCGGCCCGCACGACGTGGCCTCGTTCTGGCTGCCGATGTCGGTCGGCCTCGTCGCCGCCGCGGCCGTGCTGACCGAGCCGGTGCGCGTCGCGATCATCGCGGCGACCTACGACGGTGCGCTCGCGTCGCTGCGCCCCGCGTCATCCGCCGGTCAGGTCGACGTCGAACCGCAGGTCGACGACGGTCCCGTCGCGCATGACGCTCATGGTGACGACGAAGGGACCGCTCGCGTCGGCGTTCAGGAGGAACGGCGCCGCGAAGTCGACGGCAGCGCCCGTCTCTGAGCGGCACGTCTCCTGCTGACCGGCGCCGGGCGTCCACCCCAGCACGAGACTCGCGACCCGCCAGGTGCGCCCCGTCGCAACCTCCGTGATCGTCGCGCCCTGGCAGCTCGTCGTCTCCACGGGGTGCGCCACCGGCACCGTCACGAGCACGGGCTGCGCCCCGGCCGGCACGTCGAGACCGTCGTCGTCGAGCGGCTGCAGGCGGGCCGGGCCGAAGCGGGCGCCGTCGACGGTCGTGCTCGTGCCGGCATCCACCGCCTGCTGCGGGTTGCGCGTCGTGCCGAACTCGATCGTGTCGAGCGCGAGCCAACTGGCGGGCACGAGGACCGCAAGAGCGACGAGCGCGACGGCGTTGCGGCGCCACCACCCGGCGCCCGGCACGCTCACGGTGCCGCCCCGTCCGCCGGGTCTGCCCAGGCGAGGCTCGGCAGCTCGATCTCGGCCTCGTACGCGAGCGCGCCGAAGTCGACGGGCAGGTCGATGACCGAGTCGGCGGTGCCGTCCGACATCGCCAGATGCAGGATGCCGCGCTCCTCGGTGATCGTGGCGGGCAGCTCGAACGCGACCGTCCCGGTGCGCGCGCCGGCCAGGAACAGCCCCGCCCGCCGCAGGCTCGCGTCGTGGTCGTAGAAACCTGGGCGCTCGCTCGCCGTGTAGGTCACCTCGCCCACCTCGATCCAGACGTCGGTGAGCGCGGCGGGTGATTCGGTGCGCACCGCCCAGGCGTCGAGGTCGACCACGAGCCAGGTGCCCTCCGCGAACCAGCCGCCGGTGGTGACGCGGTCGGCGAGCGTGAGGCTGTGCACCGTGACCCCGAGGTTGCGCCCCTCCGCGGGAGTGCCGACGGTCGCGGCGACGGGGAAGGGGTCGCTCAATCGCTCCTCGCCGTCCGGCGTGCCGCGGGCGACGAACCACGCGCCGATCAGCAGCACGGCCGCGACGGCCGCCGACAGCCACCGGCTCATCCTGCCGCCCCCGCTCCGACGTCCTCGATCTCCACGCTGACGTGCGCGGCCGGTTCCGGCGTGCCCCAGTAGTCGCCCGAGAAGAGCATCTGGCCGTGCTCCAGTGCGGCATCCTTCAGCACGACGGTGAGCTCCTCGCCGTCGCGGTACGCGGTGCCGGGGATGACCCAGCTGAAGGCGATGAGCGCGGGCACCCCGGGCTGCAGCACCGGGTCGAGGGTCTGGTCGTCCTCCCGGACGATGCCGTCGGCGACCGCGCCGTCGCCGGCGAGCACCACGTTGCGCCGGTAGGTCGCATCGAGCAGCCCCGCGAAGGCCGACGCGATCGCCGGCTCGCTCCAGCGGTTCTCCATCCGCACGAGGAGCACGAGCAGGCGCTCGCCCTTGTCGGCGTCGGGGAACGCCCCCGACCCGCTGAGACGATCGATGAGGACGGCGCGCTCGACCGTCATCGCCAGCTGCGCGCCGGTGTGGGTCTCGCCGACGGCGAGCTGTTCGAGCGGCTTCTCCTCCGCCGCGACGGGCGCGAGCCCGCCGAAGGCGGCCGTGACGGCCAGGAACAGGCCTGTGCCGATCGCGGCGAACCACTTCGTCGGCACCCGGTCGGTCGCCGCCTGCAGGCGCGCGAATCGGGAGCGCGGGGCGCCCGTCGCGGGTCCGTTCGGCGGTGGCGTGCTCACGCGTTCAGGGTAGCGGGGCGGGCGAAGGCCTCGGCGATGGCCTCGCGGACGAGGCGGATGCCGGGGCGCGGCGTGGCCCCGCGGCGCTCCGCCGTGAAGATCTCGCGCACGGGTGAACCCGGCAGATCGGTCAGCGCGATCCCGTCCGCCTGCGGGCGCCGGCCCGCCCACAGCAGGTCGGGCAGCAGGCCGACGGCGTGTCCGGCGGCGATGAGCTGCACGTGCGCGGCGAGGTCGGCGAGCTCGAACCGCACATCGGGCTCGAACCCGGCGGCGCGGCACTGCTGCACCGCCCATTCGCGCGCCGCGGTGCCGCGCGGCTCCATGACCCACGCACGGTCCGCGAGCATCGACAGCTCCACCCGCCCACCGCGGGCGCCCGCCCCGGCGCGGTCGGCGTCCGCCCCGGCCGCCGCGCCGCCGGCGGTCGCGATGCGGATCGGGTCGGTGCCGAGCGTCCGGCGCTCGAGTCCGCTGCGATGCTCGCGGGTGAGGCCCGGGTACTGCTCCGCGATCGCGAGGTCGAAGCCCCGGGCGGCCAGCTCGAACAGTCCCTCCTCCGGCGGGACCTCGGCCAGTTCCACCCGCAGTCGCGGCGCGCGCTCGGCGAGCAGCGTCAGCGCCGCCGGCATGACGGTGCGCGCCGCTGTCTGCAGCACGGCGACCCGCACGGGGGCGATGCCCGGCTGCAGGGCCTCGAGCTCGGCGCGGATCTGCTCGTCGGCCTCCAGCGCCCGCGCGGCGTGGGCGGCGAGCGCCGCGCCGTGCTCGGTGAGCCGCACCCGCCGACCCTCCGGCACGAGCAGCGGCACCCCGGCATCCCGCTCGAGTTGCGCGAGTTGCTGCGAGATCGTGGACGGGCTGTACGAGAGCGCCTCCGCGACGGCGGCGAGGGTGCCCCGCTGGGCCAGCTCGTGCAGCAGGCGCAGCCGGCGCAGCTCGAACACGGGTCACGTCCTCTCTCGCGAACCATCGGTGAAACCGAACGGTATCCGTCACGGATCATCGCTTTTGTCGAATCGTACCCGTGCCGCACCCTGTACGGATGGAGACGGTGCACTCTGGTGATGTGACTGACGCAACTGCACGCGCGGCCGAGGCCATCGAGCTCGCTCGCCGCTGGGTCGACGAGTCCGCGGCCGCCGACGTGGACCCTGCCGCGCAGAAGCTGGCGGGAGTGCTGAAAGACCCCAACGGGCTGCCGTTCACGATCGGCTTCGTCGACGGCGTGATGCGTCCGGAGTCGCTCGTGGCCGCGGCATCCAACCTGCGCCGCGTCGCCCCGCTCGTGCCGGAGTTCCTGCCCTGGTACCTGCGCGCCGCGGTGCGCGCCGGCGGCGCCGTCGCCCCCGCCCTGCCGAGCCCGGTCGTGCCGATCGCCCGACGGGTGCTGCGCGAGATGGTGGGCCACCTCATCGTCGACGCCCGTCCCGACAAGCTCGGCCCCGCCCTCGCCGCCCTGCGACAGCCTCAGGGCCGGGGCCTGAACGGCGCACGGTTGAACCTGAACCTCCTCGGCGAGGCGGTCCTCGGCGAACGGGAGGCGCTGCGCCGGCTCGAGGGCATCCACGACCTCATCCGTCGCGACGACGTCGACTACGTCTCGGTCAAGGTGTCGGCCATCGTCAGCCACATCTCCATGTGGGCGTTCGACGAGGTCGTCGACACGGTCGTCGAGCGGCTGCTGCCGCTGTACCTGACGGCATCCGCCACGGGCACCTTCATCAACCTCGACATGGAGGAGTACCGCGACCTCGACCTGACGATCGCGGTGTTCACGCGCATCCTCGAAGACCCGCGGCTGCAGCGGCTCGAAGCCGGCATCGTGCTGCAGGCGTACCTGCCCGATGCGCTGCCGGCGCTGCAGCAGCTGACGGCGTGGGCGCAGCAGCGCGTCGCCACCGGCGGCGCACGCATCAAGGTGCGCCTCGTGAAGGGCGCGAACCTCGCGATGGAGCGGGTGGATGCCGTCATGCACGACTGGCCGCTGGCGACGCACGCGTCGAAGCTCGACTCCGACGCCAGCTACCTGCGCTGCCTCGACATCGCGCTGCAGCCGGAGCACACCGCGGCGGTGCGGATCGGCGTCGCCGGCCACAACCTGTTCGACATCGCCTACGCCTGGCTGCTCGCCGGTGACCGGGGCGTCCGCGACGCGATCGAGTTCGAGATGCTGCTCGGCATGGCCCAGGGGCAGGTGCAGGCCGTCTCCCGCGAGGTGGGGCACGTCCTGCTCTACGTGCCGGTGGTGCGTCCCGACGAGTTCGACGTCGCGATCAGCTACCTCGTGCGGCGGCTGGAGGAGAACGCCTCGAGCGAGAACTTCCTCTCCGCCGCCTTCGATCTGCACTCCGACCCTGGCCTGTTCGCGCGCGAGCGCGACCGGTTCCTCGCCTCGCTCGAGCGCGCCGCCGACCCGGCGCTGCCCGTCGGCCCCAACCGCACGCAGGACCGGCTCCCCGCCGCGTCCGCGGCGGGGAGCGCTGCCGGGGCTGACGCTGACGGCGCCGCGGACACCGGCGACGACACCCGCACCCGCACCCGCCGCCCCGCCGACACCGCACTGACCCAGGTCGTCCTGGACCTCGCCCGCGGCAGCGGCGACGACGAGGAGGGAGGCGTCGCGGTGTTCGGCGGCGCCGAGGTCGTCGAGACCGCCGTCTTCGCCCCCCGCGAGCTCCCCGGTGGCGACCCGCGCACGCTCGGCGCCCCCGGGTTCGCGAACGCCCCCGACTCCGACCCGGCCCTGCCGGCCAACCGGGAGTGGGCGGCGGAGGTCGTCGCGCGTGTCGAGACCTCGACGGCGGGGGATGCCGCGATCAGCGCCGCCCGCATCGACGACCCGGCCGTCCTGGAGGAGACCGTCGCGCGGGTCCGCACCGCGGGCCAGTCGTGGGGCGCCCGACCCGCGGCGGAGCGCTCTGACGTGCTGAAAGCGGTCGCCCGCGCGCTGGAGGCCCGGCGCGGCGAGCTCATCGAGGTCGCGGCGAGCGAGACCGGCAAGGTGTTCGCCGAAGCGGACGTCGAGGTCAGCGAGGCCGTCGACTTCGCGAACTACTACGCCGCCACCGCGCGCGAGCTCGACCGCGTCAGCGGCGCGGTGTTCGTGCCCGCGCGGCTGACCGTGGTCACCCCGCCCTGGAACTTCCCCGTCGCGATCCCCGCCGGCGGCGTGCTCGCCGCGCTCGCCGCCGGATCGGGCGTCGTCTTCAAGCCCGCGCCGCAGGCGCGCCGCTGCGCGGCCGTCGTCGCGGAGGCGGTCTGGGAGGCGCTGGATGCGACGGGCGTCCCCCGCGACGTGCTCGCCCTCGTCGACGTCGACGAGGGGACGCTCGGGCAGCGCCTGGTGTCGCACCCCGAGGTCGACCGGGTCATCCTCACCGGCTCGTGGGAGACCGCGCAGCTGTTCCGCTCGTGGCGCCCCGACCTGCCGCTGTTGGCGGAGACGAGCGGCAAGAACGCCATGATCGTCATGCCGTCGGCAGATCTCGACCTCGCGGCATCCGATCTCATCAAGAGCGCGTTCGGCCACGCCGGCCAGAAGTGCTCGGCGGCTTCGCTCGCGATCCTCGTCGGGTCGGTCGCCCGCTCCGAGCGCTTCGCCCGCCAGCTGGTCGACGCCGCCGAGTCGCTGCGGGTCGGGCCGCCCTCCGACCCGCTGAGCGAGGTCGGGCCCGTCGTGGAGGTGCCCCGCGGCAAGCTGCAGTGGGCGCTGACGACGCTCGAAGAGGGCGAGCAGTGGCTCGTCGCGCCGCGGGAGGTCAACGATGCGCCGCCGGAGTACGCCGGTCGGCTGTGGCGGCCCGGCATCCGCGTCGGCGTCCGTCCGGGGTCGCGCACCCACCTGGAGGAGTTCTTCGGGCCGATGCTCGGGGTCATGCACGCGAACTCGCTCGCCGAGGCGATCGAGCTGCAGAACGCCGTCGCGTACGGGCTCACCGCGGGGCTGTACACGCAGAGCCCGGCCGACCTCGAGCTGTGGCTCGACCAGGTGCAGGCCGGCAACCTGTACGTCAACCGCGGCATCACCGGCGCGATCGTGCAGCGCCAGCCGTTCGGCGGCTGGAAGCGCTCGTCGGTGGGGGCGGGCACGAAGGCCGGTGGCCCCAACTACCTCGTCGGGCTGGGGTCGTGGCGACCGGCATCGGGCGGCCCGCCGTCGTCGACCCTGCATCTGCGCGGTCTCGACGCGCGCATCACCGACCTCATCGAGGCCGCCCAGTCGTCCCTGGACTACGAGGGTTTCGAGTGGCTGCGCCGCGCCGCGCTGTCGGACGCCGTCGCCTGGAGCCGCGAGTTCGGGCAGGTCAAGGACGTGTCGCAGCTGACCGTCGAGCGGAATCTGTTCCGCTACCGGCCCGTCGAGGTCGCGATCCGTGCGACGCAGGATGCCGCGTGGCCGGCGCTCCTGCGCGTCGTCATCGCCGCCGTGCGTGTGGGCGGCGCTTTCACCGTCAGTGCGCCCGTCGGGCTCCCCGCCGAGGTCCGCCGGGCGCTCAGCGGCCTGGACGTGGCCGTCCACGTCGAGACCGACGACGAGTGGATCGACCGGCTCCGTGTCACCCGCGACTCGGGCACCGCGCCGCGCGTGCGTCTCGTGGGGCCGGCGCCCTCCCGCGACGGCGAGACCGCGGCATCCGTCACGGCACTGCATCGTGCGCTCGCCGAGGCGACCGGCGGCGACCCCGACATCGCCGTCTACGACGGACAGGTGACGACGGCCGGGCGCATCGAACTGCTGCCGTTCCTGCACGAGCAGTCGATCACGATCACCGCGCACCGTTTCGGCAACCCCGATCGCTGGAGCGAGCAGGTCATCTGAGGCGGCCGGTGGCTGGACCCCGTCCAGAAACACCGCCCAGAGAGAAACAAGTTATCTTTCTGGCCTTGAGGTAGCGCGAAGGTCACCATATGAGTGGCGCATCTGGGGAGCGCCGACGGAGACCGGTTCCAGCACGGCAGAGCCGAAGGTCGAAACCGTCAAGACACACCGGGGGGAGTGTCGCTCTGGGGCCGGGGGAATCATCCGACCCCAGAGCTCCCGCCCCCGTCAGGGGGCCGGAGCGATCGGCGTCTCCGGTGTCACGGGCGCGTCCGCGAACGGCATCCGGGCGGCCGCGTCGATCGGCGTCATGAACTCGTTCACGAGCGCGCGCACCCCGAGCGCGAACAGCGTCCACTCGCCGGTGGGCACATCGTCGTCTTCGGCCGCGTGGTAAACGGGGTGCTCGAGCCCCTCCATCGCGCGCACCGCGAAACCCTCGCCCATCGCCGCCATCGCCTCGGTGAAGTCCGTCACCGTCAGCGGGGTCTTCATCCGCAGCCCGTACGCCTCCATCAGGTAGGCGTAGAACTCCGCGAACGCGGCGATCGACTCGTGATGGCGCTGCCGGCTCGCCTCCTTCAGCTCGGGCCATGTGTCGGCGGTCGTCCGCAGCGCCAGCGCGATGAGGAACTGCTGCGCATCGACCGCGTCGGTGGGGTCGGTCACGTCGACGGCCGAGGTGCGCACGTGCGCCTCGGCGGCGGCGCGGATGATGTCGTCTCCCCGCGCGCCATCGGCGATCAGCTTGTCCACGGCGACGCGGGCGTAGTCCGCGGGGCTGCTCAGACGCAGCCGCACCATCGCGACCGCCAGGTCGCGCTGGTAGTCGTTCTGGTCCGCCCACAGCCGATACGCCGCCCCCGTCGTGAGCCCGGCGCGGCGCAGCACCTCCTGCAGCCGGATGTGCTGCACTCCCGCCGACACGCCGCGTTCGAGCAGCATCTGCATCCCGACGCGCAGCAGCAGCGCCCGTGTCTCGTCCCCCGTACGTCTCCCCATGAGAAGAAATCTACTCACAACACCGACACGGGCAACCGGTGCGCCCGCGGGGCGGTCTGGCACAATGGATGCCGGCGTGCCCGGACCGTCGGCTCTCTCAGCTCCACCGGGCCTCTGGACAGCGTCCGCCGCCCCGCCCGGGAATCACCGGATAGAGCGAGAAGCCAGGAGCGAGAAGATGTCCACACCCCCGTCGCTGAGTGAGCGCAGCGAGACGCGACCCGATGCCCCCGCGCGCATTCAGCAGCACCGCCGCTACCTGATGTGCCGGCCCGAGCACTTCACCGTCAGCTACCGGATCAACCCGTGGATGGAGCCGGCCAAGCCCACCGACACGGCGAAGGCGCTCGCGCAGTGGCAGACCCTCTACGACACCTACGTCGCGCTCGGCCACGAGGTCGAGCTCATCGACCCGGTGCCGGGTCTGCCCGACATGGTCTACACCGCCAACGGCGGATTCGTCATCGACGGGCGCGCCCTCGGGGTGCGGTTCCGCGTCGACGAGCGGCGCGGCGAGGAGCGGCCCTTCATGGACTGGTTCGCCGCCCACGGCTTCGAGGTCATCGAACCGGTCGAGGTGCAGGAGGGGGAGGGCGACTTCCTGCTCGTCGGAGACACCATCCTCGCCGGCACCGGATTCCGCTCGGTCGGCGACAGCCATCGAGAGGTGGCGGACGTGTTCGGCCGCGAGGTCGTCTCGCTGCGGCTGGTCGACCCGCGCTTCTACCACCTCGACACCGCGATCTCGGTGCTCGACCCGGTCGCGGGCCCCGGCGGCGTCGACCGGGCGAACATCGCCTACCTCCCCTCCGCGTTCGACGAGGCCTCGCGCCGCATCCTCGAGGAGCGCTACCCCGACGCGATCCGGGTGTCGGATGCTGACGGTGCCGTGTTCGGGCTGAACTCGGCATCCGACGGCTACAACGTCTTCATCTCGCCGCGCGCGACGGGCTTTGAAACCCAGCTGCGCGAACGCGGCTACCACCCCGTGCTCGTCGACCTGTCCGAGCTGCTGCTCGGCGGCGGCGGGATCAAGTGCTGCACGCTCGAACTGCGAGGAACGCGATGACCACCACCGCCACCGACGACGTCACGACCGAGATCATCGCGGCCGAAGACGCTCACGTCGCCCACAACTACCACCCGCTGCCGGTCGTGATCGCCCGCGGCGAGGGCGCGTGGGTGACCGACATCGAGGGCAAGCGCTACCTCGACCTGCTGTCGGCGTACTCGGCGCTGAACTTCGGGCACCGGCATCCCGCCCTCGTCGCCGCGGCGACCGAGCAGCTGGGCCGGCTGACCCTCACGAGCCGCGCGTTCCACAACGACCGGCTCGGATCGTTCGCGGCGGCGCTGGCGGAGCTGTGCGGCAAGGATCTCGTGCTGCCGATGAACACCGGCGCCGAGGCCGTCGAGACGGGCATCAAGGTCGCGCGCGCGTGGGCGTACCGCGTGAAGGGCGTCGCCACCGGCGCGGCGAAGATCGTCGTCGCCGACGGCAACTTCCACGGCCGCACGACGACGATCGTCGGCTTCAGCGACGACCCGCAGGCCCGCGACGGCTTCGGTCCGTTCACCCCCGGTTTCGTCTCGGTGCCGTACGGGGATGCCGCCGCGATCGAGGCTGCGATCGACGAGAACACCGCGGCCGTGCTCATCGAGCCGATCCAGGGCGAGGCGGGTGTCGTGATCCCGCCGGAGGGATACCTGCGGGCGATCCGGGAGATCTGCGACCGCCACCGCGTGCTCTTCATCGCCGACGAGATCCAGTCGGGCCTCGCGCGCGTCGGCACGACCTTCGCGTGCGATCGCGAAGGGGTCGTCCCCGACGTGTACCTGCTCGGCAAGGCGCTGGGCGGCGGCATCCTGCCCCTCTCGGCGGTCGTCGCGGACCGCGACGTGCTCGGGGTCATCCGCCCCGGCGAGCACGGCTCGACCTTCGGCGGAAATCCGCTGGCGGATGCCGTGGGCCTGCGCGTCGTCGAGATGCTGTCGTCGGGGGAGTTCCAGACCCGCGCGCAGGCGCTCGGCGATCACCTCGGCGCGAAGCTCGGCGAACTCGTCGGCCACGGGGTCACGACGGTGCGGATCGCGGGCCTGTGGGCCGGCGTCGACATCGACCCGGCGATCGGCACGGGGCGCGAGGTCGCCGAGAAACTCCTCGCCCGCGGCGTGCTGGTGAAGGACACGCACGGTCAGACGATCCGCATCGCGCCGCCGCTCGTGATCCGCGCGACCGAGCTCGACTGGGCCGTCGAGCAGCTGCGCCTCGTGCTCGCCGGCTGAGCCGAGCCGCCTTCGGCGCCGCGCCCTTGGCGCCGCTCGCCTGGCGCCGAGCCTCTGCCGCCGAGCGGGCCCCTTCTCGCCGAGTGTGCCCGGTGCAGCCCGTCCACAGTGGGCGCACTCGCGGATAATGGGCGCACTCGGCGCAAAGGCTCGGCACAGAGGCGTGGGGTGGCGCGGTGGGGGGCAGAGCGGGCGGGGCGCGGCATCCGTCATATTCACGAAACACGGCCCGGGCTAGGCTCGTGACATGGGTGACCTCTTCGACGGATACGGCTCGACGGCGACGCCGCGCAAGACCGCGTCGGGGGTGCCGGCATTCGACGAGATGTTCGCCGCGCCGGCGTCGTCCGGGTCGACCGCCCAGTCCCGTCCGGCGTACCGCGAGCTGTATCAGGCCCTCGCGAAGATGACGCAGGAAGAGCTGCGGGGACGCACCGAGTCGCTCGCCAGCTCGTACCTCGCGCAGGGCGTCACGTTCGACTTCGCGGGCGAGGAGCGTCCCTTCCCGCTCGACGCGGTGCCGCGCGTCATCGAGTACGACGAGTGGTCGCGCATCGAGAAGGGCGTGCAGCAGCGGGTGCGCGCGCTGGAGGCGTTCCTCGACGACGCCTACGGGCACCAGCACTGCGTCCGCGACGGCGTGCTGCCGGCCGCGCTGATCGCCTCGAGCCAGTACTTCTACCGGCAGGCGGCCGGCATCCACTCCGCCAACGGCGTGCGGATCCAGGTCGCCGGCATCGACCTCATCCGCGACGAGCACGGCGAGATGCGCGTGCTCGAGGACAACGTGCGCGTGCCCTCGGGGGTCAGCTACGTGATCTCCAACCGCCGGGTCATGGCCCAGACCCTGCCCGAACTGTTCGTCTCGATGCGCGTGCACCCGGTGGGGGACTACCCGAACAAGCTGCTGCAGGCGCTGCGGGCGTCGGCCCCGCCCGGCATCGACGACCCGAACGTCGTGGTGCTCACGCCCGGTGTCTACAACTCCGCGTACTTCGAGCACACGCTGCTGGCGCGCCTCATGGGCGTCGAGCTCGTCGAGGGGCGCGACCTGCAGTGCATGGGCGGCAAGGTGTTCATGCGCACCACCCGCGGCCCCAAGCGCGTCGACGTCATCTACCGCAGGGTCGACGACGACTTCCTGGACCCGCTGCAGTTCCGCGCCGACTCCATGCTCGGCGCCCCCGGCCTGATGCTCGCCGCGCGGCTGGGCAACGTCACGATCGCCAACGCCGTCGGCAACGGCGTCGCCGACGACAAGCTGCTGTACACGTACGTGCCCGACCTCATCCGGTACTACCTGTCGGAGGAGCCGATCCTGAAGAACGTCGACACCTGGCGGCTCGAGGAGCCCGAGGCGCTCGCAGAGGTGCTCGACCGCCTCCACGAGCTCGTCGTCAAGCCCGTCGACGGCTCGGGCGGCAAGGGGCTGGTCGTCGGACCCGACGCCTCGCCCGCCGAGCTCGAGAAGCTCCGCAAGAAGCTCATCCGCGACCCGCGCGGCTGGATCGCCCAGCCCGTCGTCATGCTCTCCACGATCCCGACGCTCGTCGAGGACGGGATGCGCCCGCGCCACGCGGACCTGCGCCCCTTCGCGGTGAACAACGGCGACGAGGTGTGGGTGCTGCCCGGCGGCCTCACGCGCGTCGCGCTGCCGGAGGG
Source organism: Microbacterium sp. CH-015 (assembly GCF_049707015.1). Lineage (NCBI taxonomy): Bacteria > Bacillati > Actinomycetota > Actinomycetes > Micrococcales > Microbacteriaceae > Microbacterium > Microbacterium sp. CH-015. The sequence continues at coordinate 94,782 of NZ_JBNAFJ010000003.1, read as the reverse complement.
TCAGCTCGTCGTCAACTCGAGCCAGGGCGGCGGCTCGAAGGACACGTGGGTCGTCGGGGGCGAGGCGCCTCGCCGCCGCGACTACGCCGTGCAGACCTCGGGCGGGCTCGCCGGCCTCGTCGCCGACCAGGCCTCGGTGACCGAGGCGATCCCGATCATCTACGACCCGCAGGGCGAGCAGGCCCACTCCCCGCAGGACCGGCCGCTGACCACGCGCGAGCAGCAGGAGCAACAGCAGCAGGCGCAGGATGCCGCGGCATCCGCCACCGGCCCCGCGCCCTCGTTGCGCTGGTCGGCCCCGTCGCCCTCGTCGCCCCCGTCGCCCCCGTCGCCGAGAGAACAACGGGCCGCCGAGAGTATGGGTGATAACCGTTCCCTCGGCGCCCAGATGTTCTCTCGCGGGGAGGGGGGTGGCGGATCATGCTGAGCCGCATTGCGGAATCCTTGTTCTGGATCGGGCGCTACATCGAGCGTGCCGACGGCACCGCCCGCATCCTCGACGTGCACCTGCAGCTGCTGCTGGAGGACCCCTGGATCGACGAGGACACCGCGTGCCGCTCGCTCATGGGCGTCATGGGCACGTTCCCGCCGGCGGATGCCGGGGCGGTCACCCGCTCCGACGTGCTCACGAGCCTCGCGGTGGACCGCGCCAACCCGTCGAGCATCGCCTACGCCGTGCAGTCGGCCCGCGAGAACGCGCGGCGGGCACGCGAGATCGTCTCGACCGAGCTGTGGGAGACCCTCAACACCACCAACTCGCGCATGCCGCGGCGCCTGAACAACGAGAAGGTGCACGAGTTCTTCCAGTGGGTGCGGGAGCGCTCCGCGCTCGCCGTCGGCATCACCGACTTGTCCACGAGCCGTGACGAGACGTGGCAGTTCCTCACCCTCGGTCGCTCCATCGAGCGCACCGACATGACGGCGCGGCTGCTCGCGACACGGGCGCTGACGGAGGCATCCGGCCCCTCGTGGACCACCATCCTGCGCTCGTGCGGCGCCTACGAGGCGTACCTGCGGACCTACCGGGGCATGCCGAGCGCGTCGAACGCGGCGGAATTCCTGCTGCTGGACCGCCTGTTCCCCCGGTCGGTGATCCACTCGATCGCGCAAGCCGAGAACTGCATGAGCGCGATCGATCCCGTCGCCGACCGCGTCGGGCACTCGAACACCGTGCTGCGGGCGCTGGGACGCATCCGCAACGACCTGGAGTACCGGCCGATCACCGAGATCCTCAGTGAACTGCCCGAGCACATGGAGCGCGTGCAGAAGGTGACGCGTGAGGCGTCCGAGGCGATCCGCGGCCGCTTCTTCCCGACCCACGCCGAGCCGAGCTGGATCGGAGAGACCTCGTGAGACGACTGCGGATCGAGCACACCACGGGCTTCACCTATCAGGGAGCCGTCGGCGCGTCGTACAACGAAGCGCGGATGCTGCCGAGCTCCACCGACACGCAGTTCGTGCTGAGCTCGCAGCTCGACATCGAGCCGTCGACGAGCGTCAACTACTACGTGGACTACTTCGGCACCCGCGTGGCGGCCTTCGACGTGCTCGCCGGCCACGCGGCGCTGGAGATCACGGCGCGCTCGCTCGTGGAGGTGCGGCGGCGTCCGCTGGAGTTCTCCGACCTGACGTGGGATCGCCTGGCCGCCGCGAGCGCGCGCTCCATCGCCACCGTCGAGATGCTCGGCACCTCGCCGCGGACGGCGGCGCACCCCGAGGTCGCCGAGATCGCCCGCTCGATCGCAGCGCAGCACGACACCCCCGCGCGCGCCGCCCACACCATCGCGGTGGCGATCGGCGAGGCCGTCGAGTACGTCCACGGCATCACCGGCGTGCACTCGACCGCCGCCGAGGCGTGGACCGAGCGCAAGGGCGTCTGCCAGGACATCACGCACATCACCCTGGGCGCGCTGCGTGAGGTCGGCATCCCGGCCCGGTACGTGTCGGGCTACCTGCACCCCAACGACCACGCCGAGGTCGGTGCGCCCACGGTGGGCGAGTCGCACGCGTGGGTGGAGTGGTTCGCCGGCGACTGGCAGGGGTTCGACCCGACCAACGGCATCGAGATCGGCGACCGGCACGTGCTCGTCGGCCGCGGGCGCGACTACAACGACGTCCCGCCGCTGCGCGGCGTGTACGCCGGGCCGCACAAGGGCGACCTGCACGTGCAGGTGCTGATCACGCGCGAGGCGTAACCGGCGTCCGCCAGCCGCGGCGGGCGGCTCAGCGCTGATCCTGGAGGAGGATGCCGGTGAAGCCGGCGAGCACGAGCGGCGGGCCGAACTGCAGGGCCATCGTGAAGCCCATTGCGGTCGCGTCGTTGTCGGTCAGACCGTTTCGCACCTTACGCCCGCGGGCGTGGGGTCAGGCGGGCGGGGCGTCGGGGTCGAGGGTCGCCAGTGTGTCCTCCTCGGCCGGGTTGTCGGCTTCGAGCTGGTCTTCCGTGGTCTCGTCGCCGCCGAGCGGCGCGTCGGGTTCGGTGTCGTCTGGTCGCTGATCAGTCATGTGCCCACGGTAGGCCGCCGTCCGCGGCCGGGACAGGGGGTTGCGCCGGGTCGGATTCCGAGGAGATGACGGATGCCGAGGAGCTTTCTCCCCGGCAGCGTCCTCGGAATCCTGCCATCTCCTCGGAATCGTTCACCGCCGGGCGACCGCCCGTCGGGGGCCGCGGGTCGGGGGCCGCGGGTCGCGTCCGGGCGGGCGCAGCGTCAGTCGGGTTCCACGCGCGCGACGACGGCGCCCCGGGCGACCCGGTCGCCCACCGCGACGTCGATGCGCACCGTCCCGGCCACGGCGGCGCGCAGCACGTGCTCCATCTTCATAGCCTCCACGACGACGAGGGCGTCGCCGGGCTCGACGTGCGCGCCGTCGGATGCCGGGATCAGCACGACGGTCCCCGGCAACGGGGAGACGGCCTGCGGCGAGGCTGCGGCGTCCGCCTGCCGCTCCGAGCGCGTGATGCGCTCGCGGACGCAGACCGTGACGCCGCCGCCGGCCACCCACAGCGCCGCGCCGTCCTGGGCGGAGACCACCTCGCGCGACACGTCGCCGATGCGGACCACCGCTCGCCCGTCGCCGAGGGTCGTGATGGCGGCGGGCGCCGGCGCGCCCTCGTCGACGGCGACCCGGAGGGTGTCGCCGGCTCCGCCCACGCGCACCTCGGCGCGTCGGTCGCCGGATTCCAGGGCGTAGCGCCGCGGCGCGGGCGGCCCCAGCCGCCACCCGTCGCACCGCCGCCACGGGTCGCCGAGGCCGGGGGCGGACGCCGCGGCATCCTGCACGAGCGCCGCCTCGGCGAAGAGGCGATCGGACACGTCGGCGAACCGCAGCTCGTCGAACGCGCGCGCGATGAGACCCGTATCGAGGGCGCCGGCGGCGACATCGGGGTGCGCCAGCAGCAGTCGGAGGAACTCGATGTTGGTCTCGAACCCCAGTACGACGGTGTCGGCGAGCGCGGCCGACAGCCGCCGCAGCGCCGTGGCGCGGTCGGGACCCCACGAGATCACCTTCGCGAGCATCGGGTCGTAGTCCACGCCGACCTCGAGCCCGTCTTCGAGCGCGGAATCGACGCGGATGCGCCCGCCGACTCCCGCGCCACCGCCTCCCGCGCCGCCGCGCTCATCCGTCTCCGGGTGCACGACGCACAGCACGCGGCCCCCGGTCGGCAGGAAACCGGACCGCGGATCTTCGGCGTACACGCGCGCCTCGATGCTGTGACCGGTGAGTGTCACGTCGTCCTGCGTGAACGGCAGCGGGTCACCGGCGGCGACCTGCAGCTGCAGCGCCACGAGGTCGAGACCCGTGATCTCCTCGGTGACGGGATGCTCGACCTGCAGCCGCGTGTTCATCTCCATGAAGAAGAACTCCTCCGGCCGGTCGGCCGACACGATGAACTCGACGGTCCCCGCGCCGACGTAGCCGACGCTGCGCGCGGTCTCGCACGCCGCCGCCCCGAGGCGCTCGCGGATCGCCGCGCCCTCGGCGAGGTCCGACAGCAGCGGGGAGGGCGCCTCCTCGATGACTTTCTGGTGCCGGCGCTGCAGCGAGCACTCGCGCTCGCCGAGGTGCACGACGTGGCCGTGCGCGTCGGCGATGATCTGCACCTCGATGTGGCGGGGCGTCGCGACGTAGCGCTCCAGGAACAGGGCGTCGTCGCCGAAGGATGCCGCGGCCTCCCGCCGCGCCGCAGCGAGCACCTCGGTCAGCTCCGCCGCGTGGGTCACGACGTGCATGCCCTTGCCGCCGCCACCGGCGGAGGGCTTGATCAGCACCGGGAATCCGACGGCGCCCGCGCCCGCGCTCAGCTCGCCGTCCGACAGGCCCGGCCGGGCGAGGCCCGGGACGGTCGCGACGCCGCGGGCCTCCACCGCCGCGCGAGCGGCGATCTTGTCGCCCATCACTTCGATGGCCCGGGCGTCGGGGCCGATGAACACGATGCCGGCGTCGGCGCACGCGCGGGCGAAGGCGGCGTTCTCGGCGAGGAATCCGAAGCCCGGATGGATCGCCTGCGCGCCGGTGCGCCGTGCGGCCGCCAGAACGCGCTCGATCGACAGGTAGCTCTCGGCCGCGGCCGCCGGTCCCAGTCGGACGGCCTCGTCGGCCTCGCGAACGTGGCGGGCACCGGCATCCGCGTCGCTGTAGACGGCGACCGATCGGATGCCGAGACGGCGCAGCGTCCGGATGATGCGGACGGCGATCTCGCCGCGGTTGGCGATGAGGACCGTGTCGATCCGTTCGCGGGACAGGGGGTGCACCATCGCCGTCACATCCGGAAGACGCCGTAGGCCGGCGCCGGGTCGATCGGGGCGCGCACGACGACGTCGAGCGCGAGGCCGAGCACGTCGCGCGTCTCGGCGGGCTCGATGATCCCGTCGTCCCACAGACGCGACGTGGAGTAGTAGGGGCTGCCCTGCCGCTCGTACTGCTCGCGGATCGGCTGCTCGAAGGCGGTGCGCTCGTCGGCGGTCCAGGGGGTGCCGGCGGCGTCCAGCTGGTCGCCGCGCACGGTCGACAGCACCGACGCGGCCTGCGGTCCGCCCATGACCGACACGCGCGCGCCCGGCCAGATCCACAGGAACCGCGGGGAGTAGGCGCGACCGCACATGGAGTAGTTCCCGGCGCCGAACGAACCGCCCACGACGACCGTGAGCTTCGGCACGCGGGCGCACGCGACGGCGTTCACCATCTTCGCGCCGTGCTTGGCGATGCCGCCCTGTTCGTACTCCCGCCCGACCATGAATCCGGTGATGTTCTGCAGGAACACCAGGGGGATGCCGCGCTGATCGCAGAGCTCGATGAAGTGCGCGCCTTTCAGCGCCGACTCGGCGAACAGGACGCCGTTATTGGCGAGGATGCCGACGCGGTGACCGTGGATGCGGGCGAAGCCCGTCACGAGGGTCTCGCCGTACTCGCGCTTGAACTCGTGGAAGGCGGCGGCGTCGGCGATGCGGGCGATGATCTCCCGGGCGTCGTACGGCGTCGTCAGCTCGACCGGCACGACGTCGACGAGGGTCGCGGGGTCGGCGGCGGGCGGCACGGCGCGCACCGGTCGCTCCAGCGGCGGCACCGGCTGCGGGGTGTCCGGGAGCGTCGCGACGATGTCGCGGACGATCCGCAGCGCGTCGGCGTCGTCGTCGGCGAGGTGGTCGACGACGCCGGAGATGCGGGCGTGGGTGAGTCCGCCGCCGAGATCCTCGGCGGTGACCTCTTCGCCCGTCGCCGCTTTCACCAGGGGCGGCCCGCCGAGGAAGATCGTGCCCTGGTTCCGCACGATGACCGTCTCGTCGCTCATCGCCGGGACGTACGCGCCGCCGGCGGTGGAGGAGCCCATGACCGCGGCGATCTGCGGGATGCCGTCGCGGGACAGTCGCGCCTGGTTGTAGAAGATGCGGCCGAAGTGGTCGCGGTCGGGGAACACTTCGTCCTGCAGCGGCAGGAACGCTCCGCCGGAGTCGACGAGGTACACGCAGGGGAGGCGGTTCTCGGCGGCGATCTCCTGTGCGCGCAGGTGCTTCTTCACGGTGAGCGGATGGTAGGTGCCGCCCTTCACGGTCGCGTCGTTGGCGACGACCATCACGTGCCGGCCCTGCACGAGGCCGATGCCCGCGACGACGCCCGCCGCCGGCCACGCGTCCTCGAGATCGCACGCCGCCAGAGGCGCGATCTCGAGGAACGGCGAGCCGCGGTCCAGGAGCGCATCGACGCGGTCGCGGGCGAGCATCTTGCCGCGCTCGAGGTGCCGGCGGCGGGATGCCTCGGGGCCCCCCGCTGCGGCCTCGGCGCGGCGGGCGCGCAGGTCGTCGATCAGGGCGGCGTATCCGGACGTCGTCGTCTCGGCCATCGGGCATCCTCGATTTGGTTAGGAATCATTAACTGAAGAGAGCGTATCCTCGCCGCCCCCGCGCGTCCACCGCCCCGGTGCCACACCGCGCGCCGCGCACGGGACAGAATGGGGGAGATGAGTGTCACCCCCGAGCAGCCGGCGTCGTATTGGTACGTCGAAGACGACGCGCGCTCCACGTCGGTCATGGAGGCGATGCGGTCCTACCGGGCGGCGGAGGTCGCGATGCGCCGCCGGACCCAGCAGGCGATGGACATGGGGGAGAACGAGCTCCTCGTGCTGCGCTTCCTCGCGCGAGCGCGCCTGCGCGGCGAGTCCGTCACGCCCGTCGCACTCAGCCGGTACCTCGGCATCACGTCGGCCTCGACGACCGCCCTCCTCGACCGGCTCGAGCGGTCGGGGCACGTCAGTCGCGGCCCCAACCCGACCGACCGGCGCAGCGTCCTGGTCACCTTGAGCGAGAAGTCGGACGACGAGATCCGGCATACCCTGTCCGCGATGCACGAGCGCATGATGGCGATCGTCCGCGGCATGGACCCGGATCAGCGCGCCACCGTGATCGGCTTCCTGGACGCGATGCGCGACGCGGTAGACCAGATCGACGCCTAGCGTCGATCTGGTCGGGGTGAAGGCGCTTCAGATCGACGCGTGACGCGGCTGCGGAGCGGCGCGCAGCGCGTCAGCCGGCCGCGACGTTGTCGGCGGCGGCGGCGACCTCGTCGAGGAAGGTGAGGATGCAGTCGCGGCCGTGGGCGTCGAGGCCCCCCGCGATCGCGGCGACACGGTCCGCGAAGGCGTCGACCAGATCGGCGACCGCCGTCTCGGCGTGCGCGGTCGGAGCGATGAGGATGCTGCGCCGGTCGGTGGGATGACTGACGCGTTCGACGCGCCCCTGCTTCTCGAGGCGGTCGAGGAGCGCCGTCGTCGATGCTGAGCTGATGCCGAGGTGGCGGGAGAGCTCGCTCGGGCGCACGACCGCCCCTTCGCGCCGACGCAGCAGCAGATACTGCAGCATGCGGAGCTCGTTGTCCCCGAGCGCAGAGGTCTCCCGGACGCGGAGGTGCATCGCCGCGTCGGCCGCGCGGAAGCGCTCGAGAGCGTCGAGCACGTCGTCCTTCGTCACCATGTTTTCGTCCATGGCGTTGTGACCCCCGATCGCACGTGAACAATATATCTCCCCACAAGGATAACTCGAAACATGTCTCGCTTGACTAACTACTTACCGACGGAATAACCTTTCGACGAACCGACCGTGATCATCACGGCGACCATATGAGGAGTCGACATGGGAAACCTGTACTACGGGAACAGCGCCGAGCCGATCACCGTTCCGGACGTCGAGCTGGCCCATCTGAAGATGGTGGCGACGACGAAGCTCCGCCGCTCCGAAGGCTTCAGCATCTCGTTCTCGTCGGCGCGCACCGGCCGATCCACGCTGTGGGTGCACTGCGCGATCCCGCTGCGCTTCGACTTCGACTCCGCCGAGCCGGTGAAGCTCGACCCGGCCTACGTCAACCAGCTCGCCCAGGACGCGACGTCGGCGATGGGGATCGTCATCGACCTCGACGCGTCGCGCATGGCGAAGCGGGAACTGGCGGCGGTCGCATGAGCGCCATCCTGAACGCGCCGGCGACGATTCCCGCTCCGACCCGCACGACGGGCGGCCGCGTGACGTGGATCCACGTCGAATCGGGCTTCCACGTGGCATCCTGTGCGGGAGAATACGTCGGATTCGCCGAGCGCACGCCGGACGGGCACTTCGTGGGATTCGACGCCCGGTCCACGCCGGTCGGCCGTTACGCCGACCTCGGCGAGGCGAAGGACGCCGTCGTCAGTGCGCGCAGGCACGCGATGACCGAATCCAAGTCGCCTCGCGTGCAGGCGGCGCTGCACACCGCCGCGGCGGCAACGGGGCTCGTCGCCCTGGGAACGCTCGCGACCGCCGTCGCGACGCTGCCCGGCTTCTGAGCAGGCGGCCACGACAGCGGCGGATCAGGCCTTCGCGGCCATGGCCTCGTCGGTGCGCACCTGCAGATAGTCGCAGAGTCCCGCGACGACGAGGAGGTCTTCACTCAGCTGCGCCACGCCCGCGGCGTCCATGTCGAATCCCTCGGTGCGGGGCTCGAACGTCACGAGCCAGTGCGGGCCCGTCTCGTCGACACCGGCCTGGATGTACGTGATCGTGGAGACGTTTCGCAGCGCGACGACGACCATGCCGGATTCGGGACCGGGGGTGAAGTCCTTCTCGAGGACCGTGACGGAACCGGTGCGCTCAGGGTGCTGGGCGAGGTAGTCGTCCACCCAGCCCTGGACGGTGGCCTTGTTGCGGTACGGCATCGAACCTCGGATCCTCCCCGGGAGCGTCCCGGGATTCTTCGCGCCGAACGGCACTACTCCAGTATGCGGGATGTGTGAACCGATTCCGGCTGATTCCCGCGGCGCCCGTGAATGTGCTACGCCGCGGGCGCGGGCCGCAGCACCGCGCTCAGGAGTGCCCCCATCGCCGCGACCGGATCCGTGCCGTCGGCGAGCCAGCGGATCTGGATACCCTCCCAGCCCGTCACCACGAGTCCCGCGAGCTCGAGGGGGTCGCCGTAGGTCGTGAGCCGGCCGGCAGCGACGTCGTGCGCGATGAGCGCGGAGTACGTCGCGGTCACCGACGCGTAGCGGTTCTGCAGCCAGTCGTGGGCCTCGTGGCCGGGGTACGTCGCCTCCGCCGAGACGATCGAGAACATCCGAGCCCGTGGCATCCATGATGTCGATGCACTCGAGGTGGTGATCGATCGCCTTCTGGCGGATCGCCGCATCGTGGTGCGTGAGGGCGCCGAACTTGTAGTCCTCGTCCTGGAAGGTGTTGGAGTTGATCGTGCCGAGGGTGACGCCGAGGTCTTCGGCGTGGCGGCGCAGCGCGCTGTAGTCGTCGACCTTGTCCCACGGGATGTGCAGCGCGACGCTCGGGGCGAGGCCTCCCAGCGTGCGGCGACCTCGGAGGACGCCAGATACGCCTGCGCGGCCGCGTCGTCGTCGGTCTCGTAGTATCCGAACAGGGTCGCCGTGGATCGGTCGAGGAAGATCGAGGAGTTGCGGCGGCCGGACGCCGCGATCTCAGCGAGCATCTCGGGCCAGACGGGACTGTGCCGGGCGATGTACTCGTCGATGAGCTCGGGGCGCACCGTCAGCGAGAAGGCGACGCGTGCCATGACTGTCCTTCCAGTGGTGAATCGTTTCAAACGATAGTGTGAGTGAAACGATTCGTCAAGCGCGGATCCGAGAGGGGTGGAGGCGCCGTGGCAGTGAGCGTGAAAGACGTGGCGGTCGCGGCATCCGTTTCGGTCGGCACCGTCTCCAACGTGCTGAACCGGCCCGAGAAGGTGGCGCCCGAGACCGTCGCCCGGGTTCAGGATGCCATCGTGCGACTGGGGTTCGTCCGCAACGACGCGGCGCGACAGCTGCGCGCCGGGCGCAGCCGGTCGATCGGGCTCGTCGTGCTCGATTCCGCGAACCCCTTCTTCGCCGAGGTCGCCCGCGGCGCGGAAGAGCGGGCCGCCGCGGAGGGCATGTCCGTGCTGCTGGGCAACAGCGATCAGAACCCGGAGCGCGAGGGCGCCTACCTCGATCTCTTCCGCGAGCAGCGGGTCAACGGTGTGCTCCTGACCCCGGCCGAGCTCGACGCCACACCCGTGCAGCGGCTGGCGGATGCCGGCATCCCGCTCGTGCTCGTCGATGGGGAACTGCCGGGCGCGGAGGTCTCATCCGTCTCGGTCGACGACGTCGAGGGCGGGCACCTGGCCGTCGCCCACCTGCTCGCGCTCGGTCGGCGACGGATCGCCTTCGTCGGCGGACCCCTGTCGATCCGGCAGGTCGCCGACCGCCTCGAGGGCGCGCGGCGGGCGCTCGCCGAGGTGCCGGGCGCGACCCTCGAGGTCATCGAGCTGGGCGCGCTGACCGTGCTCGCCGGGCGCGCAGCGGGCGAGGAGGCCGCGCACCGGTCGGCGGACGCACGGCCCGATGCGGTGTTCTGCGCGAACGACCTGCTCGCGGTGGGCGTCATGCAGGGGGCGGCGATCTTCGGCGGCATCCGCGTGCCGGACGACATGGCGCTCATCGGGTACGACGACATCGACTTCGCGCAGGCGACCGTCGTGCCGCTCAGCTCGGTGCGCCAGCCCGCGCGCGAGATCGGCGCGACTGCGGTCGACCTGCTGTTCGAAGCGCTCGCCGCCCCGGAGGCCGCGCCGCGGCACGTGCGCTTCCGGCCCGAGCTCGTGGTTCGCGCCTCGACCGCGGGGTAGCCGCGCGGCGTCACGGGGCCTTGCGCGCGCACCCGCCGCACGCGAGAAACCACATTCGTGGCGAGAAACCACGCGTGGCATGGTTTCTGGGCGGGATGTGGATTCTCGCGGGGCTGGCGCGGCGCGCGCGTGTTGCCTCAGCGCGGCCCCGCCCGCGTCAGCGCCGGACCGGCCCAGGGAGGGTGATCGGCGTGGTGCCGGCGACTTCGTCGCTGAACTCCTCGGGCGCGACCACCGAGATCGGCCGCGTCTCGTCGAGCGTGAGGGCGAAGCGGCGGGTCTCGTGGCGGTGCAGGCGACCGGACAGCAGCATCCACCCGAATCCGATTGCGAAGGCGACGAACGCGCCGGCCGCGCCGAGCCAGATCGCCGCGCGCGGGCCGAACTCGGCAGCGACCCATCCGACGATCGGCGCACCGATCGGGGTGCCGCCCATGAGGATCGCCATGTACAGCGCGAGCACCCGGCCGCGCAGTGCCGGATCGGTGGTCGTCTGCACGTACCCGTTCGCCGTGGTCATCGTCGTGACGACCGCGAAGCCTGTGAACATCAGCGTCACCGCGTACAACACGTACGACGGCATGACGGCGCTCACGGCGGCGGCGACCGCGAAAAGCCCCGTCCCGACGACCACCATGCGGATGCGGGCGCGGTCGCGCCGCGCCGCGAGCAACGCGCCCGCCAGCGAGCCGATCGCGAGGATCGACGAGAGCAGGCCGTAACCGTCGGCATCCTTTCCGAACTCCAGCGCCATCGTCGACGCGAAGATCGGGAAGTTCATGCCGAACGCGCCGAGCAGGAACACCATCGCGAACGTCACGATGAGGTCGGGGCGCCGCCGCACGTAGCGGAATCCGTCCGCGAGGCGATTCGCGCCGGGCGCCTTCACACGCGGCACGAGCTCGTCGGTGCGGATCAGCAGGAGCGCGACGATCATGGCGAGGAAGGTGGCCGCGTTGACGAGGAACACCCAGCCCGTGCCGACCGCCACGATCATGACGCCCGCAGCGGCGGGCCCGATCATGCGGGCGCTGTTGAAGGATGCCGCGTTCAGCGCTACCGCGTTCGACGCGTTCTCGCGGGCCACGAGGTCGGACACGAACGCCTGCCGAGCGGGGTTGTCGAACGCCGCGACCAGCCCCAGCACGAACGCGAACAGGTACATCAGCGGCAGGGTCATGACACCGCGCAGGATGAGCACGCCGATCACGGCGCCGATCACGAGCAGCAGCGACTGCGTCAGCATCAGGAGGCGGCGCCGGTCGAACCGGTCGGCCACCCACCCGGTGACTCCGACCAGCAGCAGGGGCGGCGCGAACTGCAGCGCCATCGTAATGCCCATCGCGCCCGCGTCGTTGTGCGTCAGCTGCGTCAAGACGACCCAGCTGAGGGCGGTGCCCTGCATCCACTGCCCGACGTTGGAGACGAGCGCGCCGATGAACCAGACGCGGTAGTTGAAGACCGAGAACGACCGGAACATGGAGGAACTCATCGGCTTGCCACCTCCCGCATCAGCTCGGCGGCATCGTGGAGCAGCTCGCGCTGCGCCGGGGTCAGGTCGGCGAGGGCCTGCTCGAGCCAGGAATCGCGGCGGCGCACCGTCTCGGTCACGACGGCTCGCCCGTCGTCGGTGAGGGCGATGTTGACTTTGCGTCGGTCGGCTTCGTCCGGAGTGCGGGTCAGGTAACCCGACTCCTCGAGGCAGTTGACGGTGCGGTTCATCGACGGGGCCGACACACGCTCCCGGTCGGCAAGTTCCCCGAGGGTGTGCGCGCCATGCATCGAGAGCGCCGCCAGCACCGCGAACTGCCCGTCGCTCATCGTGTCGACCGCGCGCTGGGACCGCAGCCGTCGCGCGAGCCGGAACGTCGCCATCCGCAGGGCGGAAGCGTCAGTCGCGAGGGAGGGGTCGGATGGGGGCGCGGGGTCGGCGTTCTCGATGCTCATACAGACACTTAGCATAGCTCATTAGTCTTGCTAAGTAAATGCGGGCGCGTGGGGGCGGGGCTGCCGGTTCATCCGGCGCAAATGGCGGTTATGGGGCGTTGTGGTCTCGTTTTGCGTCGGGTGAAGCGTGAGAGGACTCCCCGGCATCCCCGCCGGCGGGGCGGGGCACGCGGCCGAGCGGGATCGTCGCGATCAGGCCCACAACGAGGAATCCCGCGGCGGTGAACGCGGCGAGCCGCGTGGCGTCGGAGAAGGCCTGCTTCGCGGCATCGGCCACCGCTGCCGTCGACGGATCGGCCGCGAGTCCCGCGATCGCGGACCCCGAGCTGTCGACGACGGCGGACACCACCTGGTCGCGCTGCGCGGCGGGCATCCCCTGGTCGTCGAGCGACGTGGAGAGCAGGCCGGCGGTCCCGGAGAAGAGAACGGTGCCGAGGATCGCGATGCCGAGAGCGGACCCCACCTGCCGCGCCGTGGACTGGGTGCCCGACCCCTGACCGGACAGCTGCACCGGCACGTCCTGCAGGATGACCCCCGTCAGCTGCGCCGTCGCGAGTCCCACGCCGAGGCCGTAGATGAACAGGGCCGGCAGCAGCCATCCCCACGCGGTCTGCGTCCCGGCATCCAGCCCCACGACGATGCCGACCAGGACGACCCCGACGACCTCGGCGGCCAGGCCCGCGCGCACGACGAGCACGGGACTGATCTTGCCGCTCGAGGCGCCCGCGATGCCGCTCGCGACGAACGAGCCGACGGCCAGGGCCACCAATAACTGGACGCGCCAGACCCGGCTGAGACCCAGCGGGATGCCGCGAGGCGGCGTGCTGACGCACGTCGTCGACAGCGGGGAGCGCTCGCTGCCGGCCGGCACGGTGACGGTGACCGCCACCCGTCAGGTCGACGGCGTGGGGCACACCTCCACGTACGCGCTGGACTACCGCGGCGCCTCCTGCCGACGCTGATGCCCGTGCGATAGGTTGTGGTCCATGACCGCACCCGAAGCGCGCTCGTTCACCGATGCCCACGGCATCCGCATCTTCTATGACGTCCACCCCGCGCGGGTCACCCCGCGCGGGGTGGTGCAGCTGCTGCACGGCGTCGGCGAGCACGCGGGCCGGTACGGCGCGCTGATCGCGCAGCTGACGGATGCCGGGTTCACGGTGTACGCCGACGACCACCGCGGGCACGGGCGTACCGGCATGGCGCAGTGGAACGGCGACGCGTCGCGGCTCGGCCGGCTCGGCCCCGGCGGGCATCGCGCCGCCGTCGGCGCGGTCTGGCAGTTCACCCAGCTCATCCGCGGCGAGAACCCCGACCTGCCACTGGTGATCCTCGGGCACTCGTGGGGATCGTTCCTCACCCAGATCCTCGTCAACGACCACCCCGACGCCTACGACGCCATCGTGCTGAGCGGCTCATCGCTGCGGTGGCCGGGGGCGCTGAACTCCGGCGACCTCAACAAGAACTGGAAGGCGCCGGGGGCGCTCGGCACCGAGTGGCTCTCCAGCGACCTGACGGTGGGCCAGGCCTTCCTCGACGACCCGCTGACGACGACCACCACCCTGCCGCAGCTGTTCGGCTGGCGCGACGTGCTGCGCCTCATCGGCAAGCCGCGCAAGGACCTCGGTGTCGACCCGCCGCTGCTGCTCATGGTGGGCCGCGACGATCCCGTCGGCGGCCCCCGCAGCGTGCACCGGCTCGCCGACGCGTACCGCATCCGCTCCGGCCTGACCGACGTGACGACGCTCGTCTACCCCGGCGCCCGCCACGAGATCTTCAACGAGACGATGGCCGCGGAGGTCTTCGCCGACCTCCTCGCCTGGCTCGACGCCCGCATCCCGGTGCGGGACTGACGCGTGGCGCGCCATCGACGTCGACCGTCCGCGGCCCCGGCATCCGTCCCCTTCGACGTCGACCCGGCGTGGGCGGGTCGCCCCTGGGGTGCAGTGCGCGGCGCCGTGCTGGCGCTGGCCGCGCTGACGGCGATCGCGTTCTGGGCTTTCGAGCCGCTGTCCGGTCCCGACCGCGTGTTCTGGCTCATCGTCGGCCTCGGCGCGGGCGCCGCCGGCCTCGCCTCGTCGTCGCGGATCGCCGGTCTGCCGCCCGAGAGCCTGGTCGCGCGGGAGCGCGTGAAATCGATGACGGCGGATGCCGCCGCCCGCGCCGCCCGCGCCGCTCGCGCACGGCGCCCGGGCGAGGGATCGTCGTGGGGCGATGTCGCGGGCGTCCTCGTGCCGCGCACGATCGGCGACGCCGCGGTCGCGACACTCGTGACCACCGTCGGCATGGCCGTCTGGGTCGCGATGCGCGTCGTCGACGGCGGCTGGACCGCCGGGCTGGTCAGCAGCCTCATCACGACGCCCATCGCGACCTTCGTCGTCTTCGTGTCGCTCCTCGTCGTCGGGTGGCTGCTCGTCTTCGCCGCGCGCGGATTCGCTCTGCTGCGCCGGATGCCGCGGGGAGAGGCCCCGGCATCCGCCTGGTGGGTCTTCGGTGCGATCGCGGCGGGCGCCCTCGCCGCTGTGGCCACGCTCGCGGTCGGTCTCACCGACACCACGCCGGTGACCGGCGACGGCGGCGAGGCGCTCGTCGCGTTCCTCTTCGGCGCGGTGTCGTTCGACCAAGCGTGGCAGGCCGTGGCGCTCTGGGCCGCACGCCTCGGCATCCTCGCCCTCGCGGTGTGCCTGATCGCCGTGTCCGTGGCGCGGGCGCGGGCGCGCCGCTGAGAGCCAGGCGCCGCCCGCGGCGCTCGACTCTAGGCTGGAGGCATGCACGGGGAGTACAAGGTTCCGGGCGGCAAGCTCGTCGTCGTCGATCTCGAGGTCCGGGAGGGGCGCATCGCGGACTTCCACCTCGCCGGTGACTTCTTCTTGGAGCCCGACGACGCCCTCGCCGACATCGACGCCGCCGTGACTGGACTGCCGGTCGAGACGGATGTCGCGGGCATCGCGGCGGCGGTGCGCGCGGCGCTGCCGGAGGGCGCGCAGCTCCTCGGGTTCACGCCCGAGTCGGTGGGCACAGCGGTCCGCCGCGCCCTCGTGACGGCCGCGGGGTGGCGCGACTTCGAGTGGGAGGTCGTACACGAGAAGGCCGTCTCACCGCGCATGAACCTCGCCCTCGACGAGGTGCTCACCACCCGCGTCGGCGACGGACGCCGCAAGCCCACGCTGCGCATCTGGGAGTGGGACGAATCCGCGGTCGTCATCGGATCGTTCCAGTCGTACCGCAACGAGGTCGACCCCGAGGGCGCCGCCCGGCACGGCTTCGATGTCGTGCGGCGGATCTCCGGTGGCGGCGCGATGCTCATGGCCGCCGGCTCGATCGTGACGTATTCGCTGTACGTGCCGGCATCCCTCGTCGCGGGGATGACGTTCGCCGACTCGTACGCCTTCCTCGATGACTGGGTGCTGCAGGCCCTCCGGTCCCTGGGGATCGACGCCGTGTACCAGCCGCTGAACGACATCGCCTCGCCGAGCGGCAAGATCGGCGGCGCCGCGCAGAAGCGGCTCGCGGGCGGCGGTGTGCTGCACCATGCGACCCTGTCGTACGACATGGACGGTCAGGTCATGACCGAGGTGCTGCGCGTCGGGCGGGAGAAGCTCTCCGACAAGGGCACGACGTCGGCCGCCAAGCGGGTGGACCCGCTGCGCAGCCAGACGGGCCTGCCGCGGGAGGCCATCATCCAGCGGCTCATCGAGACCTTCACGAAGCTGTACGCGGCCGAGCCGGGTCACATCACCGATGAGGAATACGCCGAGGCCGAGGCGCTCGTCGCGTCGAAGTTCGCGACCGACGCGTGGCTGCACCGGGTTCCGTGACCGTCGAGATCATCCACGGCGACAATCTCGAGGTCGCCCGGTCGCTGCCGGACGCGAGCTTCACGCTCGTCTACCTCGACCCGCCCTTCAACACCGGGCGTGCGCAGGGCAAAGCGGTCGAGTCCGCGTTCACAACTCCTTCGATCGGTGACGCAGACGGGGCGCAGAGCCGGAGATCGGGCGATCCGGCGTCGGATCGAAGGAGTTACGCGCAGGCGCCGGTCAAGACAGGGTTCCGGGGGACCAGCTACGCGCGGCTGCGGGGCGAGCTGCGGCAGTACGACGACCGGTTCGACGACTATTGGGACTTTCTCGAGCCCCGGTTGCGCGAGGCCTGGCGGCTGCTCGCCGACGACGGCACCCTGTACCTGCACCTCGACTACCGCGAAGCCCACTACGCGAAGGTGCTGCTGGATGCACTGTTCGGGCGCGAGTGCTTCCTCAACGAGCTGATCTGGGCCTACGACTACGGGGCCAAGAGCCGGCGGCGCTGGCCGACCAAGCACGACACGATCCTCGTGTACGTGAAAGATCCGGCCGGGTACTGGTTCGACTCCGAGGCGGTGGACCGGGAGCCGTACATGGCCCCCGGGCTCGTCACGCCCGAGAAGGCGGTGCGCGGCAAGCTGCCGACCGACGTGTGGTGGCACACGATCGTCCCGACGAGCGGCCGCGAGAAGACGGGGTATCCGACGCAGAAGCCGGAGGGCATCCTGCGGCGCATCGTGCAGGCGTCGACCCGTCCTGGCGACCGCGTGCTCGATCTCTTCGCCGGCAGCGGCACCACGGGCGCGGTCGCCGCCGCGCTCGGGCGCGACGCCGTGCTCGTCGACGACAACCCCGAGGCGGTCGCCGTCATGCGCCGACGGATGCCGGAGGCCGTGCTGCGGTGAGCACGACCGCCGGAGTCCGGGGCGACGACGGCGACCGGCCGGAGGTCACTTCGCGAGGGTGAACCCGCCGGTCCAGCCGATCTTCTCGGACGCGGCGAGGGTCAGCTGGAGGAAGCCCAGCGCCTCCAGCTCGTGCGCGCGCGACAGGGCGCCGGCGTCGATTGCGGCCAGGCCGCCGGCCTGCACCGCGTCGATGAGCGCGGTCTTGGCGGCCGCGTCGTCGCCGGCGACGAGCACCGTCGTCGGCTGGCCGCCGACCGTGCCCGACGCGAGCGTCGCGGCGAAGTTGGTGTTGAACGCCTTGAGCACCTTAGCTTCGGGCAGGCGCTCCTGCAGGCCCGCGGCGGCGGAGCTGCCCACGGGCACGACGAGCGCGTCGAAGGTCGAGAAGTCGAGGGGGTTGGTGATGTCGACGACGGTCTTGCCGGCGAGCTGGTCGCCGTAGGAGTCGGCGATCGCGGCGAGCGCGGGGTAGGGGACGGCGAGCACGACGATGTCGCCGGCGATCCGGGCGTCGGTGTCCGAGCTGCCGACGTGCTGGATGTCGGCGCCGCCGCGCGCGAGGACGCCGGCGATGGCCTGACCCATGTTGCCGGTGCCGAAGATGGTGATGGAGGTCATGGCGAATCCTTTCCGAGCAGATGTTGTATCTGCAACTACCCTCGTCAACCTCGTTGTGCCGACAAGTATTCCTAGAATGTCGAAATGACGTCGTCTCGCTTCTACACCCCCGATGAGCTGGAGACGTGGATCCCCCTCGCCGCGCTCCTGGAGCTGCTGCCGCGGGAACTCGACGCCCAGCTGCTGCGCGACGCCGACCTCACTCACTTCGACTACTTCGCGCTCTCCATGCTCGCCAACGCCGTCGGTCATCGGCTGCAGATGAAAGAGCTCGCCTCGATGACGAACGCCACCATGCCGCGCCTCTCCCACGTCGTCAGTCGCCTCGAGCGGCGCGGTCTCCTCGCACGCGAGCGCAACAGCGCCGACGGCCGCGGCGTCGATGCCGTCATCACACCGGAAGGCCGCCGAGCGCTGCTGCAGGCCACGCCGGGGCACGTCGCGCAGGTGCGGAGCCTGGTGCTCGACGCGTTGGATGCCGGGCAGCGCGCGCAGCTGCGCGAGATCACCGCCGCGGTGCTCGCGCGACTCGATCCCGACGGGCGGATGGCCGCCAGTCGTCCGCGCCCGCGCGTCGCCGACGCCTGAGGTCGCTGGGGGCTGGCGTTGCCGGGCTGACACCGCAGCGGAGCGGCATGCGCTACCCTCGCGGATGCCGTCGATTTCGTCGTCGGCGCGGCTGTCGGCTGGCCGCAGTGGCGCGATCGCCGGACGGCCCGCGTGTACGACGAGCCGGTGCGCGAGGTGCCGGACGCCTACGCGTCGGTGGCGGCGCTGCGCGGCTGATCACCGGGGGCGGCCAGCACGAGGGAGAACAGCGCGTCGACGGCGGCGGCCATGTCGACGTCGGGGTCGACCATCCACTGCAGCTGCATGCCGTCGGCGACGGCCTGCATGATGCGCGCGATGAGCTCGGCGTCGACGGCCGTGGTGAGTGAGCCCTCGGCCTGCGCGCGCCGCAACGCCTGGACGTACAGGTCGCGGAGCCCCTGTCTGCGGCTGAGGAAGTATTCGTGGGCCGGATGCTGCGGGTCGGTCGCCTCGACGGCCAGTCGCGAGAACAGCTGCACGAGGCCGGGGACCTCGGCGTTGTGGTGGACCACCGCGACGTAGCCGTTGCGGAGCGCATCCGCCTGGACGTCGTTCACGTCGACGGTGCCGAAGTGCGCGGCATCCACCTCATCGCGCTTGCGGAGGATCTCGGTGAACAGCTCATCCTTCGAATCGAAGTAGTGCAAGAGGCCCGCCTGACTGAGCCCGACGGCGTCGGCGATCGCCTTCACCGATGCCCCGGCGTAGCCCTCGGCGGCGATCACCTCGAGCGCGCGGGAGAGGATCTCCTCGCGCTTGGCGATGCCTTTCGCGTACGACCCGCGGCGGCGCTTCTCGGTCATAAGGGAAGTAAACCGAACACTGCTTGATTTCCCAAAACCTAGTGGCGTATGGTTTTGCCGCAGGCCTCCATGGTGGATGCGAAAGGACCCCACGACGATGTCGTTCGCGAAGGACCCCGGCGTCGTCAACATCGCCGCGACGCTCCCGCAGACGCTCGCCCCCGGCGTCGCCGGCGCGATCGTGCTCGCTTTCGGCTACGCCGCCCTGTTCCCGGTCGCGATCGTCCTCGGCATCCTCGGCGCCTTCGCGATCTGGCCCATCAAGAGCGTGCGCTGACGCCCCCCCTCGTCAGCGACTGGGGCGCGGTCAACGACCGCGTGAAGGGGCTGGCCGCCGGGATGGATCTCGAGATGCCGTCCTCGAGCGGACGCACCGATGCGCAGCTGGTCACCGCCGTCCGCGACGCATCTCTCGCCGAGTCGGCGCTCGACGTCGCGGCCGGTCGCGTCATCGACCTGGTGCGGAAAGTGCAGGCGGATGCCGGGACCATCACCGGCCCGCTCGACGTCGACGCCCACCACGCGCTCGCGCGGGAGGCGGCGGGCCGGTCGATCGTGCTGCTGCAGAACGCGCCCGTCGCCGGCGGCGGCGCCCTGCTGCCGCTGCGGCGCGACGCGCGCCTCGCCGTCATCGGCGCGTTCGCCGAGAAGCCGCGCTACCAGGGCGCGGGCTCGTCGATGATCAACCCGACGCGTCTGGACACCGCGCTCGACGCGATCCGCGACGCCGCGACGGGCGATGTGTCCTACGCGCCGGGGTTCAGCCTCGCCGTCGGGGTCGACGAGGTCGAGACGGCGGCGCTGCGCGAGGCGGCGGTGGCCGCGGCATCCGGAGCCGATATCGCCGTCCTCTTCCTCGGGCTGCCCGCGCGGCTGGAGTCGGAGGGCTTCGACCGTGAGGACATCGACCTGCCGGCCGACCAGCTCGCGGTGCTCGACGCCGTGCTCGCCGTCACCGAGAACGTCGTCGTGGTGCTCTCCAACGGCGGCGTCGTGGCGCTCCCGTTCGCCGAGCGGGTGCCCGCGATCGTCGAGGCGTGGCTGCTGGGGCAGGCCGGGGGATCGGCGACCGCCGACGTGCTGTTCGGCGACGTCACCCCGTCGGGAAAGCTCACCGAGACCATCCCGCTGCGCCTGTCCGACACCCCCGCCTACCTCGACTTCCCGGGCGAGTTCGGGCACGTCCGCTACGGCGAGGGCCTGTTCGTCGGTTACCGCTGGTACGACGCCCGCGGCCTTGAGGTCGCGTTCCCGTTCGGACACGGCCTGTCGTACACGACGTTCGCGTATGCGGATGCCGCGGCATCCGTCACCGCCGATGGCGACATCGAGGTGCGGGTCACGGTGACCAACACGGGTGGCGTGGCCGGCCGCGAGGTCGTGCAGGTCTACACCGGCCTGGCGGACTCTCGCGTGCAGCGGCCCGAGCGCGAGCTCAAGGCGTTCGCGTCGATCGCGCTGGAGCCGGGCGAGGCGCGCGAGGTCGTGCTCACCGTGCGGCGCGAGGACCTCGCGTACTGGGACATCCGCGTCGGCCGCTGGGTCGTGGAGGGCGGCGAGTACGCCGTGGAGGTCGCGGCCTCGAGCCGGGACATCCGCGCGACGGTGTCGGTGCCGGTCGACGGCGACGCGGTCACGGTGCCGCTGTCGGCGGAGTCCTCGCTCGGCGAGGTCATGGCACACCCGATCGCCGGTCCCGTCGTGCAGGCCGCCATCGCCCAGATGATGCAAGGCATGGAGGGCGTGGAGTCGATCATGCCCGAGGGTGTGGACATGACGAAGATGATGGACTCGTTACCCCTCGGCCGGGTGTCGATGATGGCGGGAGACGCGGCGAGCCCGGAGATGATTCAGGGTCTCATCGCGATGGCCAATGCCGGGAGCGCGCCCGCGTCCGGCGCCTGAGTGTCCCGGGCGGCGGGGTCGCGCGGCGATCGTGCGTCGCGGCATCCGCCCGCCGCGCGGCGGTGCTCAGGAGCGCAGGAACGCGAGCAGCGCCTCGTTGACCTCGGCGCCGTGCGTGCGCAGCAGGCCGTGCGGGGCTCCTTCGATCTCGACGTAGGTCGCCTCCGGCAGGAGCTCGCGGAACCGGCGGGCGGTCTTGTCGATCGGCAGGATGTTGTCGGCCGTGCCGTGCAGGATCAGCGTGGGCACCGTGATCGCCGGGATGTCTGCCCGGAAGTCCGTCGGCCACGTCAGCGGCGCCGCGGCGATCGCGGCGTTGCCGGCCTGGTTCGCCACCTGCACGCTCGCGTCGAGGGCCTCCTGCGAGATGCGCTCGCCGAGGGTGTCGTCGAGGTTGTAGAAGTCGTGGAAGAAGCCGGTGAGGAACGCGTGCCGGTCGGTCGCGACCGCCTCGGCGGTGCCGTCGAAGAACGCCTGGTCGCCGGCGCCGTCGGGGTTGTCGTCGGTGATCAGCAGATACGGCTCGAGCGACCCGAGGAACGCGGCCTTCGCGATGCGCCCCGCGCCGTAGCGCGACAGATACCGGGCGATCTCGCCGGTGCCCATCGAGAATCCGACGAGAACCGCGTCGTGCAGGTCGAGGTCCTCGATCAGCGCGTGCAGGTCCGCGGCGAACGTGTCGTAGTCCGAGCCGCTCGCGGTCTTCGACGAGGCGCCGAACCCGCGCCGGTCGTAGGCGATGACGCGGTATCCGTTCGCCCGCAGCGCCCGGCTCTGCAGATCCCAGGACTCGCCGTTCAGCGGGAATCCGTGGATCAGGACGACCGGCTGGCCGTCGGCCGGGCCCTGGTCGGTGTAGAACAGCTCGACGTCGGTCGAGTTCTCGGTCGCGACGGTGATGTAGGCCACGGGTGCACCCTTTCCGGCGCGGGCGGTCGCCGGCGCCGCCTCCGACGCTACGACGGTTGCGCCCCCGCATCCACCCCTTACCCGCTTACCCGCCAACCCTCACTCCTCCGAACCTTCACCCCTTCCCCCGCGAACCCTCACTCCTGCGCCGAACCCTCATCTCTGCGGGCGCAGGGAGCTGAGGGTTCGGCCGAGAGATGAGGGTTCGGCAGGTGCAGGTGGGGAAGCGCGTCAGGCGTCACGGCGGGCGCCCTGGGACGGGTGGACGGTGAAGATGTGCGGCGCGCCGTAGCCCGCGTCGGCGAACGCGGCGGCGATCGCGGCGGTCGTGGCCGGCACGAGCGCGCGGTCGATGAGCGCGATCGCCGACCCGCCGAAGCCGCCGCCGGTCATGCGGGCGCCGATCGCGCCCGCGTCGCGCGCGACGGCGACGGCGAGGTCGAGCTCGGGCGTGGAGATCTCGAAGTCGTCGCGCATCGAGGCGTGCGAGGCGTCGAGCAGCCCCCCGATCGCGCGCGGCCCGTCCTCGCGGAGGGTGCGGACGGCGTCCCGCACCCGCTGGTTCTCGGTGACGACGTGGCGCACGCGCCGGAACGTCACATCGTCCATCAGCTCCTGCGCGCGTGGCAGGTCGCCGACGGCGATATCGCGCAGCGCGCCCACGCCCATGATCGCCGCGCCCCGCTCGCACGCCGCCCGGCGCTCGCCGTAGCCGCCGGTCGCGTGCGCGTGGCTCACCCGCGTGTCGACGACGAGGACGTCGAGGCCCGCCGTGTCGAACCCGAGCTCGACGATCTCGGCGTCGAGCGAGCGGCAGTCGAGGAAGATCCCGGCATCCGCGCGCCCGAGCATCGACGCCATCTGGTCCATGATCCCGGTCGGCGCGCCGACGGCCTCGTTCTCGGCGCGACGCCCGGCCTGGGCGAGTGCGACCCGGTCGAGCCCGAGGCCCCACACATCGTTGAGGGCGGATGCCGTGGCGCCCTCGATCGCGGCCGACGAGGACAGCCCGGCGCCCACCGGCACGTCGGAGGCGATCGCCAGGTCGACGCCGACGGCGTCCGCGGCATCCCGGCCCGACAGCAGCGCCCACGCGACGCCGAGCGGGTAGCGGGCCCACTCGACGATCTCGTCGCGGCGGTCGGGGAACAGTGCGTCGAGGTCGTCGAGCGCCACCTCGACGGGCACCTCGTCGAACGTCGACACCACGCGGATGCGGCGGTCGTCGCGCGTGCCGAGGGCGACGACGGTGCGTCCGCCGATCGCGAAGGGGAAGACGAACCCGTCGTTGTAGTCGGTGTGCTCGCCGATGAGGTTGACGCGGCCGGGCGCGGACCAGAGGCCCACGGGGTCGGCGGCGGCGAGGGCGGTGAACAG
This sequence comes from Microbacterium sp. CH-015, assembly GCF_049707015.1. Classification (NCBI taxonomy): domain Bacteria; kingdom Bacillati; phylum Actinomycetota; class Actinomycetes; order Micrococcales; family Microbacteriaceae; genus Microbacterium; species Microbacterium sp. CH-015. Next base: position 71,286 of record NZ_JBNAFJ010000003.1, on the reverse strand, counting down.
CGCGCAGGCGGCGGCTGCGGGGGTGGTGTCGGTCACAGCTGGACTCCATCGATGGCGGCCCGCAGCTTCTCCGCTGCGGTCTCGGGGGGCACGTCGCCGATCCAGGCGCCCATGGCGGCCTCGGACCCGGCGAGGAACTTGAGCTTGTCGGCGGCGCGGCGCGGGCTCGTCAGCTGCAGGTTCAGGCGCACTGTGTCGCGGCCGCGGTGCACGGGGGCCTGATGCCACGCCGCGATGTAGGGGGTCGCGTCGCCGTAGAGGGCGTCCACGCCCCGTAGCAGCCGCAGGTACAGCGGCGCGAGCTCGTCGCGCTCGGCGTCGGTGAGCCCCGCGAAATCGGGCACCTGGCGGTGGGGGAGCAGGTGCACCTCGATCGGCCAGCGTGCCGCGAATGGGACGAACGCCGTCCAGTGCTCGCCGCGCAGCAGCACGCGGGGTCCCGCCTGCTCGAACGCGAGGATGCGCGCGAACAGGTCGGGCGAGGTGCGGTCGATCGACTCGAGCAGCCGCGTCGTGCGGGGCGTGATGTACGGGTAGGAGTAGATCTGCCCGTGCGGGTGGTGCAGCGTCACGCCGATCGCCTCACCGCGGTTCTCGAACGGGAACACCTGCTCGATGCCCGGGAGCGCCGACAGTGCGGCGGTGCGGTCTGCCCACGCCTCGATGACGGTGCGGGCGCGGGTCACGCTCTGCGTGCCGAACGAGCCGGCGTGCTCGGGCGAGAAGCACACGACCTCGCAGCGACCGACGCTCGTGCGGCTGCGACCGAGGTCGAGGTGGGCGAGGTCGTCGAGTCCGCGAGGGGGGTCGGATGCCGCGGGCGCGTCGTCCGTGGCCTCCGCCAGCGCCGGGCCGAACGACGGCGAGCGGTTCTCGAACACGGCGACGTCGTAGACGGAGGGAACCTCCGACGGGTTCGTGGGCGTTTGCGGCGCGAGCGGGTCGAGCTCGGCGGGCGGGAGGAACGCGCGGTTCTGGCGGGCCGCCGCGACCGAGACCCAGTCGCCGGTGAGGACGTCCTGGCGCATCGTGGCGGTCGCCGGCCGCGGGTCGAGCGTTCGGGCGTCGACGGCGCGATCCGGGCCGAGCGTCGTGCCGGGGTCGTCGAAGTAGATCAGCTCGCGACCGTCGGCCAGGCGCGTGCTGCGCTTGAGGACGCCGGCGCCGAGAGGCTGGGTGTGCATCGCCGCGGTCTTCACGCCCTCACCCTAGCCCGCCATCGTGTTATCGTCAACACAGGCGGAAACTCCGGCATCCCGCCCTAGGATGGCGACATGGCGCGACGAGTCTCGATGGCGGATGTGGCCGCAGCGGCGGGGGTCTCGGCGCAGACGGTGTCGCGAGTGGTGAACGCCAGCCCGCGGGTCGATCCGGCCACTCGTGCGAGCGTCGAGGCCGCGATGGCCGAGCTCGGCTACCGCATGCATCGCGCCGCCCGGGCGCTGCGCACCGGTCGCACCGACACGATCGGCCTCGTCGTGTCGACCCTCGCCACCGTCGGCAACTCGCGGATGCTGCAGGCGATCGCCGACGCGGCCGCGGCGCGCGGATTCGCGCTGACCGTCGTCACGGCCTCGGGTCGCGACGCCGTCGCCGACGCGTTCGAGCGGCTGCACGACCAGGGCATCGACGGCGCCGTCGTCCTCAACGAGGCCACCGCCCTCGCCCGCGGACTGGACCTTCCCGAGGGGCTCGCGGTCGTCGTCGTGGACGCGCCGCCCGACGGGGCGTCGGCCACCACCGGCACCGTGCAGACCGACCACGCCGCGGGTGCGCGCGCTGCGACGGCGCATCTGCTGGCTGCCGGTGCGGCGAGCGTCCACCACCTCGCCGGTCCCGTCGGCTCGTTCGCCGCGGCGGAGCGCGAGCGCGGCTGGCGTGAGGCGCTCGCGGAGGCGGGCGTGCCGGCGCCGGAGATCGTGCGCGGCGACTGGACCGCGGCATCCGGCCATGCGGCCGTCGCCGCCCTGCCGGAGACGATGGCGGCCCTGTTCGCCGCGAACGACCAGATGGCGCTCGGGGCGCTGCGCGCGCTCGCCGAGGCGGGCAGGCAGGTTCCGGCGGACGTCGCGGTCGTCGGCTTCGACGATGTCGAGGATGCCGCGGACTACCGGCCCCCGCTGACGACACTGCGCCAGGATTTCGACGCCCTGGGTGCGGCGGCCGTGGCCTCGCTCGTGTCGCTCATCGGCGGCGACACCGTCGCGCCGGTGGTGCTCGCACCGCAGCTCGTGGTCCGCGCGAGCGCCTGACGCGGGCCTCTCCTACGGGCAGTTCGCCGAGCACCTCGGCCGCTGCGTCTACGAGGGACTCTGGGTCGGCACCGATTCCCCGATCGCCCACCACAACGGCATCCGCACCGACGTCGTCCAGGCACTGCGCCACATCAAGGTGCCGCTCGTGCGCTGGCCCGGCGGCTGCTTCGCCGACGAATACCACTGGCTGAAGGGCGTCGGCGACGAGCGCCAGCCGATGGTCAACACGCACTGGGGCGGGGTCATCGAGCCCAACATGTTCGGCACCCACGAGTACTTCGAGCTGCTCCACCAACTCGACGCCGAGGCGTACATCAACGGCAACGTCGGCAGCGGATCGGTCGCCGAGATGCACGACTGGATCGAGTACATGACCCTCGACTCCACCGCCCCGATGGCGGAGCTCCGCAAGCGCCACGGGCGCGAGCAGGCCTGGAAGGTCGAGTACTTCGGCGTCGGCAACGAGAGCTGGGGATGCGGCGGCAACATGCTGCCGCTGCACTACGCCAACCTGTACCGCCAGTACCAGACCTACGTCCGCACCTACGGCGAGGCGCCCATCCAGAAGATCGCGTGCGGCGCGAACGCCGACGACTACGAGTGGACCGAAGTGCTCATGGCCCGCGCCGCCGAGCACATGGACGGCCTGAGCCTGCACTACTACACGCTTCCGACCGGCGAGTGGTCGGCCAAGGGCGCCGCGACGGGCTTCAGCGACTTCGAGTGGCACGAGACGCTCCGCCAGACCCGCCGCATGGACGAGATGCTCACGCATCACAGCCGCATCATGGACCGCTACGACCCGGCGAAGCGCGTCTCGCTCATCGTCGACGAGTGGGGCACCTGGTACGACGTCGAGAAGGGCACGAACCCCGGCTTCCTCTACCAGCAGAACACGCAGCGCGACGCGATGGTCGCGGCGATCAACCTCAACATCTTCCACCGCCACGGGGCGAGGGTGCGCATGGCGAACATCGCGCAGATGGTGAACGTGCTGCAGTCGATGATCCTCACCGACGGGGCGCGGATGCTGACGACGCCGACCTATCACGTGTTCGACCTGTACACCGATCACCAGGATGCCGAGTACATCCCGACCGCCGCGGGCGCCCTCGGTGCCGAGAGCGAGCTGACCGTCTCGCGCAAGGACGGTGCGTTCACGATCAGCGCGGCGAACACCTCGCTGACCGACGGGCTCGACGCGGCGTTCGAGCTGCCCGGGCGGGTCGGTGAGGTGCTGCGCGCCCAGGTGCTCGCCTCCGACACCCCCGACGCGCACAACACGTTCGACGCGCCCGAGGCCGTCGCCCTCCGCGACCTCGACGTGCAGGTCGACGGTGCGCAGGTGCGCTTCACGCTGCCGCCGCACGCTGTCGCGACGGTGCGGGTCGCCAACGCTGGATAGGGTTGCCGGATGCCGACGATGCAGGACGTCGCCCGCCACGCGGGCGTCTCGGTGATGACTGTCTCCAACGTCATCAACGACCATCCGCACGTGCGGGCGACGACGCGGCAGAAGGTGCTGGAGTCCATCTCGGCACTCGGCTACCACGTCAACACCGCCGCGCGGAGCCTGCGTCAGGGCAAGACCGGGGTGATCGGCCTCGCCGTCCCCGACATCGACCGGCCCTACTTCGGCATGCTCGCCCGGCTGCTCATCGACCGCGCCGCCGCGCACGGCTACGAGCTCGTCATCGAGCAGACCCACGCGAGCCGTGAGCGCGAGGTCGACGCCATCAGCCGGTCGCGGCTGCGCAGCTACGACGGGCTGTTCCTCTACGCCGCCGAGCTCCGCGACGACGATGCGATGCTGCTGCGCGGCGAGTTCCCGATCGTCGTGTTCGGCGAGCACGCGTACTCCGGCCCCATCGACCACGTCGAGATGGCGAACGCCGACGGCGCGCGGCTCGCCACCGCACACCTGATCGAGAGAGGATGCCGACGCGTCGGCATCCTCGGCGGACGCATCGGCGACCCGGACGACATCGGTGTCGCGACGCTGCGCACCCGCGGCTACCGCGAGGCGTTGGAGGCGGCGGGGATCGCGTTCGACCCGGCGCTGGTGCGCGACGCCGAGTACTCCTACGAGGGCGGCAGCGCGCAGGCCGCCGCGCTGCTGGCCGAGGTCGACGACCTCGACGGGCTGTTCTGCGCGACCGACGTCATCGCGATCGGGGCGATGCGGGCGCTGCACGAAGCCGGTCGCCGGGTGCCGCAGGACGTGCGCGTCGTCGGCTTCGACGACGTCTCGCTCGCCGCGTTCACGACGCCGTCGCTCACCTCCATCGCGCCGGGGCACGACGAGATGGCGGATGCCGCGATGGAGATGGTCCTGGGACGCATCTCCGGAGAGCGCGCCGCGGACGACTACCGCTCGTTCACGGGGCCGGCCCGGCTCGTCGAGCGCGAGTCCACGGCATCCGTCGTCTGATCGCACCGACCTTCCGACCGTCACGAGAGGCTTCGCCATGGCCGACGTCATCCGCCCGCCGATGGGCTGGAACAGTTGGGACTGCTACGGAACAACCGTCACCGAGGCGGAGGTGATCGCGAACGCGGAATTCCTCGCGGAGCATCTGCTGCCCTACGGGTGGGACACCGTCGTGGTCGACATCGACTGGGCCGATCCCACGGCCCGCAGCCACGGCTACAACGACGGCGCGCCGCTGCACATCGGCGCGTACGGGAGGCTCGTCCCCGACCCGGGGCGCTTCCCGAGCGCCGCAGGCGGTGCGGGGTTCGAGCCCCTCGCGGAGCGGCTGCACGGGATGGAGCTGCGGCTCGGCATCCACACGATGCGGGGGATCCCGCGCCGCGCCGTCGCGGCGAACACGCCCGTCCTCGGCACCGAGGCGCACGCCGCGGACATCGCCGATGCCGGCAACGTGTGCGAGTGGAACCCCGACATGCTGGGACTCGATCACTCCCACCCGGCGGCGCAGGCGTACGACGACAGCGTGCTCGCGCTGTACGCGCAGTGGGGCGTCGTCTTCATCAAGGCCGACGACATGCTGTGGCCGTACCAGGCCGCCGCCATCGAGGCCTACGCCCGGGCGATCGGCCGCAGCGGCCGCGACATCCAGCTGAGCCTGTCACCCGGGCGCGACCTCTCGCTCACACGACTGGAGCACCGGCGGGAGCACGCCACGATGTGGCGCATCTGCGACGACCTGTGGGACCGGTGGGAGGACGTCGAGGCCAACTTCGCCCGCTTCGCACGGTGGGCTCCGCACGCCGGACCCGCGGGGTGGCCCGACGGCGACATGCTGCCGCTCGGCCGCGCCTCCGCCGCCATCCGTGTCCCGAAAGCAGGCTAGATCGACCGAAACCGGCCGCCGCGACCCCGGATGGGCCGTTTCAGCCTGCTTTCGCGACGGCGAGGCCCGGCACCCCGCCCGGGTCCGGTCCGGTCCCGGGCCGCCGCCCGTCGCCGCCCGCGCCTCCGCTGCCACGCGCGCCTCCGTCGCCACCCGCGCCTCCGCCGCCATCCGCGTTCCGAAAGCAGGCTGGATCGACCGAAACCGGATGCCGCGACCCGCGATGGGCCGTTTCGGCCTGCTTTCGCGACGGCGAGGCCCGGCATCCCACCCCGGTCCCGCCCGGTCAGGCCCGCCGCCCGCACCCCTGCCGTCGCCCGCGCTCTCCCGCCACCTGCGTTCCGAAAGCAGGCTGGATCGACCGAAACCGGCCGCCGCGACCCCGGATGCGCCGTTTCAGCCTGCTTTCGGGACGGCGGGCGACCGGCACACATCCGCGGGGCTGGCGCCGGCGCGCGTCACGCGGCTCGGATGCCGGCAGGCGTCACGCGGTCGCCGCGCGGCGGGCCTCCCAGCCGGTGCGGACCATCTCGTCCACCGTGTAGCGGTTCTGCCACTCGAGGTCGCGCGCGGCGAGCTCGCCGGTCGCGACGATGCGGTCGGGGTCGCCGGCGCGACGCGGACCGATGACTGGCGTGAACGGGATGCCGGTGACCCGGGCCATGGCATCCATGATCTCCTTCACGCTGAGGCCGTTCTGCGACCCGAGGTTGTACGCCGGCTCCACGCTCTCCCCGGCGGCGAGGCGCTGAGCCGCGACGACGTGCGCCGCGGCGATGTCGCCGACGTGGACGTAGTCCCGGACGTTCGTGCCGTCTTCGGTGTCGTAGTCGTCGCCGTTGATCTGCGGCGTCTCGCCCGCCAGCAGCTTCTCGAACACGATCGGGAAGAGGTTGTGCGGGCTCGTGTCGTAGACGGCCGGATCGGCCGACCCCACGACGTTGAAGTAGCGCAGCGACGTGTGCCGCAACGGAGCGTCGGATGCCGCGGTCGCGACGCCCTGGTCGCGCAGGAGCCACTCTCCGATGAGCTTCGACTCCCCGTACGGCGACGCCGGGCGCTTGGGCAGATCCTCCGTGACCAGCGGCACGTCGGGGGTACCGTAGACCGCCGCGGAGGAGGAGAACACGATGCTCGTGACCCCGGCATCCGCCATCGCCTGCAGCACCACGCGGGTGCCTTCGACGTTCTGTTCGTACGTGTGCAGCGGTCGCTGCACCGAGACCCCGGCGTACTTGAAGCCGGCCACGTGGATCACCCCGGTGACCCCGTGCTCGCGCATCGTGGCCACCAGCAGATCGCGGTCGAGGATCGTGCCCTGCACGAACGGCACGCCCTCCGGCACGAAGTCCGCGTGCCCGCTGGAGAGGTCGTCGACGACGACGGGGTCGAGCCCGGCATCCTGCAGGGCGCGCACGACGTGCGCCCCGATGTATCCCGCGCCTCCGGTGACCAGCCAGCTCATGTCGCTCCTCACGTCGAGGGTTCAGCCTACCCGGCCGATCCCCGGGTGTTTACGATAACATGGAGGGCATGGGCAGGCACTCGTTCGCGATCGGTGAGCACGACTTCCTTCTGGACGGCGAGCCGCACCGGGTGATCTCCGGAGCCCTGCATTACTTCCGCATCCACCCCGACCAGTGGCGCGACCGCATCCGCATGGGGCGCATGATGGGCCTCAACACGATCGAGACCTACGTCGCCTGGAACGAGCACAGCCCCGAGCCGGGCGTGTTCGACACGACCGGGCGGCTCGACCTCGCCCGGTTCCTGCGCGAGGTGCAGGAAGAGGGCCTGCACGCGATCGTGCGCCCCGGCCCCTACATCTGCGCCGAGTTCGACGGCGGCGGATTCCCGGCCTGGCTCTTCCGCGACCCCGAGGTCGGCGTCCGCACGCTCGAACCGCGCTACATGGCGGCGGTCACCGACTACCTGCGCGCCGTCATGGACATCGTCGCGCCGCTGCAGATCGACCGCGGCGGTCCGGTCATCCTGCTGCAGGTCGAGAACGAGTACGGCGCGTACGGATCCGACCACGCCTACCTGCAGGCGCTCACCGACCTGTTCCGCGAGACCGGCGCCACCGTGCCGCTGGACGGGCTGGCGGCGGCATCCGCTTTGCCGTCCGCGCCGCTGGCGGCAGGGGCGAACGTGTTCCAGGCGACGGTGACGCTCCCGGCATCCGCCGATCTCGCGCTGTCGACCGAGGGACTCGGCAAGGGGCTCGTCTGGGTGAACGGGTTCTGCCTCGGGCGCTACTGGCGGGCCGGCCCGCAGCACACCCTGTTCGTGCCCGGCCCCGCGACGCGCGTCGGCGAGAACCTCGTCACGGTGCTCGAGCTCGAGGCGCTGACGGCCGACGCCCTGCGCTTCGTCCCCGACCTCGATCTGGGACACACCGACTCCTGAGACGCGCGAGCCGGTGCGGACTCGCGCGCGGGTGGTCAGACGCGGCGGGTGTTCCGACGCCGCGGGTGTTCCGAAAGCAGGCGGATCCGGCCCCGTGGGGCGCTCGGCGGCGGCGAACGGTCGATCCAGCCTGCTTTCGCGACGCGAAACCGCCCGCATCGACGCGAAGCCGCCCGCATCCACGCGGCGAAACCCCCGCATCCACGCGACCAAACCCCCGGTACCCGACAGCCCCGGGGTTCACGACCGGGCGGGGCCGGCGATCCGGGCGGCGAACAGCGCGAGATCTGGGCGACCGAGCCGCTCGAAGCGGTCCGCCGCACCGCCGTCGGCTTCGCCGCCGCGGTCTCCCCCCACCTCCTAGAATCGCGATCGTGACCGACACCTCCGAACCCGTGCGCCCCGATGCCGTGCGCGCCGGCGCCGTCACCCTCCATGACGTGGCGCGCGAAGCCGGGGTGTCGCTGGCGACCGCCTCGCGCGCGCTGAACGGCTCGACGCGGAAGGTCGCCGATTCGTACCGCGAGCGCGTCGAGGCCGCCGCGGCGCGGCTGGGGTACACCGCGAACCTGTCGGCTCAGGCGACGGCGCGCGGCACCTCGGCGGTCATCGCGCTGCTCGTCGCCGACATCGCCGACCCCTACTTCGGCGAGATCGCCTCGGGCGTGGCGCGCGGCGCCGACGAGGAGGGCCTCGTCGTCACGGTCGCCATCACCGAGCGCGACCCCGCCCGCGAGGTGCGCCTGGTGCGCGCCCTGCGCGGTCAGCGTCCGCGGGGACTCATCCTCGCGGCATCCCGCGCATCGAAGGACATCGCGCCGGACCTCTCCGCCGAGCTCGACCAGTTCGCCGCCGCCGGCGGTCGTGTCGTCGCGCTCGGAACCGGCAGTGAGGTCGTGCGCGGCGTCGCGATCGACAACCGCGGTGGCGCCGCCGAGCTCGGCGCGGCGCTCGCCGCGCGGGGATACCGCACCGCCGTCGTCCTCGCCGCCGCGGAGGGCGTCGTGACGAGCGACGACCGCGTCGCGGGCTTCGCCGACGGGTTCGGCGCCGGCGGGGGAGAGATCGGCGCCGTGCTGCGCGGCGGCTTCACGCGCGAATCCGGTCACGACCTCATGGCCCAGGCGCTCGCCGCGGGCGTCGCGCCCGGCACCGTCGTCTTCGGCATCAGCGACGTCGTCGCGATCGGCGCACTGTCGGCGCTGCGCGAGGCAGGCCGCTCCGTGGGGGACGATGTCGCGCTCGCCGGCTTCGACGACATCCCGACCGGTCGCGACGTCACCCCGGCGCTGACCACGGTGCGGATCCCGCTCGAGGAGGTCGGCTACCAGGCGCTCCACGCCGCGACGGATGCCGAGTGGGAGCCGGCGGCGCTGCGCCTCGAGGTGCTGCTGCGCGACTCGACGCCGCTGCGCGACGCCGGCGCATGACGCGCGTCGTCGTCGCCGTCGACAGCTTCAAGGGCTCGATCGGCGCGGCCGATGCTGCGGCCGCGGTGCGGGATGGCTGGTCTGTGGCGCGCCGCGGCGACGAGGTGGTGCTGCGTCCGATGGCGGACGGCGGCGAGGGAACCCTCGACGCGTTCGCCGCCGCAGTGCCCGGCGCCCGACGCATGCCGGTGACGGTATGCGGGCCGCACGGGCGCGAGATCCCGGCATCCTGGCTGCTTCTGCCCGATGGCACCGGGGTCGTGGAACTGGCGTCGACGAGCGGAATCGAGCTGTTGCAGGCCGACGGCGGAGGCGGCCTGCGGCCGTGGGATGCCGGCACGCGCGGCTTCGGCGAGGCGATCGCCGCGGCCCTCGACCACGGCGTGGAGCGGCTCGTCCTCGGCATCGGCTCGAGCGCGTCGACCGATGGCGGGGTCGGTGCGCTCACGGCGCTCGGCGCGCGCTTCACGGATGCCGCGGGCGCGCCCGTCGCCGCGGGCCTGCGCGGCGTCGCGACGCTCGCACGCGCCGACTTCTCCGGCCTGCGCCCGCTGCCCCCCGGCGGGGCGGTCGTGCTGGCGGATGTGACCAACCCGCTGTGCGGGCCGGCTGGTGCCGCCGCGGTCTTCGGCCCCCAGAAGGGCCTGGATGCCGAGGGTGTCGCCGCCGCCGACGCCGCGCTCGCCCGGTTCGCGTCCCTCGTGAGCGCCGCCGCCGCCGCCGCCGAGCGCGCCGGTTCTCGCCGAGAGCGCCCGTTGCGCATCGACCACAGCGGGCCCGCTCGACAGCATCCGGCGCACTCGGCACATGTGTGGGATGCCGGGACGCCCGGCGCGGGCGCCGCCGGCGGGACGGGATTCGGGCTGCTGGCGTGGGGGGCCGAGCTCGGCCCGGGCGCCGAGCGGGTCGCCGAACTCATCCGCCTCGCCGACGCGATCGCCGGCGCGGACCTCGTGATCACGGGGGAGGGCTCGTACGACGGGCAGTCCGCGGCCGGCAAGGTGCCCGCGTTCGTCGCGCGGCTGGCGTCCGCGGCAGGCGTGCCCGCCGCGTTGGTGGCCGGACGCATCACGGCGGATGCCGACATCTCGGCCTTCGCGGCATCCGTCTCGCTGACGGAGCTCGCCGGGTCGCCGGAAGCCTCGCTGGCGGCGCCCGCCGACTGGCTGCGCGCCGCCGGCGCGCAGCTCGCGGAGGCCGCCCCCGCCCGCTGACCCCGCCACCGCGGGACCCAGCGGGCGCGGGTCAGACCCCGCCGAGGGCCTCTGCCACGACGGCGCGCGCCTCGGCTTGGACCGCGGCGAGGTGCTCGGGTCCGCGCAGCGACTCGGCGTAGAGCTTGTACACGTCCTCGGTGCCCGAGGGGCGCGCCGCGAACCACGCGTGCTCGGTCTGCACCTTGAGGCCGCCGATCGCGGCGCCGTTGCCGGGGGCGTGCGAGAGCTTCGCGGTGATCGGCTCGCCGGCCAGCTCCATCGCCGTGACGGCCTCGCCCGAGAGCCGGCCGAGCGCGGCCTTCTGCGCGGGGGTCGCCGGGGCGTCCACGCGCGCGTACGCCGACCCGCCGAACTCGGCCTCGAGCTCAGCATAGCGCTGCGACGGCGTCTTTCCCGTCACCGCGAGGATCTCGGCGGCCAGCAGACACAGCAGGATGCCGTCCTTATCGGTCGTCCACACGGAGCCGTTGAACCGGAGGAAGGATGCCCCCGCGGACTCCTCTCCGCCGAACACGACCGACCCATCGAGCAGGCCCGGGACGAACCACTTGAACCCGACCGGCACCTCCAGCAGGCGACGCCCCAAAGAGGCCACGACCCGGTCGATGATCATCGACGACACGAGCGTCTTCCCGACGGCGGCATCCGCCTGCCACTGCGGACGATGACGGCAGAGGTAGTCAATCGCGACGGCGAGGTAGTGGTTGGGGTTCATGAGGCCGGCATCCGGCGTGACGATGCCGTGCCGGTCGGCGTCGGCGTCGTTCCCAGTGAGCAGGTCGTATTCGTCGCGACGAGCCAGCAGCGACGCCATCGCCCACGGCGACGAGGGATCCATGCGGATCTTCTCGTCCCAGTCGAGCGTCATGAAGCGCCAGGTCGGGTCGACCTCAGGGTTCACGACCGTGAGGTCGAGCCCGTAGCGCTCGCCGATGAGCGCCCAGTACTCCACCGAGGCGCCCCCGAGCGGGTCGGCGCCGATGCGGATGCCGGCGCGGCGGATCGCCTCGACGTCGATGATGTTCACGAGATCGGCGACGTACCCCTCGCGGAAGTCGTACGTGCCGAGGGAGTCGCCGTCGATGTCGGCGAAGCGCGTCCGCTGCACGCCCTCCAGTCCCGCGGCGATGAGTGCGTTCGCGCGGTCGGCGATCCACCCGGTCGCGTCGGTGTCGGCGGGACCGCCGTGCGGGGGGTTGTACTTGAACCCACCGTCGCGCGGGGGGTTGTGCGACGGCGTCACGACGATGCCGTCGGCCCGGCCGGGGTCATCGGCGGCGCGGGCGTGGTTGTACGTGAGGATCGCGTGGCTGAGCGCCGGCGTCGGCACCCACGAGTCGCGCGAATCCACCCGTACGTCAACGCCATTCGCGACCAGCACCTCGACCGCGGTGCGCTCGGCGGGCAGTGACAGGCCGTGGGTATCGCGTCCGAGGAACAGCGGGCCGGTGATGCCCTGCGACGCGCGGTAGTCCACGATCGCCTGGGTCGTGGCGAGGATGTGGTCCTCGTTGAAGCTCGTCGACAGGCTCGACCCGCGGTGCCCGCTCGTCCCGAACGCGACGCGCTGCTCCGGCACCGAGGCATCGGGTTTGCGGTCGTAGTAGGCGGCGATCAGTTCATCGATGTCGATGAGGTCGGATGCTTCGGTCGGCTGTCCTGCGCGGCTCATGCCGACAGTCTGTCACTGCCGCCACGGCGACGCACCGCGACGGCGAAACACTCCCGCCACGGCGGCGCACTGAACACCGCCCCGTACCGCGGGGCGAACGCTCAGCGGCGGTGGAGGACGCTCGTCGCGGTGCCGCCCGCGATCGCGCTCTCGAGCGTCAGCGTGTCGCCGCTGCAGGTGTAGGAGGCGTCGGTCACGGGCGCCCCGGCGATCTCCTCGCTGACGGCCCCGGCATCCGTCGGCGTGCCGTCGATCGTGGCCGACACCTGCAGCCCCGCGGTGTTCTGGGTGGCGGTGGAGACGTGGTCGGCCGTCGCGGTGTAGGTCCCGTCGATCTGGCCGCCGAAGGTGATGAGGATCGTCGTGCCCGACACCGCCGCCGTCACCGTCGCGGCCGGCGCCCATACGAAGGTGCCGTCGGCGCCGAGGGTGAGGTTCGCGCTGCCCTCGGGGGTGAAGTTCACGCCCGCGCCGGCCATGAGGGAGTTGACGTCGTCGTAGAAGCCGACGAGCTCCTCCTGGCCCATCGTCCAGTCCCCGACGAGGCACGACGCGTCGGGCGTCGCCGACGGGGTCGCGGAGGGGGTGGCGGATGCCGAGGCGCTCCCGGTCCGCGTCGACGTCGCGGTCGGGGTGGGCGACGATTCCTCGGGGGCGCACGCGCTGAGCGCGAGCGTCCCGGCGGTGAGGAGGGCGGCGGCGACGGCGAGGGCGGCGAGTCGGCGGTTCACCCCTTCAGCGTAGGCTGTCGTCCGTGACTTCCGCGCCCCCGATGACCGTCGCACCGGCGGCCTCCGCCCCCACCCGCCGCACCTACAGCTACCTGGGGCCGGCGGGCACCTTCACCGAAGCGGCGCTGGCGCAGGTGACCGAGGCGCGCGACCAGATCTGGCGGCCCGTCCGCAACGTCGGCGAGGCGCTCGCCGATGTCGTCGAGGGGCGGTCGGATGCCGCCATGATCGCGATCGAGAACTCCGTGGACGGCGGGGTGTCCACCGCGCAGGACGCGCTGGCGACGATGCCCGGGCTGCGGATCGTGGGGGAGTACCTGGTCCCGGTGAGCTTCGTGCTCGTCGGCCGGCCCGGGACGCGGCTGTCGGAGGTGTCGCTCGTCGCGGCGCACCCCGTCGCGTACGCGCAGTGCCTGCAGTGGCTGAGCGCGAACCTCCCGGAGCATGCTCACCTGCCGGCGGCGAGCAACGTGGCCTCGGCCGTCGGCATCGTCGATGGTGTCAGCGACGCCGACGCGGCGATCGCGCCCCCCGGCATCCTGGAGCACTATGACCTCGAACTGCTCGCGGAGGGCATCGGCGACAACGTCAACGCCGTGACGCGGTTCGTGCTGGTGAGCCGCACGGTGCCGCCGGCACCGCCGACCGGCGCGGACAAGACCTCGCTCATCGTGGAGCTCCCCGAGGACCACCCGGGCGCCCTGCTCGAGCTGCTGGAGCAGTTCGCGACCCGCGGCGTCAACCTGTCGCTGCTGGCCTCGCGGCCGATCGGCGACGCACTCGGCCGCTATCGCTTCGTCATCGACGCCGACGGCCACATCGAGGATGAGCGGATGGCCGATGCCCTCCTGGGCCTGCGCCGATTCAGCCCCAAGGTCATCTTCCTCGGGTCGTATCCGCGCGCCGATCGGGCGGTCGTGCACTACCCCGACCGGTACTCCGACGAGGTGTTCGTCGAGGCGCGCGACTGGCTGCGCGGTCTCATCTCCGGCGAGCCCGGCGCCTGACCCCGTCGGGACTCTCCCGCCGGGGCGCTGCCCCCGGGCTCCCTCCGGGCGCCCTCCCGCCGGGGCTCTCCCGCCGGGGCGTCTCCCACGCAACTGCAAGGCCGTTGGTGCGACACGCCGCCGGAGGGGACGCGCCCGCGGCGTGTCTCCCACGATCCCTTGCAGTTGACGTGGCTTGACGTGGCTTGACGTGGCTTGACGGGGCTTGACGTGGCTCCGCGCTCAGCCGGCGAGCAGCTCCAGCGTCTGCGCGCGGCCGTCAGCGGTGTCCATCGGCTCGGCGTCGTAGGCGCCGGCGACCGGGGAGATCATGACCTCGTCCACGCCGTGCGCCTGCGCGAACGCCGCCAGGCGCTCGCGCACGTCCGGAGCCTCGCCGACGAACCAGCGTCGGCGCAGTGCGTCGAGCAGAGGAGCGGCGAGGGCGTCGGATGCCTCGGCCGCCGCGGCCTGTTCGACGGTCTCGAGCGCGGTCAGCGGGCGACCGCCGCGCAGGCGCGCCATCATGCGGGCCTGCGGCAGCATCCGCTCCTCCGCCTCCTGCGCGGTCGCGGCGACGACGGCGTTCGCGGTGAGGAACGTGCGCGGCGCGGCGAGCGTCTCGGACGGCTGGAAGTTCTGCCGGTACAGGTCGAGCGCGCGCTCGAGACCGTCGCCGGAGAAGTGGTTCGCGAAGACGTACGGCAGACCGAACGCGGCGGCCAGCTGCGCCGAGTAGTCGCTCGAGCCGAGCAGCCACAGCTCCGGCATGCCGGTCGCGGCGGGGGTCGCGTGGATCGCATACCGGTCGTCGCCGTCGGGGCGGCCGGTGAGTCGCACCGTCGCGCCCTCGGGTGAGGTCAGCGCGAGGATGTCGCGGATGTGGTCGGGGAAGCGGTCGACGCCGCTTGTCGTGCCGCTCATCCGCAGCAGCTGGGTGATCACAGGGTCGCTGCCGGGCGCGCGTCCGATGCCGAGGTCGATCCGGCCCGGGGCGACGGCCTCGAGGGCGGCGAACTGCTCGGCGACGACGAGCGGGGAGTGGTTGGGCAGCATGACCCCGCCCGACCCCACGCGGATGCGGCGGGTGCGGGCGGCGGCGACCGCCGTCAGTACGGGCGGGCTCGTCGAGGCGACCGCGGGCATGTTGTGGTGCTCGGCGAACCAATAGCGGCCGTAGCCGAGTTCGTCGGCGCGGGCGGCGAGGGCGAGCGAGGCGGCGACCGCCTGCGCGCTGGTCTGGCCGGTGCGCACCGGGACGAGGTCGAGGACGGAGAGTGCGGGGGCGTTCATCACCTGAGGCAACGCGTCCCGGCATCCGGTCATTCCGCGCGTGCGGCGCGCTTGACGTCCTCGTACCGGTCGAGGGCCTCGCGACGGGTGGCGGCGAGGTCGACGATCGGGGCGCGGGAGGCGGCATCGGGTGCCCACTGCGCGATGTACGCGCCGTGCGGGTCGAAGCGCTCGGCCTGCCGGGCGGGGTTGAAAATGCGGAAGTAGGGGGCGGCGTCGGCGCCCGAACCGGCGACCCACTGCCAGTTGAACGGGTTGTTCGCGGCATCCGCGTCGACGAGGGTGTCCCAGAACCATTCCTCGCCGATGCGCCAGTCGACGAGGAGGTTCTTCGTGAGGAAGGATGCTGCGACCATCCGCACCCGATTGTGCATGTAGCCGGTGCGCCAGAGCTCGCGCATGCCGGCGTCGACGAGGCCGATGCCGGTCTCGCCGCGCTCCCAGGCGCGGAGGTGCTCGGGGTCGGGGTGCGGCCAGCGGAACGCGTCGAAGCTCGCGCGCCAGTTGCGGGTCGCGAGGTCGGGGAAGTGGAAGAGGGTGTGCCAGGCGAACTCGCGCCAGCCGAGCTCGGAGAGGAACCGATGGGCCGAGGCCGCGTGAGCGCCGGTGCCCGCGGCCTGCAGCGTGTCGTGCCAGACGGTGTGGGGACTGAGCTCGCCCCACCGCAGGCGTGGCGACAGCAGGCTGGTCGCTCCGGCGGCCGGTTCGTCGCGGGCGCGGTCGTAGGTGCCGAGGTCGTCGTCGAGGAAGTCGCGCAGCCGCCGGCGGGCGGCGAGTTCTCCGGGCCGCCAGCGTTCGCGCAGGCCCTCCGCCCAGTCGGGAGCCGTCGGCAGGAGACCCCACTCCTCAAGCGCGTCGGTGTCGGGCGCCGTCGCCGGCCCCGGGATCTCGCGGGGCTCGGGCAGCGGCGTGCGCGGCGCCGGCAGGTTCCGGCACGCGTTCCAGAACGGCGTGAACACGGAGAACGGGGTGCCCGCGCCGGTGCGGACGGTCCACGGTTCGAAGAGGACGGATGCCGCGGAGGACTCGACCGTGACGCCGTCTGACCGCAGTCGGGTCTTGAGGTCCGCGTCGATCGCGCGCTCCGCTCCGCCGTAGCGGCGGTTCCAGACGACGGCGCCCGCGCCCGTCTCGGCGACGAGCCGGGGGATCTCCTCGGCCGCGGCGCCGCGCCGCAGCACGAGGACCGATCCGCGTTCCGTGAGACGCGCGCCGAGGTCGGCGAGCGAGTGATGCAGCCACCAGCGGGCGGCGCCACCGAGGGGGCGGATGCCGGGGGAGACCTCGTCGAGCAGGAAGACGCCGATCACCGGCTCGCCGCGGTCGATCGCCGCGCGCAGCGCGGGGTGGTCCGCAAGGCGCAGGTCGTCGCGGAACCAGACGAGGGTCGGGGATGCCGGCATCCGTCCATCGTCGCCGGTCAAGGGGGCGCATGCACCCCCTTGACGTGGGCTACAGCTTGGGCGAGGTGTGGCCGTGCGGGACGGCGAGGTGCAGTCCGCCGGCGTGGATGCGGACGTCGATCGCCGTCGCCTCGCCGAACTCGTCGCCGTCGAGCTGCACCGGGTGGGCGGCGTCGGCGGCGAGCTGGATGCCGGTGCCGCGGGCGTAGCGCACCGAGTTGTCCTTCGTGCGCAGGCGCAGGATGCGGCGGCCCGCGCGGAAGCGGCGCAGGACGCTGTTGTCCCAGGCGACGCGACGCCAGACGGCGAGCCAGCCGATGGGATTCTTCGGCTGGAAGATGACGATGTCGAGCTCGCCGTCGGCGACCGAGGCCTCGGGGATGAGCTCGAGGCCGGCCGGGAGGGAGCCGCAGTTGGCGAAGAGCACGCTCTGGACGTTGGCGCGGTGCATCCGGTCCCCGGCGACCTGGTACATGAGGGCGAACGGCTTCGCGCCGACGAGGGAGCGCGCGGCTCCGTCGACGTAGGCGACCCAGCCGACCTTCTTCTTGAGGTCACCGCTCGTGTTGGCGATCATCGCGGCATCCAGCCCCATACCGCCCATCACGACGAAGGCGCGCTCCTCGCGCTCGCCGTCCTCGCGCAGGAACTCGGCGAAGCCGATGTCGATCGCGCGGACGTCGCCCTCGAACGCCGCCACGACCATCGCCTCCGGGGCGGTCAGGGGCAGTCCGAGGTTGCGCGCGAGCAGGTTGCCGGTGCCGCTGGGGACGATCGTGAGGGGGATGCCGGTGTCGACCATCGCCTCGCTGACGGCGCGGACCGTGCCGTCGCCGCCGGCGACGAGCACCGATGTCGCGCCCGCCTCGAGGGCTTCGCGGGTGACGCCGTCGCCGAGATCGTCCACCGTCGTCCTATAGAAGAGGGGCTCGCCCCACCCGGCACGCTGCGCGTGCGTCGTCACGGAAGCGCGGAGGGTCTCCGCCTCGACCTTCGTCGGGTTGTAGACGAGCGCCGCGCGGCGCTCGGCGGTCTCGGCGTCAGCGGGGCACATGCCGCCACGATACTGGGCGCGGCGGGGCTGGCGTCTCGGCTTCACCGCTCCTGCGGCGGAGGCCCGGGGGAATACCTCGCAGCGACGCTCAGATCGTCGGGTTGATCGTCGTGATGCCGATGGCCTCCCAGGCGTCGAGGAGCTCGGAGTCGCCGCTCACCGCGACCATTTCATCAGTGGCGACCGCCAGCGAGGTCGCGCATTGGACCGCGTCATAACCGCGCAGTCGGTGTAGCGCGGCGAGGTGAGCTGCGCTGAGCACGATCGATTCGACCGGGGTGATCGGCGTGACGCAGTCCCATAGGCGGTCGAAGTCGATGATCGCCTGCTGGTGCTGGTCACTTCCGATGCGGTGTGAGCGCTCTGCTCGTGCGAGAGCGGCTCGAGCTTCCACATAGCTCAGCAGACTGGTCGTCACCCGGTGGGCGGCGTTCCATGCAGTTCGGACTCGTGCGGTGGACGGCTCGTCGATGACCAGAGGCACGAGAGCGGAACTGTCGAAGTACGCGAGCATCGAGCTAACGGCGCTGCTCTTTGATCAGGTCGCTCACGGTGCCGTTGGCCTTGATCGGCTCGGGGAGAGGGGCGCGAGGCGCCCGTGGAGGGCGGGCGACGCCGAGACGGATGAGGCGATCGAGGGGGGACTCCTCCCCATAAGGAAGGATGCGGGCAATCGGCTTGCCGTGGTCAGTGACGACGATCTCATCGCCCTCCTGAACTGCTGCCAGATGACGGCTCAGACCGTCGCGCAACTCACGGATTCCGATTGTGGCCACAGTCATGCCTGAATTGTAGCCACTTCCGACGGCGAGCGGGTCTGCCAAAGATGCCTTCATGCGCCCATGGTGCACGGGATCGAGACGCTGAATATGCGGGAGTGGTCGTTCTGGGGATAAGCGGTCGACTCGGGGCGCTGTGCAGAGGGTGATGTCAGCCGACCCGACGGGCTGACTCGGCGGGGAAGAGGTCCACGGTGAGCCCGTCGATGAGGGAGCCCGGCGTCACGCCTAAGGCATCGGCGATCCGCACGAGGGTGAGGACGCTCGGCATCGCCCGACCGCTCTCGTAGCTGCGGATGTTCGACGAGTCGATGCCGGTCTCGGCCGCCAGCTGGTCGTGGGTCTTCGTGTAGCGGATCCGCGCGGCCCGGATCTGCTCGCCGACATAGGCGGCTGCGGCAGAGGGGACTCGGGGCATCCCTCAAGGTTCGACGCTCCCGGTCACCCTCACCAGGGCGCATGTCCCCGGGTACTTGTACCTTAGGCTCGGATCGAGTAGTGGGACTTGGGGAAGGGGCGTCGATGGCCGACGAGAAGCTGGTGAAGTCGCGCCAGCGGGTCGCCGATCACGGCGAGGTCTTCACGCCCCGCTGGCTCGTCGACGACATGCTCGACCTGGTCAAGAGCGAGACCGAGCGCATCGACTCGCGGTTCCTCGAGCCGGCGTGCGGTTCGGGCAACTTCCTCGTGCCGATCCTGGAGCGCAAGCTCGCGGTGGTACAGCGCAGGTACGGCAAGAGCGCCTTCGAGGAACGGCACTACGCGCTGTTCGGCCTCATGTGCATCTATGGCATCGAGCTGCTCGCCGACAACGCTATCGAGTGTCGCGAGAACCTCGCGGGTACGTTCGCCCGGGTACTGAAACTCGATGGGTCCGATCCTCTCACCGCCGCCGCCGAGGCCGTGCTCGCGTCGAACATCGTGCAGGGCGACGCCCTGGCCATGACGGATGCCGCCGGCGCACCCATCGTCTTTCCCGAGTGGGCGTACCTCGGGCGCGGCAGATACCAGCGACGGGACTTCCGCTATGACGCGCTGACACAGCGATCCGCGGCATCCGAAGGGCTCTTCGCCCACTTCGAGGAGCACGAGATCTTCACGCCCGTTCGCACCTATCCCGTGATGACCATCGAGGAGATCGCTGCATGAGCGCGCCCGTTCTCGAAGGCCAGGCGAGCTTCGCGCTGCGTGGGCACAATCCCGACGTCCTGACCTGCATCGCGAACCTCTCGAACGATGAGGTGTTCACGCCTCCCGAGTTCGCGAACCAGATGCTCGACACCGTCGCCGATGCATGGGCGAATGCCAACGACGGCGCCGTCATCTGGGAGAGCCCGGATGTCACCTTCCTTGACCCCTTCACGAAGTCGGGAGTGTTCCTGCGCGAGATCACCCGGCGTCTCACCGAGGGGCTCGCAGAGTGGGAGCCCGATCTCGAGAAGCGTGTCGATCACATCCTGACGAGGCAGGTGTACGGGATCGGCATCACGCAGCTCACGGCGCTCCTCGCGCGCCGCAGCGTGTACTGCTCGAAAGACGCCACGGGCGAGCACTCGATCGCGAAGAGCTTCGACCGGCACTGGGGCAACATCTGGTTCGAGCGCACCGAGCACACGTGGGCCGGTGACCGGTGTGCGTACTGCGGTGCCGCCAAGGCGGGGTATGAGCGCGGGGATGCGCTCGAGTCGCACGCCTACGCCTTCATCCACACGACCAACCCGCGGGCACTGCTCGCGACCATGTTTGGAGCCGACGTGCAGTTCGACGTCATCATCGGGAACCCGCCGTACCAGCTGGATGACGGCGGCAACTCCAACTCTGCAACCCCCATCTACCAGCTGTTCGTGGAGAATGCGTTCGACCTGGGGCCTCGATATGTGTGCATGGTCACGCCGTCTAGGTGGTTCGCTGGTGGCCGTGGACTGGGTGCATTCCGGGACCGCATGCTCACTTCCCATAAACTTCGACGACTTGTCGACTACCCCAAGCTTTATGACGGGTTTCCGGGTGTGAAGATTCGAGGTGGGATCTCGTTCTTTCTCTGGGACCGGGAGTTCGATGGTCCTTGCCACGTCCAGACCATGTGGGACGGGGCACCATTAGGAGAAGCGGTCCCACGGTTTCTCGACGCGTACGACGTCCTCGTCCGCAGGAACGAGGCGGTGTCCATCCTGGATAAGGTCAGGCGCCTGCATGAACCCACTCTGGACCTCGTCGTCTCCAGTCAGAAGCCGTTTGGGCTGCGAACTTTCTTTCACGGCTCTGACACTCCCCGTGGGCTCGCAGATCCCGTTCAACTCTTCGGCTCTCAACGAATCACCTGGATAGACCGTCGCGACATTCCGCAGAATTCCGACTGGGTTGATGACTGGAAAGTGCTGATGACCCGAGTGCAGGGCACGAGCGCCGCGGTAGAGACCAAGTTTCTGAGCAAGCCAATCGTGGCGGGGCCCGGAACCGCGTGCACTGAAAGCTATCTTGTCGCTGGTCGATTCAGTGATGAGGTAGACGCGCGACGGTTTGCTCGGTACCTGCGAACGCGCTTCCTTCGCTTCATGGTGTCGTTGCGGAAGTCGACGCAAGATGCGCCCCGCCATGTCTACGCGTTCGTGCCGGACCTGCCCACCGACGAGGAATGGACAGACGAGAAGCTCTATGCCCGGTATGGGCTGACCGACGACGAGATCGCCTTCATCGAGTCGCAGGTTGCCGCTCACGACGACGAGCCCGCGAATGGTTAAGCCTGAGTCCGAGCTCCTTCCACCGAAGCCGGAAGCCCGACCGCGCCTCTATGCGTGGTCCTCCGACGAGGTCGCCCGGCGGTGGCGCGGATGCCTCAAAGTCGGGCAGACCTCGCGAGACGTGAACGCCCGCATCCGTGAGTCGCAGGGGCAGGCACGCGTCGATTACATACTCGAGGTCGACGAGCCGGCCGAACGGCCTGATGGTCCGCCGATCACCGACGTCGAGGTGCGCCGACGCCTCATCGAGAAGGGCTTCGAGAACGTCGTCTTCGAGTCGAGCAAGGAGTGGATGCGCTGCTCCGCCGACGACGTGAAGACGGCGATCGCCGAACTCCGCGCCGGCCAGGCCTACGAGGGCTCCCACCACGCCACCTTCGGGATGCGTGAGGAACAGGCATCCGCGGTCGAGCAGACGCTCGCATACTTCGCGAGCCGATGGGCGCAGGATGCCGACGCCGTGCCGGAGTTCCTCTGGAACGCCAAGATGCGCTTCGGCAAAACCTTCACGACCTACCAGCTCGCCAAGCGCATGAACGCGACGCGCGTGCTCGTCATGACCTTCAAGCCTGCCGTCGAGGATGCGTGGGACACGGACCTCAAGACCCACGTCGACTTCAACGGGTGGCAGTACCTCTCTCGCAAGACCGGCGGCGACCCGGCATCCGTCGACGCCGACCGTCCGCTCGTCTTCTTCGGCTCCTTCCAGGACCTCATGGGGCGCGACAGCGCCGGCAACTTCAAGCCGAAGCACAAGTGGCTGACCGAGCTGAGCTGGGACCTCGTCGTCTTCGACGAGTACCACTTCGGCGCCTGGCGCGACGCGGCCAAGGAACTCTTCGAGGGTGAGGACGACAAGGCGTCGAAGAAGGCGACCGAAGACGAGTTCAGCAAGGACCTCGAGACCTTCGCGGAAGAGCTCGAGACGAACGGTGCCGACGAGGACGCCTTTGTGCCGATCCGTGCGGGCGCGTACCTCTACCTCTCCGGCACGCCGTTCAAGGTGCTCAAAGAAGGACGCTTCATCGAGGAGCAGATCTTCAACTGGACCTACACCGACGAGCAGCGCGCCAAGCAGAAGCACGTCGAGCAGCATGCGGACGAGCCGAACCCGTATGCGTCGTTGCCCGAGATGCGGCTCCTGACGTACCAGATGCCCGACGAGCTCACCGCGATCGCGAGCCAGGGGGAGTTCGACGAGTTCGACCTCAACGCGTTCTTCGAGGCGAGGGTCGTCGACGGCGCCGCCGAGTTCGTGCACAAGGATGACGTGCAGAAGTGGCTCGACATCATCCGCGGGCAGTACGCGCCGACGCAGGTCGACTTCCTCAAAGCCGGGACGCGGCCGCCGTTCCCGTACTCCGACACGCGGCTGCTGCCCTACCTGCAGCACTCGATCTGGATGCTGCCGCGCACGGCATCCTGCGCGGCCATGGCATCGCTGCTCGCCGAGCCGCAGAACGCGTTCTGGCACGACTACACCGTCGTCAACGTCTCCGCGCCCGGCGTCGGCGTCGGGCTCGACGCGCTGCCGCCCGTCCGCCAGGCGATCGGCAGCGGATTCGACACGAAGACGATCACCCTCACGGTCGGCAAGCTCACGACCGGCGTCACCGTGCCGCAGTGGTCGTCGATCCTGATGCTGCGGAACCTCCAGGCGCCGGAGACGTACTTCCAGGCGGCGTTCCGCGTCCAGTCTCCGTGGACGATCCGCAACCCAGACGGCGATGACCCATCGCGCGAGGACATCCTCAAGCCGGTCTGCTTCGTCTTCGACTTCGCGCCGACGCGCGCGCTGCGGCAGATCAGCGAATACGGCATCGGCCTCGCGCCCGAGGAGCGCAACCCCGAGAAGGCCGTCGAGGAGCTGGTCAAGTTCCTGCCGGTGCTCGCCTACGACGGCGTCCACATGATGCAGATCAACGCAGGTGAGATTCTCGATCACGCCATGGCGGGCACCTCGGCGACGCTCCTCGCGCGCAAGTGGGAGTCGGCGATCCTCGTGAACGTCGACAACGCGACGCTGAAGAAAATCATGTCGTCGCAGGCCGCGATGGATGCCGTTATGAACATCGAGGGCTTCCGCGCGCTCGGCTCAAACGTGTTCGAGACGGTCGTCAACAAGAGCGAGGCCGTGTCCAAGACGAAAAAGGAGAAGGGCGACGACCTCACGCCGAGCGAGAAGAGGGAGATCTCCGAGGAGGAGAAGGAGTACAAGTCCAAGCGGAAGCAGATCCAGGAAAAGCTGATCAAGTTCGCGACCCGGATCCCCGCGTTCATGTACCTCACCGACTACCGCGAGAACACGCTCTACGACGTCATCACCAAGATCGAGCCTGACCTGTTCAAGGCGGTCACCGGCCTCACCGTCGACGACTTCAACCTGCTCGTCGGCCTCGGCGTCTTCAACGCTGGCCACATGAATCAAGCCGTCTTCGCCTTCCGGCGCTACGAAGACGCGTCACTGTCATACACCGGCATCGAGTCGCACCAGGGTCTCACCCGGTACGGGCTCTACGACACCGTCGTCGCGGTGGAAAGCGCGCTTTCGGGCGCAGAAGGAGAGAAATGAAGGCAATAGTCGGGACGATCGCCGGGCTGCTGATCGGCCTGCTCGTGGGCGCCTTGGTCGGCCCCATGCTGGTTCCCCGATTCTTCGGATCCAGTTCGGAGAGTAGAGACTCGCAGGTCATCACCGCGATCGCGCGCGAGGAGCAGGTCGTTCTCTTGAGCCTCGGCGTGCAAGGGCTCCACACCAAGGATGCCAACAGCCAGCTCTTAGGTGTGGTCATCCCGTGGAGCGATCGCACGTCGATCCTCGAGTATTCGTTCACCGCCAAGCTGGGTATCGAGGGAGGCGATGTAAAGATTGAACCGGCCGGGGAGAACAACTACCGCATCACTATCCCGAAGTTCATCTTCATCGGGCATCAGAACGAGAACTTCCGACTCGCCGAGGAGAAGGACGGAGTCCTGAGCTGGATCACTCCGGACTTCGACACCGCCGACCTGATCACCGAGATCCTCAACGACGACGCGAAAGACGAGTACGTCGCGAAGAATCTCGAAGATCTGCACGCTCAGGCCGAGGTCTTCTACCGGGGGATCGTCACCGGAATCGACCCCGACATCACACTCACCTTCGACTTCGTTTGAGGACGCTCGCAATGACTGATTCAAAGCCCGCCGCCGAGACCGCGGCATCCACTGAGCTGAGTGCGCTCGTCGCGGAGAAGGCGAAGGACGCCGCGAAGGGCGAGGGGTTCCAGGCGCAGATCTTCAAAGCGATCGCCGTGCAGCGGCCGGTGGTCATGGAGTACCTCCGTACCGTCCGCCGCGAGAAGCCGGATGCGACGCCGGTGGAGATCCTGAAAGAGCTGGACAGCCGGTACGTCGCGACAGTGACCATCACCAGCACCGGCGTCGGCGCGTCTGCGGCGATCCCGGGGGTGGGCATTCCTATCGCACTGGGCATGGGAGTGGCCGACCTGCTCTTCTTCTACGAGACGAGCGCGCTGTACGTCCTCGCGGTCGCTGAGCTTCACGGCATCCCGGTGACGGATCCCGAACGGGCGAAGCCGCTCGTGCTCGGCACACTGCTCGGCCAGAAGTCGCAGAGTGAGATCAGCAAGCTCGTCCTCGCGGCGCTCCCCGGCGGGGTGAGCGTGTCGGCCGCACGCCAGACGGCCGGTAAGACGCTGCCGAAGGGGTGGGGTGACGTGCTGACTCAGCAGCTGCCCGACTCGGCTCTCGCACCGCTGGCCATCGTCATCGGTCGTGAATCCCTCAAGCTCGGCGGCAAACTCGGCGCAGGAACCGCTGCGAAGGCGATTCCGTTCGGCGTCGGCGCCGTAATCGGCGGCGTCGGCAGCTTCACCTTCGGCCGCGACGTGGTGAAGGCTTCGCGCATCGCGTTCCCCGCCACCCCCGAAGCCTTCCCCGAGTGGCTCGAGGACTTCGCCAAGCCGCCGAAAGAGGACGTGCCGCCCTCCCGCGCTGCGCTCGCGTTGGATGCGGCATCCAGCAGCGTCAAGGACTTCGGCGAGAACGTGTGGGGCAAGGTCGGCGCGGTCGCGGACAACTTCCGGTCCATCGACCTCGACGGCGACGGCATCCCGGACGAGGCTCGCGCGCTCACCGCAGCCAAGCGGGCCGGTAGCGCGCTGGCCGGAACGGCCGGCAAGGCAACCGAGGCGTTCCGATCGGTCGACCTCGATGGCGACGGGGTGCCCGATGAAGCGCGTGCCGTAACGGCGGTTAAGGGTGCGGGCAGCGCCATCGCGGGCGCTCTGGGCGGTGCGCGCGGCAAGGCATCCGGCCTCTTCGCGGGGCGCAAGCAGAGTGGGAAAGCTTCTACCGGGGACAGCGATGGCGAGGAAACGCAGCCCGTCGACGCCTGACCTGCCTGCACAGTCCGCTCAGCCAGATGCCCAGCATCCGCCACGCACCGCGAGCGCGTGGCGAGATGCTGACGCCCTCGCCGAGCTTCTCGAGGGTGCGCGCGTCGCGCCGTTGCGCTCGGCGCGGATGACGCCGGAGCGCGTGGACGAGCTCGTGGAGGCTGCGCGCGCCGGTCGTATCGCAAAGTGAGCAACACCGTCGCCCGCGCATCTCACGATCTACCGCGCCCGAGCAATGTCGGAGGCCCTCGGCACACTGTCTATATGAGCTTCATCGGTGATCTTCGGGACGGCGTCGACCGTCTGGCGCAGTTCGCCGAGCTCGATTGCGAGGCGACGACCCTCGCGGCCGGTGCGAGCGCGCTCAGCGATGCGTCGGTGCGTGAAGCCTTCACTGCGGTCGCCGACCTCTCTCGCCATGTCCAGAAACTCGAGGTCGCTCTCGCGGGCGTCATCGCGCGCCGCTCGACCCGATCCGCCGGACACTCCGGCCTCGCGCAGACCGGCGGATTCCGCACTCCGGTGCAGATGGTGCAGGAGATCACCGGTATCCCGCGCAGCGAAGCTATTCGCGTCGTGAAGGTCGGCGAGACACTGGCCGAAGGTGCGGATGCCGCGGGCTCGCGGGTCGTCGACGATGTTCTTCCGGGCAGCGACGCGCGGCGTCCCTGGCATGAGCCTTTGGGTGCGGCTCTTCTCGCTGGGTCGATCACGCACGCTCAGCTCGACGCGATCCGGCGTGGCCTGGGCGAGCCGCCCCTGATCGAGGGGCGCGCGGAAGACGATGTCGTCGAAGTGTGGCGAGTCGCCGCCGCCCAGCTCATCGACGAGGCGCCGCGCTGCACCGTCGAAGATCTCTCGGCGTCGGCGCGCGCCGTGCGCGATGCGATCGACCCGGCGGGCGCGGAGGCGCGGTGGGCGGAGCACTACCAAGCCCGTTCCTTCCGGATGCGCATTGATGCTGACGGGCGGACGCACGGACACATCGTGTTCGACGATGTCACGGCCGCGTTCTGGCAGTCGGTGATGGATGCCGCACTGCGCCCGCGTCGGGGCGGCCCGCGGTTCGTGTCGGCTGACGAAGCGGCGCAGGCGCAGCAGCTCAGTGAGGATCCGCGGACGAACGAGCAGCTCGCGTTCGACCTGCTCGCCGACCTGGTGCGGGCGGGGGCGACGGCCGAAGCGAAGGACGTGTTCGGGACGAAGCAGGCCGGCGTGCGGTTCGTGACGATCCGCGGCGCGGGTGGCACCGGCGGCGGGGGAGCCGGTGGTCTGGGCGCGCGGGACGCGTTCGGCCGTCTCCTTGCTGTCGCGCACACCGAGGACGGTCGGGTATCCGTTCCTGGCTCCGTCATCGACCGGATGGTCTGCGAGACCGGCGTCGTCCCAGTGAACCTGGACTCCTGCGGCAATCCGCTCGATGTGGGACGGGAGAGTCGACTGTTCACGCCCGCGCAGCGCACCGCGCTGGCCGTGCGAGACGGCGGATGCATGTGGCCCGGATGCGACCGACCACCCCTGTATTGCGAAGCGCATCACATCGACGAATGGTGCGCCGACGGCGGCCGCACCGACATCGATCGAGGCATTCTGCTCTGCGCCTACCATCACGTGCATCTGCATCTCACGGGGTGGAAGATCGTCCGCGAAGGACAGGGTGCCTTCCTGCTCGTCCCGCCTCCGGGCGAGGGCTCGCCGCCGATCGAACTGAGATCGAAGGCGCCCCTGCGGTGGATGTTCGACCCGCCGCCGAGAACGGGATGGCGCACCGCCGCCTGAACTGACGGACGGCGTGCCGCCCGACGGGTGACACGTCGCTGCCTGGGCGCCGCGCCGCGGTCCTGGGTCGGCGGCCCTGGCGCGACCTCTCGTCCCTTGACACGATGGGCCCATGCCGGAGTCACCTGAGGTCGACGCGCTCGCGGGTTTCCTCCGCACGCACATCGTCGGGCGTCAGATCGCTGGTCTGGAACTCGTCGAGTACGGCGCCCTCAAGACGCGGGGTCGCCTCACCTCAGAACTTGTCGGCCGCGCGTCAGAACTTGTCGGCCGCGCGGTCACCGGCATCCGTCGGTTCGGCAACCGCCGTGCGCAGCGTGCTGGGCGGCGCCTTCGCGCGGCAGCGGAGCGTTCCGATAGACGAGCTCAAGGCGCGCAAGATCGCGGCGATGGCGGTCCATGGCCGCACCGGTGAGGAGTGTCCGGACTGCGGCGGCGTCGTGGCGGATGTTCCGGGGTCGAAGGGCGCCGCCCAGTACTGTCCCGTCTGCCAGCCCGAGCGCTGACCCTGGCGCGATCCGGCGACCTGCGCGGCACCGCGTGCCACCGCCCGCGCCCGCGCCACCACACGCCCGCCGCCTGCGCCACCGTGCAACCACCCGGCATCCGCCCCGCCGCACCCCGCAACTAGACTTGCCGCGTGATCGATCTCGCCCTGCTCCGCGACAACCCGGACCTCGTCAAGCGCTCGCAGGAGGCCCGCGGCGAGTCGCCCGACACCGTCGACGACGCGCTCGCCGCCGACCGGGCGCGCCGTGCCGCGATCACCGCTTTCGAAGAGCTGCGGGCGGAGCAGAACGCTCACGGCAAGAAGGTCGCGCAGGCGCCCAAAGACGAGAAGGCCGCGCTCGTCGCCCAGGCGAAGGACCTCAGCGACCGGGTCAAGGCGGCCCAGCAGGCCGTCACCGAAGCCGAAGCCGCCGCCGAAGAGGCTCTCGCTCACATCGAGAACATCGTCATCGACGGCGTCCCCGCCGGCGGCGAAGAGGCCTTCGTCACGCTGCGCACGCACGGCGAGCCGGCATCCTTCGATTTCGAGCCCCTCGACCACCTCGCCCTCGGCGAGAAGCTCGGAGCGATCGACATGGAGCGCGGCACGAAGGTGTCGGGCTCGCGCTTCTACTTCCTCACCGGCATCGGCGCGCGCCTCGAGTACGCACTCATGTCGCTCGCGCTGCAGCGGGCGGTGGATGCCGGGTTCATCCCGATGATCCCGCCCACGCTCGTCCGGCCCGAGATCATGCGCGGCACCGGATTCCTCGGACAGCACGCCGACGAGGTCTACCGCCTCGAAGCCGACGACCTCTACCTCGTCGGCACCAGCGAAGTGCCGCTCGCGGGCTACCACATGGGCGAGATCATCGACCTCTCCGCCGGCGCAAAGCGCTACGCGGGTTGGTCCACCTGCTACCGCCGCGAGGCCGGCTCGTACGGCAAGGACACCCGCGGCATCATCCGCGTGCACCAGTTCAACAAGCTGGAGATGTTCGTCTACACCACGCCCGAGGATGCCGAGGCGGAGCACCTGCGCCTCGTCGCCCTGCAGGAGAGCATGCTGCAGGACCTGGGGCTCAGCTACCGCGTGATCGACGTGGCCGCCGGCGACCTCGGCTCGTCCGCGGCGCGCAAGTACGACGTCGAGGCGTGGGTGCCGACGCAGCAGGCGTACCGCGAACTGACCAGCACCTCCAACTGCACGAGCTATCAGGCGCGCCGGCTCGACGTGCGCTACCGGCCCGATGGGGGCAAGACCGTGCCCGTCGCGACGCTCAACGGCACGCTCGCGACGACCCGGTGGATCGTCGCCCTGCTCGAGACGCACCAGCGCGCCGACGGGTCGGTCGTCATCCCCGAGGTGCTGCGGCCGTACCTCGGCGGCCTCGAGGTGGCGGAGCCGGTGGCATGACGGCCGGTGCCGCGGAGCACCTGCCGACGGGCTCGGTGAAGGTCGTCGCCCCGACGGATGCTGCGGAGCTCGTCGAGGAGATCGCGGAGGATGCCGAGAACCCGGCCGTCTCGACGGAGCGGCTGCTCATCGCGCTCGACGTCGACGGGACGGTGCTGCTCGAGGATGAGACGCTCAGCCCCGGCGTCGTGGATGCCGTCGCCCACGCGCACCGCGCCGGCCACGAGGTCATGCTCGCGACCGGTCGCAGCTGGGAGGGCACGCGCGGCATCCAGCACGTCCTGGAGTTGGCGCCGGAGTACGCGGTGTGCTCCAACGGCGCGGTCATCATGAGGCGCGTCGGCGGGCCGTTCGGCGACGACAGCGTGTACGAGCGCTTCCACGTCGAGACGTTCGACCCGACGGAGGTCGTCACGCTGCTGCGCGAGCACCTGCCGGAGGCGCGCTACATGGTCGAACTCGCCGACGGGCGGCGCCTGTACACCGAGCACATGGACGACTGGAACCTCGCGCACGCGCAGCGGGTGGGGTTCGATGAGCTCGTCGCGCAGCCGGTGTGCCGCGTCGTGGTGGTCTCGCCCGACGACACCGACGCCGACTTCGTCGAGCTGGTCTCGCGGATCGGTCTGAACAAGGTGTCGTATGCCGTGGGGTGGTCGGCCTGGCTCGACATCGCCCCGCAGGGCGTGGACAAGTCCACGGCGCTGGAGAAGGTGCGCGCCTGGCTGGGCGTCGAACCCGAGCGCGTGCTGGTGATGGGCGACGGGCGCAACGACCTCGGGATGTTCCGGTGGGCTCGCGAGCACGGCGGGCGCGCGATCGCTATGGGACAGGGGCCCGACGAGGTGCGGGCCGAGGCGGGCGAGATCACGGCATCCGTCCACGCCGGCGGTGTCGCGGACGTGCTGCGCCGGCTGTAGCGCAATTGCAGGCGCGTCTTTCAGGGCCTGCTCAGGCGCTCGCGGGAAGATAGGACGGGTCTGCTCGGATAGACTCGCCGTTCGATGGATGCCTCGCGTACCCGTGTCGCATGCGTCTGGAGGGTTGTCCGAGCGGCCGATGGACCCGGTCTTGAAAACCGGTGGGCAGCAATGTCCCGTGGGTTCGAATCCCACACCCTCCGCTCCGCGGCCCTGCCGCACCTGAAAGGACTCCCGTGAGTGCACGCACCGACGGCTCGCGCCGCCAGCCCGTCGCCCGCCACGGCATCCTGACCTCGCCGAAGCCGTTCGCGCAGATCCTCACCGTGCTCGGTGCGATCGTCGCGGTCGTCGTGCTGAGCGCCACGTCCGTCGCGGCGTTCGCGGCGTGGAACGCGGTGAGCTCGGTCGAGGCGGCAGGCGTGGATATCGGCGACGCCGGCGAGGCGCAGCTGCCGCCGACGCTCGGCGAGATCGAGGGCGGCGTGAACCTGCTGCTGGTCGGCACGGACTCGTGCGAGGGCGCGAACGCGTCGCTGTCGGGCGCGTGCCAGAACGGCGACACCGACGGTGAGCGCAACGACGTCACGATGCTGCTGCACATCTCGGACAACCCGCGACGGGTGACCGTCGTGTCGTTCCCGCGCGACATGATCGTGCCGATCCCGTCGTGCACGGGCGAGGACGGCAGGCAGTACTCGGCGATGAGCGCGCAGATGCTCAACGTGTCGTACATGTACGGCGGGCTGTCATGCTCCGTGGCCACGGTCGAGAAGCTCACCGGGATCGACATCCAGTTCGCGGCGGCGATCCGGTGGACGGGCGTGATCAACATGTCCGATGCGATCGGCGGCGTGCAGGTGTGTCTGTCCGACCCGATCAAGGACGACCACACCGGCATCAACTGGCCGGCGGGGGAGCGGACGCTCCAGGGCGTCGAGGCGCTGCAGTTCCTGCGGATCCGGCACGGGATCGGCGACGGCTCCGACCTCGGTCGCATCTCCAATCAGCAGCAGTTCATGAGCTCGTTGGTGCGCAGGCTTCAGTCCGACGGTGTGCTCGCGAACCCCGGAACGCTCCTCAACCTCGCCACGACCGCGGTCAAGCAGGTCAACGATGGACAGCTCGTGCTGAGCAAGTCCCTCGCGAACCCGCAGAAGATGGTGCAGATCGCGATGGCCGTGAAGGACGTCGCGTATGAGGACATCGTGTTCGTGCAGTATCCGACCGTGTATGCCGAGGG
This sequence comes from Microbacterium sp. CH-015, assembly GCF_049707015.1. Taxonomy (NCBI): domain Bacteria; kingdom Bacillati; phylum Actinomycetota; class Actinomycetes; order Micrococcales; family Microbacteriaceae; genus Microbacterium; species Microbacterium sp. CH-015. The sequence goes on along the minus strand of NZ_JBNAFJ010000003.1, from coordinate 39,751 downwards.
CGGGCTGCGCGTGCAGCCGGTGCTCTCCGATGCCGCGGTGCTCTTCGACGCACTGGCCAACAACCAGCCGCTGCAGCTGACCGGGTCCACGAGCGATGGCTATGGGACCGAAGTGGTGGGCGAAGCCACCAAGCCCGACGCCGGCGCGACGGCGACGCCCGCTCCGACCGAGACGGCGGCGCCGGATGCCGGGACCGGGGCCACTGAGGCGCCCGCCCCGACCGAGACCTCTGTGGCGCTGCCGAGCACCGTGACTGGCCAGAACGCCGCGCAGGTCACCTGCACCGTCGCCCAGCGCTGATCCGCGGGGGTTGGGGGCGTGCGGCGGCGCCCGCGAGACGGCACATCCGCGACGAAACGGGACGTGACCCATCCCGTCTCGTCAGGGATTGGCCGTCTCGTGCGGTGACGGCGGCCGGCGGATGCCGCGGGATCCGGCGGATGCCGCGGCATCCGGTTCTGGAGGGCACGCGCGACCGGTTATGATTGCCGGGTGCGTTCGCGCCGTTTCGGCGGCGGGACGCCTGGAGACGTCGCATAGTCAGGCCTAGTGCACCACCCTGCTAAGGTGGAGTCCCCTTACGGGGACCGAGGGTTCAAATCCCTCCGTCTCCGCCACGCTCCATGGCCCGCGATCCCTTGTAAACACTGGCACCTCGGGCCATAGCTTTCTCATAGAAACCCTAAGTGGGTAAAAATGGGTAAAGTCGCGCGGAATCACCGCCGGAGTGGCAGCCGGCAAGCCGTCGGATTGGCGCCGTCGGAGCCCCGCTTCCTCAGGCTCGGGCCCTCGTGAGAGACGTGGCGGAGCGAGTGCTCGGGCACGCGATCGGCGTGCCGGGATGTCGTGACGAGGCTGCCGCCTACAGTCCGAGCCAGCCGCCGTTCGGGGGCTGCGGCTGGGTGGGGGCGGCGGCTGACGCGTGTGCTGCGCGATCGAGTGCGGTGGCGACGTCGTCGAGGTCGTCGTCGAAGAGGTCGGAGTAGACGTCGAGGGTCATGGCGGCTGACGTGTGTCCGAGCATCCGTTGGATGGTCTTGACGTTCGCTCCCGACTGGACGGCGAGGGACGCGGCGGTGGGACTGCCGCTGCTGAGGCTCGTGCGAGAGGCCGCCTGCTCGTCGAGTTGCGCACGGCGCGGGCGGAGGCAACCGTGGTGCGCGAGCAGGAGCGCATGATGCTCCACCGGGATCTGCACGACGGTCTCGGTCCGCTCCTGACCGGCGCGGCATTGCACCTGGACGCGGCCCGGAACCTGGACGGCGCAGCGTCTGCGACGGCGATCGACGAGGGTCGTGCCGAGTTGCGAACCGCGATCGCCGACATCCGTCGCGTCGCGCACGGACTGCGGCCGACGGAACTGGAGAACGGCGATCTCTGGACGGCGCTCGAACGTCGTAGCCTCCGCTCCGGGGCGCGGCTCCAGTTTCCTGAGCCGCGACCTGCGCTCACCCCGGCGACCGAGCTCGCCGCCTATCGCATCATCGGTGAGGCTCTCGCGAACGCGGAGCGGCACGCCCCGGCGCCCCGGTCATCGTCACGGTCACCTCGTCCGCGAAGGCGCTCGGCATCGAGGTCCGCAACGAGCTGGCGGCACCCGGCCCGGGCCTTCGTCACGCGGACGGCATCGGCATCGGCTCGATGCGCGCTCGGGCGGAAGAGCTCGGCGGTCACGCCGATGTGGGTCTACGGGGCCGCGAGTGGCGGGTGTCGGTGAGGTCGGTATGGGCTCGGATCGTAGCGCAAAGGGGGGGCGCCCCAGTTAGGGCGGCAGGAGATCAGAGGTAGCAGTCGATGCGCTCAGGGAGCGCGGAGGTTGTTCGAGCGTCTTCTTCCAGTTCGGTTGCTTGTAAAAAATGGAACAGCGGTCCACGATGAGACATGACGGCGAGGCGGGTATGTCATCGCGGGGTGCTTGAACTCGAAGACGTTCCAGGAGGCGTTTGCGCCCCGTACACAAGGACAGCGAGATCTAGGTGTTTCACCTCCACTGAGAACCGTGCGGCGCTCGCTTCGGCGGCTCGGAAACCGGGCGCTCACCTCAATCGAAAGGAAGCTCGACATGGCCAAGGCAGTAGGAATCGATCTGGGAACCACGAACTCCGTTATCGCCGTCTGGGAGGCCGGCGAGGAGAAGGTCATCCCGAACGCGGAGGGAGCCCGCACTACCCCGTCGGTGGTCGCTTTCACCGAGGACGGTGAACGGCTGGTGGGGCAGCTTGCCCGCCGGCAGAGCATCCTCAACCCGAAGGGCACCATCTCGTCCGCCAAGCGGTTCATCGGCCGGTCCTTCGACGAGATCAAGGAGGAAGCCAACGCCGTCGGCTTCGACGTCGTGGAAGGCCCCAACGGCGAAGCACGGTTCAACATCCGCGGCAAGCAGTACGCGCCGGAGGAGATCAGCGCCCAGGTGCTGCGCAAGCTCGTCGACGACGCCAGCAAGTTCCTCGGTGAGAAGGTGACCGAGGCCGTCATCACCGTTCCCGCCTACTTCAACGACGCCCAACGCACCGCGACCAAGGACGCCGGACGCATCGCCGGGCTCGAGGTGCTGCGCATCATCAACGAGCCCACCGCCGCCGCACTGGCGTACGGAATGGACAAGAAGAACCACGAGACCATCCTGGTGTTCGACCTCGGTGGCGGCACGTTCGATGTCAGCCTCCTCGACGTGGGCGACGGGGTCGTCGAAGTGCGATCCACCGCCGGTGACACCCACCTGGGCGGCGACGACTTCGACCGCCGGCTGGTGGACTACTTCGCCGACGAGTTCAAGAACGAGAACGGCATCGACCTGCGCAACGACCCGCAGGCGCTGCAGCGACTGTTCGAGGCGGCCGAGAAGGCGAAGGTCGAGCTCAGCTCGGTGTCCCAGACCCAGGTCAGCCTGCCCTTCATCACCGCCGACGCCAGCGGACCCAAGCACCTCACCATGACCGTGAAGCGGTCCAAGTTCGAAGACCTCACCGCTGACCTCGTTGAGCGGTGCCTCGGTCCGGTGCGTCAGGCGATGGCCGACGCGAAGGTCAGCGAGAACGATATCGACGAGGTCATCCTCGTGGGCGGTTCCACCCGCATCCCCGCTGTCCAAGCGCTCGTCAAGCGGCTCACCGGCGGCAAGGAGCCGAACATGACGGTGAACCCCGATGAGGTGGTCGCTGTGGGCGCCGCCATCCAGGCGGGCGTCCTCAAGGGCGACGTCGACGACGTGCTGCTGCTGGATGTCACCCCGCTGTCGCTGGGTGTGGAGACCCGCGGTGGCGTGATGACGAAGATCATCGAACGCAACACCACCATCCCCGCCCGACGCAGCGAGGTGTTCTCCACGGCCGAAGACAACCAGCCGTCGGTGGAGATCGTCGTCCTGCAGGGCGAGCGGGAGAACGCCGCAGACAACCGGGTGCTGGGCCGGTTCCAGCTCACCGGCATCCGCCCCGCTCCTCGCGGTGAAGCGCAGGTCGAGGTCACCTTCGACATCGACGCGAACGGCATCCTGCACGTGACGGCGAAGGACAAGGACACCGGCACCGAGCAGGGCATCACCATCAGCGACACCTCGAATCTGGACCAGGGCGAGATAGACCGGATGATCAAGGAAGCCGAGCAGCACCGTGCTGACGACCAGGCGCTGCGCCAGGCCGTGGACGCCCGCAACGAGCTGGACTCCGCCGCCTACCAGGTCGAGCGGGCACTGCGTGAGCTCGGCGACGCTGCACCGCAGCACGAGCGTGCCCGCGCGGAGCTGCTCATCACGCAGGCCCGCGAGGCAGTGCAGAACAACGTCGGCGAGCAGGAAGCGAAAGAGCGCACCGGCGAGCTGCTGCAGGTTGCGCAGTCCCTTGCTGCGGCCCGCGCGAACGCCAGCCACGCTGAGCAGCCCGCTCAGGACGACGAAGACGACGTCGTCGATGCCGAATTCGACAAGTAGCACGGAGGGAGGATCGCGATGGTCGAGGAGCAGAACGAGGACACGCGGGCCTTGGACCTGCTGAACGACGACCTCACCGATGTATCCCCGGAGGAGATCCGCGCCGCGCAAGCAGCGCTCGCCGCCCAGTTGGAGACGGCCGACGACCGGTGGCGCCGGACGGCGGCGGACTACGACAACCTCCGCAAACGGATGGCGCGCGAGATCCAGACCGTCCGCGAGCAGGAGCGGCAGCACACCGCCACAGCCTTCTTGCCCGTCGTCGACGCGCTGGACCGGGCGCTCACCTTCGGAGTGGACCTTGACGAGGGCGTTCTGGATGGCATGCAGGCCGTCCGGGCGCAGGCCGCTGATGCGTTGCGCGCACTCGGGTACCCCGAGATCGTCATCGACGGTGCGGAGTTCGACCCGCAGCTGCACGAGGCGGTCTCGGTCGTCGAGGATGCCAGCGTCCCCCCGCGCAGCATCCTCGCCGTCACTCGCCCCGGGTTCGGAACGCCTGAGCGGATGCTGCGACCGGCTGCGGTCGTGGTCACCCGCAGGCCGGATGAGGAGTAGGAGATGGCGGAGGATCTCTACAGCGTGCTGGGGGTCTCCCGGTCGGCGGATCAGAAGGAGATCCGCCGCGCCTACCGGGAGAAGGCCCGCAAGTTCCACCCGGACGTCAACAAGACCCCGGGGGCGGAGGAGACCTTCAAACGGATCAGTGAAGCCCACGATGTGCTGTCGGACCCGGAAACCCGCGCACAGTACGACCGGTTCGGTGAGAACTTCCGGCAGTACGCCGCCGCAGACGCGGCTCGCTCCTCCGAGCAGCCGCGCCGCGGCGGCGGCGCCCGATACACGTGGAGCGGGGGCGGCGCGCAGAGCGTGAACTGGGAGGACCTCTTCGGGGGCGGCTTCGGTGGTTTCGGTCGCGGCGCCGACCACACCGCGGAGCTGGAGATCACCGTCGAGGAGGCCTACCGGGGCGGGCGGCGCACCGTGCAGGTCGCGTCGCCGTACGGTGGCGCGCAGGAGTACACCATCGACATCCCAGCGGGCGCTGTCGACGGGCAGCGGCTGCGGATCGCGGGCGCAGGCGGAGCGGGCGCCGACGGACAGGACGGGGACCTGCTGGTCACGCTGCGCGTGAAGGACAGCAAGCGGTACCGGCTCAGCGGCGCGGACATCGAAACGGACCTTCCCATCTCACCGTGGGAGGCGGCGCTGGGCGCGGATGTCAGCGTGCCCACCCCCGGCGGCCCGGTCACCGTGCACGTTCCGCCCGGCTCGTCCACTGGCAGGCGGCTCCGCCTGCGCGGGCAGGGGATGCCCCGCAGAGGACAGCCGGGAGACCTGTATGCGCGGGTGAAGGTCGTCGTTCCCCGCACTCTCAGCAAGAAGGAGAAGGAGCTGTTCGAACAGCTCCGCGACGTATCGTCGTTTGATGCCAGGAGAGGATCATGACCTCACATCACCTGCCCGTCCGTGTCGCCCGGGCCGACCTGGCGGAGACCGCGGTGGCCGCAGGTATCCACCCGGATACGCTGCGGAAGTTCGTCGAGCTGGGGCTGGTCACCGCCCACGTCGACACCAGCGGCCGGCTGTGGTTCGCCCGTACCGTCCCCGCCCGCGTGCACACCATCGTGCGTCTGCACTCCGATCTTGCCGTGAACTACGCCGGCATCGCACTCGTGCTCGACCTGCTCGCCCGCATCGAGCAGCTCGAGCAGCACCGGACCATCCGACTCGAAGGAGACACCTCATGGACATGAACTCACTCACTCAGAAGTCGCAGGAAGCGCTCACCTCGGCCCAGAACATCGCGGTCCTGGCCGGTCAGACCGAGACGGATGAGGAGCATCTCCTGCTCGCACTGCTGCAGCAGGAGGAGGGGCTGGTTCCCCGACTGCTGCAGACAGCGGGTGCTGACGTGGAAGCGGTACGCGCCGATGTCGAAGCGGAGATCGCCCGCAAGCCCAGAGTCTCCGGGTCCTCCCCGCAGACCGGTCAGGTGTACCTCAGCCGCAGCCTCACCTCCACCCTGGAACGGGCGGAGCGGGAGGCAAAGCGGCTGAAAGACTCCTACATCTCCGTGGAGCACCTTGTTCTGGCCCTCGCCGACGACTCCTCCAACCGTGCCGCGTCCCGCGTGCTGCGCGGGCACGGTGTCACCCGGGAGAGCTTCCTCAGCGCGCTCACCAAGATCCGCGGCAACCAGCACGTCAACTCCGCCACCCCCGAGCAGACGTACGAGGCGTTGGAGAAGTATGGCCGTGACCTGGTCGCTGACGCCCGGTTGGGCAAGCTTGACCCCGTCATCGGGCGTGATGCGGAGATCCGGCGGGTCATCCAGATCCTCTCCCGCAAGACCAAGAACAACCCCGTCCTCATCGGCGAGCCCGGTGTCGGAAAGACCGCCATCGTGGAGGGCCTTGCCCAGCGGATCTTGCGTGAGGACGTGCCCGAGGGCCTTCGCGACAAGACCGTGTTCTCGCTGGACCTGTCTGCCCTGGTCGCCGGCGCGAAGTACCGGGGCGAGTTCGAGGAGCGAATGAAGGCAGTCCTGGCGGAGGTGAAAGCAGCGGAGGGACGCATCCTGCTGTTCATCGACGAGCTGCACACCCTGGTGGGGGCGGGAGCCACCGAAGGGGCGATGGACGCCGGCAACATGCTCAAGCCGATGCTCGCCCGCGGGGAGCTGCACCTCATCGGTGCCACCACCCTCGATGAGTACCGCAAGCACATCGAGAAGGACGCTGCCCTGGAACGCCGGTTCCAGACGGTGATGGTCGAGGAGCCTGACGTGGAGGACGCGATCTCCATCCTCCGCGGCCTGCGCGAACGGCTGGAGATCTTCCACGGTGTCCGCATCCAGGACAGCGCACTGGTCGCGGCCGCCGTGCTGTCCCACCGGTACATCCCCGACCGGTTCCTGCCCGACAAGGCCATCGACCTCATCGACGAAGCCTGCGCGCGACTGCGAACCGAGATCGACTCAATGCCCGCTGAGCTCGACGAGCTGACCCGGCGGGTGACCCGCCTGGAGATCGAGGAAGCCGCGCTGTCGAAGGAAACGGACCCTGCCAGCAAGAAACGGCTGGAGGAGCTGCGCCGGGAACTGACCGACCTGAAGGCGGAGGCGGACTCCAAGCGCGCCCAGTGGGAGGCGGAGCGTCAAGCGATCCGCAAGGTCCAGGAGCTGCGCAGTGAGCTGGAGCGGCTGCGGCGGGAGGCGGAGGAAGCTGAGCGCTCCTACGACCTCAACCGTGCCGCTGAACTGCGGTACGGGGCTATCGCTGACGCGGAACGACGACTGCGCGCCGAGGAGGAGCGTCTCGCCTCCAAGCAGGGCCGGCAGCGGCTGCTGCGGGAGGTGGTCACCGAGGACGAGATCGCCGAGATCGTCGCAGCGTGGACGGGGATCCCCGTGGCCCGGCTGCAGGAAGGTGAACGCAACAAGATCCTCACCCTGGAAGCCACCCTCAAGGAGCGGGTGGTCGGTCAGGACGAGGCCATCAGGCTCGTCAGCGACGCGATCATCCGTGCCCGCTCCGGCATCCGCGACCCGCGCAGACCTATCGGCTCGTTCATCTTCCTCGGCCCCACCGGTGTGGGAAAGACCGAACTGGCCAAAGCGCTCGCGCAAGCACTGTTCGACAGCGAGTCGGCGATGGTCCGGCTGGACATGAGCGAATACCAGGAACGTCACACCGTCAGCCGGCTCGTCGGTGCACCTCCCGGGTATGTCGGGTACGACGAGGGAGGGCAGCTGACCGAGGCGGTGCGCCGCCACCCGTACAGCGTGGTCCTTTTCGACGAGATCGAGAAAGCGCACCCGGACGTGTTCAACACGCTGCTGCAGGTCCTCGACGACGGCCGCATCACCGACAGCCAGGGACGCACCGTCGACTTCCGCAACACCATCATCATCATGACCTCCAACATCGGTGCCCATCACCTGTTGGGCTCCGATGGCGGCGCGATCCCCGACGACGTGCGAAACAAGGTGCTCGGTGAGCTGCGCGCCCACTTCCGCCCCGAGTTCCTCAACCGGGTGGACGACATCGTGGTGTTCTCGCCGCTGGGTCGCGAACAGATCCAGGACATTGTGGAGCTGCAGTTCACCGACCTGCGCTCCCGGCTGGCCGAGCGTCAGATCCGCATCGAGCTGACGCCCGCGGCACGCCAGCTCATCGCCGACCGCGGCTACGACCCCGTGTACGGTGCGCGTCCGCTGCGACGCTACATCAGCCATGAGATCGAGACCCGACTGGGTCGTGCGCTGCTGAGCGGGGAGGTGATGGACGGGTCGACGGTCACGCTGGACGTGCAGGACGGCGACCTCGTCTTCAACATCGCAGCGCCCGTCGAAGAGGAGGACACGGCGTGAGCGCGATTGTGACCTGCCCCAACTGCGGGAAGAAGAACCGTGTCCCCGCCGCCGCGTCGGGGTACCCGCGCTGCGGCGTCTGCAAGAGCGCCGTGCCGTGGATCGTCAATGCGGGCGATGCGGACTTCGCCGAGGTGGTCGAGCAGGCCCCGCAAGTGGTGCTCGTGGACTTGTGGGCGACCTGGTGCGGACCGTGCCGGATGGTCAGCCCTGCCCTCGAGAAGGTCGCCACGGAACGTGCCGGCAAGCTCAAGCTGGTGAAAGTGGACGTGGACGCCGCCCCGGAGACGGCCCGCAAGTTCTCCGTCCAGGCGGTGCCGACCCTGCTCATCCTCAACCGAGGGAACGTGCTCTCCCGCCAATCCGGAGCCGCCCCGCCGGACGTGCTGCTGCGCTGGGTCGACGAGGCGCTGCAGAAGAAGGCTGACTCGGCCAGCGGTGCCCCATGACATACGTCGACCCACACGTCCCGCTCATCCGCCCGGTCCGTCCCCGGACACCCGGGTCATGTGAGGACTGCGTGGCGGCCGGCACGCCCTGGCTGCACCTGCGGATGTGCCGCACCTGCGGGAAGGTCGGGTGCTGCGACTCCTCCCCGATGCGGCACGCCCGCACGCATGCGTTCACGGCGGGGCACCCCATCGTGCGGTCGCTGGAACTGGGGGAGAACTGGAGCTGGTGCTACGTGGACGAAACGTACCTATGAGTGACGCGCTCCCCGCCAACCTCCGCCAGGTCGCTCAAGCCGAGACGCCCGACACCATCGGCGCCTTCCCGCGGCTCAGCGACGAGCAGATCGCGGTGCTGCTCGCACGAGGGCAGCGCCGCACACTCACCGACGGGGAGGTTCTGATCCAGCCCGGCGAGCACCCGTCCTCCCTGTATGTCGTCCTGGAAGGGTACCTGCTCACGGCGGACACCGAACCTGCGGCGGATCCGCGTCGCTCCGATGAGCCGTTGGCGGTCGGGGTGCACGGCCGCGGCCGGTTCGTGGGGGATGTCGGGTTGCTGGAAGGACAGCCGTCTTTCGTATTCGTCTCCGCCTTCGGCGCCGCCGAGGTGGTGGAGGTGCCCGTCGACGAGATGGAGGCCATCGTCACGTCGGACCCGCTGTTGGGTGAGATCATCCTGCGGGCCTACCTCATCCGCCGCTCCCTGGCCATCGGGGCGGGAGCGGGCTTGCGGATCGTCGGCTCCTGCTTCTCCCCGCAGACCCGGGATCTGCTGGACTTCGTCGCACGAAACCGGCTGCCCCACCGGCTGGTGGACCTGGATGAGGACGAGAAAGCGGAGCGGCTGGCCCGCCAGTTCGGCGCCACCGTCGCCGACTTCCCGCTGGTGATCCTCGGCGGCTCACGCACCGTCCTGGGTGCCGCCCCGGCACGGCTTGCCGAAGAGTTGGGGCTGCGCCCGCCCGCCCCGCCGGCCACCTGCGATGTGGTGGTCGTCGGCGCTGGGCCGGCTGGTCTTGCCGCGGCGGTGTACGCAGCCTCCGATGGGTTGTCGGTCTACCTGTGCGACGCGGTCGCCACCGGCGGGCAGGCGGGAACGTCAGCGAAGATCGAGAACTATCTGGGGTTTCCTGCCGGAATCTCCGGCTTTGAGCTCGCCGACCGCAGCCTCCTGCAAGTGCGCAAGTTCGGTGCCACGTTGGACATCCCGACCAAGGTCCGGGAGGTCGTAGAGGATGAGGACCGCTTCCGGGTGACCTTCGAAGATGGCAGGGAGGTCACCTCAGATGTGGTGGTCCTTGCCACCGGGGTGCGATACCGCTCGCTTCCCGCCGCGGGGCTGGACCGGTTCCAGGCCACGAACGTGTTCTACGCGGCAACAGCGCAGGAAGCGCGGATGTGCGTAGACACACCTGTCGCTGTTGTCGGTGGCGGCAACTCCGCTGGCCAGGCCGCGCTGTTTCTTGCCCGCACGTCCCCCCGTGTGCACCTTGTGGTGCGCGCCGCGGACCTGGGAGCGGGAATGTCCAGATACCTGGTGGACCAGATCCAACATCACCCCCGTATCAACGTGCTGCTGTCCTCGGAGGTCGTGGAAGCACAAGGCGGCAATCGTTTGGAAGCGGTCACAGTCCGTCACGGTGACGTGTTGGAGAAGCTCCGCGTGGGGCACGTGTTCGTCTTCGTCGGCGCCGCTCCTGCGACGACGGGATTGAAGGTCGATGTGGCACGCGATCCTGACGGGTACATCCTCACCGGCGTGGAGGCGGAGTTGGTCGGCGCGCGGACGGACGGAAGCCCCCGCTTCTCCTTGGAGACCACCATCCCCGGAGTCTTCGCTATCGGCGATGTGCGGCACGGGTCTGTGAAGCGAATGACCTCGGCTGTGGGTGAGGGCGCCAGTGTGGTCCGGCAGATCTACGAGTACCTGAACGAGGGTCGTCACAGTCGGGTGTGGGCATGAGCTCCGACATCCAGGGACACCTGACGCCGCACGCCGCCCCGAATCCGGCAGCCGTGGGAGAACCCGCGGATCCTCCGGTGGCCCGTGCGGGCGTAGCGGGCGAGATCCGCTCGAGGTTGCGTCGGATGAGGTGGTTTCGCCGCATGCCGGTGCTGCATATCGCCGAGGAACGCGGCGAGGGCCCGACGGTGCTGCTGCTGCACGGTATCGCGTCCTCGTCGGTGACGTTTCACCACGTGATCCCGCTGCTCGAGCGCACCCACCGGTGCATCGCCATCGATCTGCTCGGCTTCGGCGAGTCGCCGGCGCCGGAGTGGGCCGATTACACCCTGGCCGACCATGTCGCCGCTATCGAGCGGACGGTCGCCTCGTTGCGGCTGCGGGAGCCGTTCACTGTGGTCGGGCATTCTATGGGCGCCCTCATCGGCACTCGGTACGCCGCCCGGCGGCGAAAGCGAGTCGCGAAGCTCGTGATGGTCAGCCCACCTATCTATCTGGCACCCAATGAGATCGGGGACGTCATCGAGCGGGCCCGGATGGACTTCTACCTGCGGCTTTACGAGTACCTCCGCACGAACCGGGAGTTCACCCTCCGGCATGCTGCGCTGATACAGCGGCTGCTGCCCATCCCCAAAGCTGTCGATATCAATGAACGCAACTGGGAGCCGTTCATCAAGTCGTTGCAGCACTCCATCGAGTCACAGACCACGCTCAGCGACATCGCCCATGTCAAAGCCCCCATCGACGTCATCATGGGCAACCTCGACGAGTTCCGCTCCGAAGCCGTGCTGCGCATCGTGGAGCGGATGAAGGGCGTCACCGTCCGGCGTGTGCGGGCAACGAACCACCTCATCGGCAAGCGTCTCGCCCAAATCGTCGCTACGACAGTGACCACAGAGTAATCGAACGGGTGCCACTCCCGTGCCGATATGAAGGTCGGAAAACAAAGAGGTAATAGTAGCACCCATGGGGTGAACCAAGCTAACATGGGCGCCGTCGGAGACATCCGACGCCACCATATCGGAAAGGAATCGATTTACTATGGCAACGTCCTCCGATCCTTTCGGCGAACTGGACCGCCTCGCATTGAGCCTTCTGCAGGCTCGTCCAGGACCTCGGCTGATGCCGGTCGACTTGTACCGGGAAGCTGACCGTTACATTCTCACCGCCGACCTGCCCGGGGTCGAACCGGAGTCGGTAGACATCGACGTCGACGGGCAGCTGCTGACCATCCGCGCCCAGCGCACTGCGCCCCGCACCGAGGGAGCCAAGTGGCTCGTTCAGGAGCGGCCCGCCGGCACCTACCTCCGCCAGTTCAGTATTGGCGAGGGTGTCGACTCAGCCAACATCTCCGCCTCCTACGACAACGGCGTGCTCAGCCTGGTGATCCCAGTAAGCGAAAAGGCAAAACCCCGCAAGATTCATGTCCTGAGTCAGCACTCGACTCAGGAGTAACGCCCGGCCGGAGACCCATCGACGAGCCACAGTTAGCCAGACGACAAGCCCCCCACCGACATAGAACATGCCGCGGATGTAGGGCACGAAACAATTCAACTCGATGCTTCTCGTTCGCGGGACGCGCCGAAAGCAAACAAGGGCGACCGTTCCCTGATGCCGAACGTCGCAACACCCGTCCTTGCAAGACCGGCGTGCACCCAGCCTTCTGGTCTTAGCACGGTGGTTCATCCAGTTTTCACTAAAGGAGTACGCCCATGACCAGCCCCGAGGCCCCTCGCAACAACCCTCCGGAACAGGACGCCAGTGAGCTCCCGTCCACCAATGACCCCCGCTGGAAACAAACGATCGCGCGGTTCTCTGACTACGCCAGTGCGCAGGCAGCGGTTGACCGTCTTGCCGACGCCGGCTTCGCTGTGGAACGAGTGGCGATCGTGGGTCTCGACGTTCGTGTTGTCGAGCATGTACTCGGTCGCTTGACAGGAGGAAAGGCTGCGCTACGGGGCGCAGCCGCTGGAGCATGGTTCGGTCTTCTGCTAGGTCTGCTGTTCGGGCTGTTCGCCCCCGGATTCGGTTGGCTGGGCATCCTGATCATCTCGGTCGCCTCCGGCGCAGTTTGGGGCGCTTTGCTTTACTTCCTTGGACACCTGGCTACGGGCGGCCAACGGGACTTCGAATCACAGAAGACCCTCGAGGCGGCCCACTACGAGGTCCAAGTGGAAGCACCATACGCTGCGGAGGCCGCTCGTCTCCTCGCGGACCAGACCGCCCACCCCGGAGACTGAAAAGGCGTGAAGCGCCCTGAGTCTGATGGAGAGTCGCGCTATTTAATTCCCACCTGAATCGGCGTGAGTCGCCCCGGCGTGTCCGGAGACAGGATTCCTTGGAAGGATCTGTCTCATGGGACGTCCCAGTAAGTACCCGCGCGAGCTTCGTGAGCGCGCTGTCCGTATGGTCGCCGAGGTGCGATCCGACTATCCGAGCGAGTACGCCGCGATGATCGCTGTCGCGCAGATGCTCGGTGTCGGGTCGCCCGAAACGATCCGCACTTGGATCCGCAGGCAGCAGGTCGACGCGGGAGACCGGCCCGGGGTCACAACCGACGCGGCGGTGGAGATCAAGCGGGCGTGAGCACTACCTGAAAGGGACGGTGTTCTGTGGGCAGTGCGGCTCGCGGCTACTGGTGTGCAACGCCAAGAGCAGTCAGGGCACGATCTACCCGTACTTCGTGTGCGCGAGCCGGCATGCAGGACGAGGCGACTGCACCCGGCAAGCGATGCTGATCGAGCAGGTCGAACGGCTCATCGAGCGCTTCTACGCCAAGGTGCAGATCGACACGGAAACGATCGAGGCGATCTCGGCGATGATTCATGCCCGGTTCGACGAGATGATGGCGGAAGGAGCCGCCGAGCTCGCCGACCTCGCGTCCCGGAGAACCCAGCTCGAAGGCGAGCAGCAGAAGCTGCTCCAAGCCCACTACGCCGGAGCGATCCCGCTCGACCTCCTCAAGCGCGAGCAGGACCGGATCACGGCGTCGCTGGAGACCATCGAGCACCGGATCACCGCGCACCACGGCCACTACGCTGATGCGCGGGCGAACCTCGATGACTCGCTGAAGCTGCTGTTGTCAGGCCTCAGGCCGCACCCTGGTCTTCGAGGCCGATGATCGCGCCGGCGATCCCCTCGCGCGATCTGGGCTGAAAAATGAAAACCCCCCGGCCGATGGCCGAGGGTGTTTCCATGTAGAAGACGAGGGACCTTGTCCTCGTATTGGTATCAAGGATACTCCAGACTGGAGACATGCCCCAAGCGAAGACGACGGAGCTGATCGCCGGGGCGCTTCACGTGTCGAGGTTCGGCACATACGCGACGGCGACCGGTGGAGACATCGAGCGGGCTCTCCGGCTGTACTTGTGGAACGTCCAGCTGTCGAGCGCGTTTCACGCCAGCCTCGGACTGCTTGAGGTGTTGCTGCGCAACGCGATCGATCGCGAGCTCCGGGCGTGGAACGCGCAGCAGCTTCGTGCAGACGGAAGTCAGCTCGCGGCCGAATGGCTGCTCGACCCTGCGCGCCCGCTGAACACATTGACGGCGACATCGCGAAAGACCGCGGAGGCCAACGCTGTCAGGGCCAGGGCTGCGCGTCCCGCCGGGCATCCTCGAAAGCACTCGCCGATCACGCACGACGACATCCTCGCGCAGCTCACGTTCGGCGTCTTCGTGCGACTTCTGCCTGTGGACGATCCCGAGGACAAGACGTACCGTGCGCGCCCCGTGCTATGGGAGCAGGCCCTCATTCACGCGTTCCCGGCAGAGAGTGGGGACAACGCAGATGATGTCGTCGCCGGCCGCGCGGACAGACTGCTTGCGCTGCGCAACAGAGTCGCGCACATGGAGCCGCTCTTGGCGGTGAATGCGAAGGCGCGTCACCGCGACGCCGTCCGTTTGGTCGGCGCTATCAACCCTGCACTGCAAGGATGGTTCGCGGGCGTCTCTCGTGTCCGCGAGGTCGAACGGGAGCGGCCAGCATGAGTACGGGCGGTCGTTCCTGGCGCCGAAGACGTGAGTAAAATTTGCGTAAACCTGAGCCACTCCGAACGTCTCTGAACGTGGTCGAGCCGCACCAAAACTTGCGCCTGATCAGCCTGAAAGTGGTCGAGCGTGGCGGAACGAATTCGACCGTCGCCCCAAAAGTCGGAGTTCAAATCCCTCCGTCTCCGCTCTAAAAAGCCCCGATCAAGGGATATTTTTCTTCGCTTCTGCCACGAAATCTGCCATTTCTGCCACGTTTTCGATGTGGTTGGCGTTGAGCAATCTTGCGGTTCTGCGGGATTCTGCTGAGCGTTCTGCTCACTGTGAGTTGCTCGGCGCATGGTTGCGGCTACTCAAGGGTGAGACCGAGCGCGCGAATCCCTCCGTCTCCTCCCCGACTCGGCGTGCCCGCTCGGGCGCTCGCTTCCGCTCGCTGTGCTCGCGCCGTCGGCGGCTATCGTCGCGTTGTCCGCACCGGCACGTCGTGTCATCAGATCGGGTCGAGGTGGTGGATCGTGAACTCGAACGGGAGGAATGAGCAATACAGACGTGAGTACAGACAACGAGGTGATCGAACGTTCGGCGGATGAGCCGGGTGCGTTCGCGTTGCTCTTCGATCGACATGCGCCGACGATCTACCGCTACGCGGCGCAGCGGCTGGGAGAGGGCAGCGCCGAGGACGTGATGTCGGAGACGTTCCTCGTCGCCTTCGAGAAGAGAGCCGCGTACGACCTCGCGATCGTCGATGCTCGCCCCTGGCTGTTCGGGATCGCCACCCGCTTGATGCATAAGCATGTGCGGCTGGAAGCGCGGGCATGGAAGGGCATGGTCGCGGATCTCGCGGCGCAGCTCTCGCCCGACATGATCGAGCAGGCGGGCGCGCGGTTGGACGCGGCGCGGCTCACGCGGCGCTTGGCTTCGGCGCTGCGTGGCCTGCCCGCGTCCGACCGCGACACCCTGCTGCTGTACGCCTGGGGCGACCTCGACTACGCGGGCATCGCACGCGCTCTCGACGTGCCGATCGGCACCGTCCGTTCACGCCTGAATCGTGCCCGCCGCATCCTGCGGACCGCGGCCGGCACCAACGATCCCGAACTGGAGAAGGAACATGGACGAGTTGACGCTGCTGCGCAACACGCGTAGCGAGACCGAACCGCCGGAGTCGACGTTGCACAGGGGCAGGGCGGCGCTCCTGGCCGCAGCCTCGGCCCAGGCGCACATCAGCACGTCGCGCCGACCGAGACGCGCCCGACGCTTTGCGATCGGCGGACTCAGTACGGTCGGCGCCGCGGCACTGGTGGCGGGGCTCGTGCTGACGGACGTGGTCGGCCTCGCTGGCTGGCGTGGTGGGGCGGATGCCGCTGCCGCCGCCGTGCTCGACGAGGCGAGCGCCGCCGCGATCACCTCAGTCGATCCCGCGGTGCAGCCCGGCCAATATCTGAGGGTCAACACCACGGGCGTACACCTCTCAAGCGGAGGTATCGGTGATGTTGTGGCGTCGTACCAGTACGCGTCCGATGACACTCTCTACCGCCCCGCAGATCCCTCCGATGACTGGGTGTGGGTCCGCGGTCCGCAATCCATCGCGGCGACATTCGGTCCGGAGTCCGAGCAGGTGGCGAACGCGTGGTGGGAAGCCGTGTCCTCCTCGTCGGGTTCATTCGAGGCTGGGGATCTTCTGCGGGCACCTGGGGGCGCGTTCTACGGGGGTGACGCCGGGGCGGGGTTTGCCGATCTGGACCAGCTTCCGCGTGACCCGTATCGACTGCTCAACTACATCTACCGTGTCACCCTCGGCTCCGGTCCCTCGCCCGACACCGAGGCTCTCGTGTACATGGCCGACCGTCTCCGTGTCGGGAACGTGCCCGCCGACCTGCGCGCCGCGATGTACAAGGCTGCGGCCATGATCCCGGGCGTCACGTTCATCAGCGATCAAGCTACCCTTGACGGCCGCACGGGGGTCGCGATCGGCCGCGTCGAGGACGCGTGGGGCACCCGGGTGGACATCATCATCGACCCCGATACCGGCACGTTCATCGGCGATCGCGAGGTCCTCCTCCGCGACCAGGACGGCGTACCGGCGGGCACGGCGGTGCGCTGGACGAGCGTCACCTCCTCGGTCGTCGACGAGGCGCCCGAGGGCGGATCGGTGTGCGGGAAGATGACCGTCAACCCGGAGACCGGGCAATGCTGACCGGGACAACTGTCGGAGTCGAACCGACGAGTCTCATCCTCCCTCCGACGGAGTCGCTTGTGATTCCGCTCGACCTGCACCGACCTCATGCGATGAGCGACCAGCGCTGATTGCACCACATCGATTCCCCTCGCGACCCGTGAGGGGGATCGATGTGGTGAAGCGCGTGCCGACTATTGCTTCTTCTCGCCACGCGAGTACTTTGATGCCTTGTACTCCTCGAGAGCAGACTTGCTCGACCGGTACCGGCCGTCGCTCCCGATGATGGCTTCGAGGCGCCCGCGCGATGCGGCTTGCTTTAAGGCGACGAGGCTGAAATCGTCGTCGACGAGTGCCTCGAGAGGCACGTACTTGGCAGGGCCGGCGATGTTCGGGATGAGCCGATGGAGATTGTCGACGACGGAGCGGCTGATCACCTCTGCCAGAGGCCCGTCATCCCCTTGATCCGAGCGTTCGAGTGCGCGGAGGTACTTCCGTCGCTGTTCCTTGAGGATGATCGCGGGCGGCCACCCGAGCCGGATGAGTAGAAGGTTGAGCAGGAGTCTTCCGCTGCGTCCGTTGCCATCGATGAACGGGTGGACGCACTCGAACTCGCGATGCAGCCGGGCCAGCTCTTCCGGAACCGCGGCGATGGTGAGTGATCCATCGGTGATCTGTTCTTGCAAGTGATTTGCTCGATCGACCCACGCGGTGATCTCGGACGGGATGAGCGGGAAGGTCGGGGGCTTCATGCCGCCCGCAAATCCCTGGATCTCATGCTGCCGCCAATTGCCTGGCCCTTCGGTGTCATGCGCATCCGGGTGTGGCGCCACCTCCCACACCTTCGCCATGGCGAGAGCATGGACGCGCCGAACCTCGGTGACGGTGACCAGACCGTCGTGCGACCACTCATCCGGGGCGACGGCCTGCTGGTATACCCACCGGGCGGCTTCGGCGTATCCGAGGACCTCCATGTAGTCCTTCAGCTCTTTCGCCCCCACAGCGCGCCCCTGTTCGAGCAGGGTCTCGACTTCGCGGAGGACGAGAGTGTTTCCCTCGATCGCTGTCGAGTGGTGAGCTTCAAGATGCCACAGATGATCCCACAGCGACTTGGCTTCGTAGGGCTTCGGCAGCCCGCCGTAGTTCGCCAGCTCATCGATTGCGGTCGCGAAACGCTTGTAGATCACTTCACGGCTCGGTCGTCCGCGTCCCGGCCGCCCACTCGTAGAATTTGTCATCACCGCTCCGCCCTAAATCAACATCGACAACTTAGCATGTTGTCATCGCTGACCACTGATTAATCAACAACGACAAACTCAAGTCCGTCAGGCGTCTGAATGCACAGGACCGGGTCTTCGTGAGGAGATAGCTTCCGCCCAGAATCCTCGACCGTTTTGACGCGGCGCGGAGCGGTCGAAGCCCTCGAAATGATCGTCGAGTCTGAATCGGCGTAGGCTGAAATCGCGTGCTGACAGCGGCGCGCGGCCGCGGAATCGCTCCTCAATCGCTGCCACGTTTCCGCCACGAATCGAACCGAATCGACCTGATCGAAACGGACGCCGCCGGGGTCACAACCCGCGGAATCACGCGGTTTCAGTTGACTTCGATTGCCGTCGGCGCGATTTCAAATCCCTCCGTCTCCGCTCTAAAAATGCCTGATCAGAGGCTGTTTCGTTCCGGTACTGCCACGAAATCTGCCATTTCTGCCGCGTTGCGGTCGTGGTTGGTGTTGAGCATTCTGGCGATCATGTGCGGTCTTACGTAGCTTTCTGCTCGCCGCGCGGTCGTTCGACTCGCCGTTTCTCCCGCGTGAGCGCGAGCCGGAGAGTGCAAATCCCTCCGTCTCCTCCGAGCGGTTGCAATCGCGACGGGTCTGATGGGTCAGAGTCCGGCGGCATCCATTCGCTTGATCAGGGACGGGCGCCGGGCGTTGCGGCGGCGTACGTCAGCGAGGTAGTCGTCGGCGATCTCGGGGCGTCCGGCGGCGCGGGCCGCGGCGCGTAGTTTCGTCATCCTTCGCACGGCGCCGGGGTAGGCGCGGGTGTTCGCCTCGATGAGGCGGTCGTCGATGAGCTGCGCCATGACGGGGAGCACGGCCACGGGGTCGATCTTGCTGTATCGGCCGACGAGGTCGTCCCACTGCGACGCGTGGAGAGACTTGCTGTTCGCGGATGCTCGGAGCGCTTCGGTCCATGCGCGCGCGAGGTCGTCGGCATCTGTCAGGTACGCGATCAGCTCCCAGGGGCGTTCGCGCATCCGCTCGATCGCGTGCTCGCGGATCGCTGGCCAGTTCTGTCCTGAGGCTGCCTGCAACGCTTCCGCATTGCTCGCTGTGGGCCATCGTTCGAACACCTCGGATGCCGCGTCCGCGGCGTATGCACCTGTCTCGATGGCCAGCGCCGCCCAGAGCTCGCCGCACTCCTGCTGTTGGTGCGCTCCGCCGGGGAGGGTCATGCCCTCGTGTGCGATGACGGTCGCGCGGCCCGGCAGTCCTGCCTCGCGGAGTGCTTCGGCGGCGGCGGCGTGCAGGTGTGCGCGTGGCATGTCTCCGCCGTGGGTGCGGACGATCGCCTCCTCGTCACCGTGCAGGACGGCGAGGCGTTGCAGGTTGTAGAGGACGGCGTGGCGGGCGTGCCACTCGTCATCGTGGGTGAACTCCGCGTCTGGGCGCCCGTCGAAGGGTGTGGTCAGCGCCTGGCGCCGCTTGTCGAGGTGCGCTTCGAACCTTGCGATGCCCGCGGCGCCGAGGGCGTCCGCGTAGTCGACGACGTCGACCGAGAAGTACTCGCCGAGTTCGCCGAATTGCTGTTTCTGGATCCACCCGCTCAGCGCCGCCGGGGCGGGCGGGCTCTGCGTGCACAGCTCGGCGTGCAGGTTCAGTAGCTGCCGGATGACGAGTCGGATGAGTCCGCCGGAGTCGTCTGAGCGCATGAGGACCCGGAGGGTGCTCGCGATCGCCTTCTGCACGACGGGGATCACACCCTCGGCGCCGTAGTCGTCGGCCATGTCCGCCAGCAGCGACGCCCCGAGTTCGGCTTCGAACGCGTAGCTGTTCACCGCTCCCCAGTCCCACATGTCGCGTCTGGTCGTGCGGAACGAGGCGAGGACGTTCGGGATGTCGCGAGCCAAAGACATCCGTCCAGGATGCCACCGCGTGATCCTCATCCGCGATCTGCCCGGACGGTGGCCGCTTCTCTCAAGTGGCACGCGCAGGCAGGCGCGAGTAAGGGGGCCGGAATGTGCCGGACCCCTGAGGAGCAACACCGATCCGCCCAGGTCGGCGCTCGAGGCGCTGGGAGAGCATCTGGTCGGGCGATCGGACATGGCGCACGGTTACCTTCGTGGCGGCGGCCTTGAAGACGTCATCGATGAGGCTGGTCTGGTGGACGACGCCGATGGCCGCCTTGTCATCTATCGGCTGAAAGCGGACGATCAATCCTGGCCGACCGGTCACGTGGCGCCGCGTGCGCTCGTCGCGGTGGACTGCGCCCGCTCGGGCACCGCGCGTGTCCACACGGTCGGAGTCCGCACGCTCGAGGACCTGAGGCGGAGATGGCTGACGCGCAACACCTGATCAGGATCTCGACGCAAAAGTCGAGCGATGTCGCCCTCCCTGCGACTGTGTCGACGGCGCGTGCTACTCTAATCGCAACAAACGCAATCTCCTGCGTTCACGTGTATTGGGGGGATTCCCGTGGCTCGCGCTGCCGTTATTGAAGAAACGTACCTCCCTAGTAGGGGCGACCAGCTCGCTCCTGTGCTGGACTTCCTCACCGCTCACGAGGCCGCCGGTCGAGCTCTTCCCGAACCGCGGTACTTCCTCGCGGGCGCACGCCCAGGAGACCAGGTGGAGCTTCCGGAAGAGGTCTACCTCGCGCTCCGCAAGATCGTGGACGCGATGCAGAGCGGGCTGGCGGTGTCCGTCGTGCCGCAGGCGACACGGCTCACCACCCAGCAGGCGGCGGATCTGCTGAACGTGAGCCGCCCGACAGTCGTGAAGCTGCTCGACGAAGGTGAGATCCCGTTCGAGAAGGCCGGCACGCACCGCCGCGTCATCCTCGCGGATCTCCTCGCGTACCGGGAGCGACGCCGCGCTCGCCAGTACGACATGCTCGCCGCCACGCGCGACACCCTCGACGAAGACAACATCGAGCAGACGCTCGAGGACCTCAAAGCGGCCCGGAAGGCAGTCGCAGCGAGGCGGGCCGTCCGAGACTGAGATCGTCGCCTGACAGGATTGCGCTATGTTCACGGCCACTCTCGACACGAGCGTGCTGTGGCCGAGCCTGCAGCGCGACTTCCTTCTTTCCCTCGCCATCGAGGGCACCTACCGACCCACATGGAGTTCGGCGATTCTCGACGAACTCCAGTTCCACGAGGAAGCCAAGCTTGTGAAGCGTGGGATGCCTGTAGCGGAGGCTGCCCGCCGCGCCGCGACCCTCATTGCCGCGATGCGCCGAGAGTTCGCCGACGCAGAAGTTGATGGGTGGCAACCGCTCGAGGGTACTTTCGGGCTGCCCGATCCCGACGACGAGCATGTGCTCGCTGCGGCTGTCATCGCGGGAGCCGGCGCGATCGTCACCGAGAATCTCAAGGACTTCCCCGCCGACCGGATTCCGCCGGGCATCCAGGTGCTCAGCGCCAGGGAGTTCGCGAAGAACACTGTCGCGCTCAACCCGCGGCTCGCGCTCGCCGCGGTGCACGAGATCGCGAGCCGGTCTGGCCGCTACGGCGCGACGCTCGCCGTCGGCGAGATTCTCGAGACTCTGCGAGACAGGTACGGAATGATCGAAGCCGTCGACATGATGACTGAAGCCGAGTCGGCGTAGGCTCAGATCGCGCTTTGAAGGCGGCCCGCGGCCACAGCAACGCCCGTCGATCACTGCCACGTTTCTGCCACGAATCGAACCGAACTGACCTGATCGAAGCGGATGCCGGCGAGGTCAGAACCCGCAGGATCACGCGGTTTCAGTTGACCTCGATTACCGACGGCGCGATTTCAAATCCCTCCGTCTCCGCCAAGAAATCCCCGGTCACGCCGGGGATATTTTTGCGCGCGCTTCTTTGTACAGGCCGGGAGGCTGCTGCCCGTGATCGAGGCGAATCCTCTGGCCTGAGCACGCAGTCAGCCGTTCGTCTCGTCGAACTCACGGCGCAGGTATCGCGGCGCCTGCACGCGCCACGCCTCGGTGACGAGTTCGGCGAGATGGTCCGCCTCGATCAGCGCCATGCGGAACGCGACCTTGGGCTCACCCCAGCGTGTCGTGGTCCGCAGGAAAACCGCGGGAGCCATGTCGATGAGTGCGAGCGCGTCCAGCGGCTCGCCGACCTTCACCCCCACGACGAGCTCGGACGAGATGATCTCGCGCATGTCCTCGGGGATGCTGGGCCACGGGTGGCACTCCCACGCGTAAAGCTTGCTGCGGACGAACCACGCGGCCCCGCCGGTCATCGCCCGCTCTTGGCTGCCGGGCAATCCGGCCGCGATCGCGCGCACATCATCGAGGCTGGCCACGAGCGAAGACTATGCCGCGCCGCCGACACGAGCCGCCGCGGAGAGGATCAGCCCTGACCGGGTGCGCCCCACGTGCCGCCTCCGGGCGGCGTCGGGCACGTGGCGGATGCCGTGAGCGCGGCGATCTCGGCGCGCACCGCGACACCGTCCTCCGTCTTCGCGATCGTGTACACGACACCCTCCTGGGCATCCCACTCAGGGATGAACCCCACGGTGGCGCCGTCGATCGAGCTGTCCTCGGGAATCGCAGCACCCGCCGTGGAAAGCAGATCCGCGGTCGGATTCTCCCGCAGCCAGTTCGCGGTTCCGGCGACCGTCGCTCCGGGGACGCTCCAGAACGCCTCCCGTTCCTCGATCGGCCCGCACGGCCACCCGGTGTAGGAGGTGAATGCGGCAACCGACGCGTCGGCGGGGGTGGCACCGGGCGGGAGCGCCGCGGCATCCAGCCACGCCTGCGCCTGCGCCCGTGCGGCCGCATCGCCGGCATCGGCGGCAGGCTGGGCGCCGACGCTGCCGGTCGCCTCCGCCGCACCCTCGCGATCCCCGCGGGCGGTTTTGGTCGCGCAGCCGGTCACCGAGAGGCTGAGGAGCACCGCGCCGGCCACCAGTCCTGAACGCCATCGCATGGTCCCACGGTAGCCGGAGCTCACAGCGATCCGACCGCTCCGCCGCCGTGTCGCAGTGCTGCCGCGCCGCCGACACGGTTCGGGTCGGAACTACGCGCGGACGCGCAGGCGGCGTCCGTCGAAGCCGACCACATCGCCGACCTGCAGCTGGCGACCACGGCGCCGGTCGACCTCGCCGTTGACCGTCACGAGACCGTCGATGATGGCCTCCTTCACGTCGCCACCCGAATCGAGCACGCCCGCGAACTTCAGGAACTGTCCCAGCCGGATGCCCTCGCTGCCGATCGGAACGTCGTCGATCGGCGCGGAGTTCGTCATGCCGGAAATCGTAGCCCAGCGGGCGAGCGCTCCATCGCCGCCGTCGCGCTGCCCCTCATCGTCCTCCAGACCACGGGAACTGCGTTGGCAGCCGGAATCGTCGCCGCCGCGACCGCGATCCCCGTCATAGCTCAAGCGTCCCACCGTGCACCTCCGCCTCCCACCAGGATGAGCGCGATGTCTGGTCGGTGCCAAAGCGGTGAACCCGGAATGGACGCTGAGCGTCACGACCGTCCGCTCAGCGCTGCAGCAGCGCCCCGAAGGTCCGCAGCGTCTCGGTCAGTTCGATCGAGGGTTGCAGCAGCCACTGGATCTGCAGACCGTCGGATGCCGCGATCAGCAGCGCGGCGAGGTGGTCGGCGTCCACGTCGCCCCGGATGCTCCCCTCCTCCTGCTGACGACGGAAGGATGCCGACAGCTCCGCCCTGAGGCGGTCGAACCGCGTCGAGAAGTACTCCCGGCCGACCTCGCTGCTCGCGTCCAGCGACGCCGCCAGCAGGGTCGTGTACAGCTGCACGAGACCAGGGACCTCGACGTTGGCGATCGCCGCGTCGATCATCGTGTCGACGCCCGGCGGCCCCGAGGGCGTCGTCGTCGCCCCCCGCCGCGCCTCGGCGTGCGCGTACACCGCGACCAGCAGCTGCTCCCGGGAGTCGAAGTAGTGCAGCAGCGCGGCGTGCGAGACGCCGATCGCCTCCGCGATCTTCCGCAGCGACGTCCCGTCGGCGCCGCGCGCGCGGAACACCTCGATGGCGCGGTCGAGGATCTCCTGCCGCCGGGCGACGCCCTTCGGCTGCGACCCGCGGCGCCCGATCACGGGGCCCTGACCTGTGTCCACGGCATCCAACCTAGCCCACGGCGGAAAAGAAAACCTCCAACTGGAGGTTTCGTGATATCGTCGCCTCAATCGCCGCTCCGAGTGAGGCCCGGGCATCCGCCCCTGCTGCGCCGATATGCTCCTGCTAATGTATGAGCATGAAGACCGAGCGGCTGCAGGTGCTCATCGACAGCGTGCAGCGCGCGCGCCTCGAGTCGACCGCCGCCGCTCGGGGCGTCTCGGTCGCCCACCTGGTTCGGACGGCGATCGACGTCGTCTATCCCCCTGATCAGACCCGGCGGGCCGCGGCGGCCGCCGCGATCCTGGAGGCTCCGCCGATGGATGTGCCGGAACCCGCGGAGCTTCGTGCCGAGCTCGACACACTGCGAGCCGGGCGGTGATCCTGCTCGACACCAGCGTCCTCGTCTACGCGGTCGGCGCGGACCACCCGCTGCAATCGCCGTGCCGCGCTCTCATCGCGGCGATCGGCGACGGCCGGGTGTCCGCGACCACGACGGTCGAGGTTCTGCAGGAGTTCGCGCACGTGCGGGCGCGCCGGCGCGGCCGTCAGGATGCTGCGGAGCTGACGGAGCGCTTCGCAGACCTGCTCGCCCCGCTCGTTCCCGTCGA
This sequence comes from Microbacterium sp. CH-015, assembly GCF_049707015.1. Taxonomy (NCBI): domain Bacteria; kingdom Bacillati; phylum Actinomycetota; class Actinomycetes; order Micrococcales; family Microbacteriaceae; genus Microbacterium; species Microbacterium sp. CH-015. The sequence goes on along the minus strand of NZ_JBNAFJ010000003.1, from coordinate 14,966 downwards.
GGCGGAGGACCTCGAACGCGGCATGGAGGTGTTCCGCCGCCACGAGAGTCTCGGCGCGTTCGATGCCGTGCTCGCCGCAACGGCGATGCGGCGCGAGCACATCACGGGGCTGGTGTCCGCCGACCGCGCGTTCGCCGACGTTGCGCGCCTCCGTCACCTCGATCCCGCGTCGAGCGACTTCGACGCCGAGCTCGGCATCCGCTGAACGGGCGCGCCGACATGACGCCCTCGCTCACTCCTCGGTGAGCATCCGGGCGGGGGTCAGCAGCTCGCTCTCGAGCCAGCGCGCGGCCGTCTCGACCGGCGGGAGTCGCGATTCCCGCGCTGTCGATGCGCCTCGCGCTGCCGGACGGGACGAGCGAGGCCGTCGACAGTACGCAGTACCGCGCGTATCAGACGGTGGCCGAGCAGTTCGGCGCGGGGCAGAACGGGCCGCTGCTCGTCGTCGCGCAGACCCCGGATGCCGTCGCGGAAGCCGACCAGCTGCGCACGCAGGTCGAGGTCGCCGCCGTCCTCGCGGAGCAGAGCGACGTCGTCGCGGTCGCGCCGGTCGGCGTCTCGGACGACGGCACGGTGTTCGCGTTCCAGGTGATCCCGCACGACGGTCCCGCGAGCGAGTCGACCGAGCAGCTCGTGCACACGCTGCCGGATCTGTCGCCGAAGCGCGCCTCGTGGTGCGCGACTATTGCGACAGCCTCGGGGTGCCCTACACCGAGACGAGCCTGTGGCGCTCGTACGCGATCGTCATCGACTACCTCAACCGCGTCGGCCTCGCCGCACGGGATCCCTTCGCCTGCCCCATGGTGTCGCAGTACCGCCGCGCCTGAGCCCGGCGGTCAGGCGTTTCGCTTGACGACCCTCATCAGCCAGGCGATGATCGCGACCAGCAGGATGACGAGGCCGATCCACAGCAGGAACTTCGCCGCTTCGACGAAGACGCCCAGCAGGATGAGCACGACGGCGACGATGAGGAGAATGATTGCGAGTCCCATACCGGGATTGTGCTCCTCGGTCGGCGGCGGTGTCTGGGGGTTGACAACCGTCCCGCGGCTCTGTCAGACCCTCACGCCCGGGCGCCTCCTCGGCGCGGCGCGGGTGCACGTCCCGCTAGCTCCCTGACTAACGGGCGGCGCCGGAGCCTGTCAACCCCCTCGCCGGTGCGCGCGGCGTGCCACTTGACTGTCAGCAACCATCACGAGAGCCGACAGGTGAGGTGCTGCAGCATGAAGGACATCCTGATCGACGGTCATCGCATCCTCACGACGGACGAGGTCGCCGATGCCGTGGTCGACTACGCGCGTGTGCTGCAGGACCACGGCAGAGTCGACGTCGTGCACTTCCCGAGCATCCACGACGGCGAGCTCTCCCGTTGCTCGATGCTGCTCGGCTCCGGGCTGCTCGCCGTCGTCGAGGCGCCCGTCGCGATCTCGGCGACCGTGCTCGGCGCCGACCGCGCGTGCGCGGAGATCGTCCGCCGTGCCGACGCGATGCGGTGACACCGACGCGCTACGGTGAAGGCGTGGGCAGATTGAGTTACGACGGTGCGGTGAAGGTCGACTTCGACGACAGGGTGCTCGCTCACCTGCAGGTGGTGATCAGCCAGAAGCTCCGCCGCGGCGAGCCGTTCCCGTTCACCTGGCGCAACGACCCCAGCCTGGGCGACGGTCGCACCACGGTGTGGCTGCACCCCCACGCGACGATCGTGTACAAGTACCACGGGAGCCGGCAGCCGGCTCTGAACCGGGCCTGGCTGGAAGCCCTGACGCACGCCGCGAACTCCACGAGCGGGCTGTACTTGGTTCCCGAGCCCGAGGGCCCGTACACCGGCGAGGTCCTCACCGGCTGACGTCCGCGGCAGGCACCGCCGCAGGCACGCCCATCTCGACCTGTCAATCCCCTCCCGCTCCCGCTGGTTCCGGGGGACGGTGGTGGAGAAGGCGGTGGCGACGATGACGCAGGTGGCGGATGACGGGGGTCTCCTCGATCTGCAGGCGATCGACACCGACGCCTGGCGGCTGTGCGACACCCGCGCGCCGGCAACGGATGCCTCGTACATCGTCGCGTACGTGGAGCGGGTGGACGACGGCTTCGAGGTCGTGTGGATGCGCGGCACCCAGCGTCGCTGCCGCATGGCCACGCTCGAGGAGTGCGCCGAGGCGGCGGCGCGACGGCTCGCCGAGGAGGACTCGTCAGGCGCGAGCCGCCCCATCCCGATCGCGCACTTCCCGCCGCGGCGCGGACTCTGACCCGGCGGATGCCGCGCCCTCCGATGCCGCGCCGTCGGACACCTCCGCGGCCGATGCGGGGACCTGCCGAGCCAGTGCGATGAGGTCCTCTCGGAGGTAGCGCGCGTAGCCGCCGTCGGTGCGCCCGAACGTGCGGCCGGAGGTCTGCACCCAGGCGGTGTCTGCGGCGACGCACACCGCGCCGGTCTGCCGCATCCGCTCCACGAGGTCCACATCCTCGTGCTCCGCGAGCGGCGCGTAGCCGCCCGCGGTGAGCAGCGCCGAGGCGCGCACGCCCAGGTTCGCGCCGTGCACGTGGCCGTTGGCGACGCCCGGCGTGTGCGTCGCCCACCACGCCGCGCACTGCTCGGCGCTGAGGTCGCGGAAGTCGGGACGCACCGTGCCGATCACGACGTCCGCCCCGGCATCGGCGAGCCGGAGCTGGTCGGTGAGCCAGTGCGGCGGGACGGTGGAGTCGGCATCCGTGTTCCCGATCCACAGCCGCGCCGGCGGGACGTCCGCGAACGTGGCCGTCAGCGCTTCGACCCCGGCGGCGCGGGCGCGCCCCACGTTGCACGCGTCCACCCGCACGATCTCCACGCCCGCGGCGCGCGCGATCTCCTCGGACCGGTCGCTGCAGGCGTCGAGCACGACCCAGATCCGCACGTCTCGCACGAGCGGGCGCGCCTCCTGCGCGGCGCGCGCAAGCGCGGCGAGGCAGGCGCCCAGCAGCTCCTCCTCGTCGTGCGCCGGCACGACCACGCCGATCGCCTCGATCGCGGTCACGAGGTGAGTCCCTCCGCCTCGGCGACCGACGGCGTCTCGCGCAGGGCGAAGACCTCGATGACGACGTCTTCGTCGAGATACCGGGACAGGCGCGTGCGGGCGCGGCGGGCGATCGCCGCGTGAACCGCGTCGCCCGACTGCGGCGCGTCGCCGACGGGATGCCGCCAGTGACAGGCCGCGATGAGGTCCGCGCCCGCCGCCTCGATCGCCTCCAGCACGATCTCCAGATCCGCGGCGCTCCAGTAGTAGCCGACCTCTGAGAGCACGACGAGGTCGCTGTGCCCCGGCGCGACGCCGGGCAGATCGGTCCGCGCGTCGGCGCGCACGACCTGCACGTGCGGCTGCGCCGCGACGCGCTCGGCGGTGCGGGCGACGGCCTCGGCGGCGACGTCGATCGCGACCACGGCGTCGCAGCGGGTGGCCAGCTCGGCGGTGAACTCGCCCACGCCGCACCCGATCTCCAGCGCGCGTGTGAACCGCTCGCGCGGCAGCATCGCGGCGAGGAGCGCCCGCTTGCGCCGTTCGTACCACCGCGTGCGCACGCCCCACGGGTCCGGGCGCGACCGGTAGCGACGCGTGAAGGTGTCGGTCGGGGTGGACGCGGCATCCGGCGGCGCGATGAACACCTCGAGGTCGCGGTCGAAGTGGGCCAGCATCCCGTCGTGGAGAGTCGGGGCGCCGCTCGAGTCGGGCTGGGTCTGCGAGCGGTGGCGGTCGCGGGCGCGTGTCTTCGCGGCGCGCGCCGCGGCGTCGAGCGGCAGGACGCGCCAGGATGCCGGGTCCACCTCGTCGGGGTCGGCCCAGTGCCACATCCAGACCGGGTAGCCGAGCACGCGCACCGCGTCGCCGGCCAGCCGCAGGGCGACCTCGCCGGCGACGCGGTGGTCGCGGTGTCCGTCGCCCCACCACGGTGCGACGAGTGTCGTGGCGGATGCGGCCGCGGCGTTGCGGGCGAGCGCGCGGCGGGTGGCACCGGGCGCGTCGCCGCCGTCCGCGACGATCGCGCGCAGGCGCTCGTGCAGCAGGTCGGCGTGCTCGCGCACCTCGCCGTCGGGAATGCCGAGGAGGTGCAGCTGTGCGCCGGGCGCGAGGTCGGCGACGGCGTCGACGACTTCGCGACGCCGGATGCGCGCGAGATGTGCGCGCGCGGCGTCGGTGGCATCGGCATCCGCCGCCTCACCGTCCGTCGCGACGACCACGACGATCTCGGCCCCACGGGCGGCCGCCGCCGCGATGAGCCCGCCGGCGCCCAGGGTCTCGTCGTCGGGGTGGGCGGCGAGGACCACGAGACGGCTGCCGTCGAGGTCGAACCTCGCGGCATCGCGCCACGGGCGAGCCCGCGCCCACCGCTCTTCTGCCGTGCCGGCCTCGCGATGGTCGAACGCGACGCTCACGAGGCCACCAGGCGGCCGAGCCGGGCGAGGTCGCGTTCGGCGTGGTGCTGGCGCAGGTAGATCTTGAGGTCCGACACGCGGCGCGCGTGCTCCTCGTCGACCGTGAGCGGGCCGGGACCGAGGGCGTGGCCGCTGCGCGTGACGATGCGCTCCACCGCCGCAGCCGTGACGGCGCGGACGCGCTCCGCCAGGATGCGCAGGTCGTCGCCGGTGTCATCGGCGCCGGAACCGGCGGCGTCTACGCGGCCGGCGGCGTCGAGCAGCGTCGCGCGGGCGCTCCACGACAGCGCGTCGGCCTCGCCGAGCAGCATCTGGGCGATCTGATCGGCGCCCTCGCGCGCCGCGCCCGCGCGCAACGCGGCCAGCAGGGGCAGCGCGCCGCCCCACCACACCGCAGCGACGCCCATCCCGCCCACCGCGAAGCCGGCGCGGCGAAGGTACCAGCCGTCATCGCCGACCGGCACGGCGGATGCCGCGCTGAAGTCGACCGGGGCGCTCACGATGCGGCTGAGACCGCGGGCGACCCACGGTCCGCGGTGCGGCGAGACCGCGGCATCCCGCATCGACACGGCGAACAGCCGGCGGTCGTGCTCTCCGGTCCACGCCGTGACGAGCGCGTGGCTGACGTCCTGCGCCAGGGAGCACCAGGGCTTCGTGCCCTCGAGCACCCAGCCGGACGGAGTCCGGCGCGCGGTGAGGCGCGCCGTGCCGCCCTCGGCCGCGTAGACGCCCCACGACGCGTCCTCATCCACGCCGATCGCGGCGAGGTCGACGGCGATGCCGTCGGCGCGCGCCTCGGCGAGGATCGCCAGCGCATCCAGGTGCGGCTCCAGCACGCGCGCTGCGCCCACGTCCAGGGCCGCCGCGGTAGCCAGCGCGCTCCACCGCTCCGCGGTCGCGGCGTCCGTCGCGGTCCGCGCCGGACCGGGGAGGGGGATGTGCGCGGCGGAGCGGACCGCCCAGTCGATCGTGGCGCCGAGGTGCGTGCCGAGCCCGATGACATCGCGCGCCGCGTCGGCGACCGCCCGCGCGGCGAATCCGGGGTCACCGCCCGCCAGATCGACGGCGTCGGCGACCCCCACCGAGGGGACGCTCACCGTTTCGCGGGCCGACGGTTCTCCGCGCTCACCATCCAGGCGAGCTGCTCGAGCTGCTCCAGCACCTCGTGCAGGAGGTCGGCGCTCGTCGGGTCCTCCTCGTCCACGGCATCGTGCACGTCACGCACGGTGCCCACCGCCGCCTCGAGGCGCTCGGTGATGAGGTCGATCGCCTCGGTGGTGTCGATCTCGCCCTGCGGGAACTCCGGCAGGGTCGTCGTCTGGGCGACGGTGTCGCTGCGACCGTCCGGCAGCGCGTGCAGCGCGCGCATGCGCTCTGCGATCGTGTCGCCGAGCTTGCGGGCGGCGTGCACGATCTCATCGAGCTGCAGGTGCGTGTCGCGGAAGTTCGTGCCGACGATGTTCCAATGCGCCTGCTTGCCCTGGATCTGCAGCTCGACGAGGTCGACGAGCACGGACTGCAGGTTCCGGCTCAGCTCCGGTGACGCGCGGAAGCCGCTCTCGGCGTTCTGCAGACCGGTCCGCTCGGCGCCGCTTCCCCCGCGGGCCGGGCGTCGCTTGTTGCCGGCCGTCGTGGTGCCGGTGGTCGTCTTCGCCGAGCTCTTGGTCGACGTGGCCGTCTTCGCCATGGGATCCTCCTCGTCGGCCGGACGGTGCCGGCCCCGATCCGAACCTACGGTCCGGGGCGGAGGGCGAAGAGGGGGTTGTCAGCGACGTGGCGCGGATGCTACTCCGGCGCTCAGTTGACCGTCACGGTCTGTGGCGCGTCGTCGGCAGCGTCGTCGGGCGCCGGCTCGATGTGCTCCGCGACCAGCGAGATCCCGCCCGAGGAGTTCGCCGACTGCGCGAGGTCTTCGATCCACTCGCGGCTGAGCTCCGCGGGCTCCGGATCGTCGAACACGAAGCGGATCGGGATCGAGGGGTGCAGCCAGATCGTGCTGCGACCCCGCGGCTCGCCCTCGGGGTGCTGCCACGAGACCGTGAAGCTCTCGCTGCGGCGCAGCTTGGTCGCGATGACGACTTTCAGATGCGCGAGCGCCCGGTCCTCGATATGGATTGGAGTCGCCGATCCGCCGTAATAGATGGTGCCCACAGGGCGAGTCTAAGCCTCCGTCGGGCGCATGGCCGATGGCGTCCGGCCGTGTCAAGGGGATGCCGGCGGGTCGGCGTCCGCCCTAGCATCTGGGCATGCCGGTGCCGAGGACCCTTCTGCGCGCGGTTGCGACGTGCGTCGCCGCGACCGCGGTGGCCGTCGCGCTGGCCGGGTGCGGCATCCGCATCCCCACCGACCCGGACGGGGCGCTCGACCGCATCACGGGAGGGCAGCTGCGCGTCGGCGCCTCGGCCAGCGAGGGCCTGGTGGCGCTCGAGGACGGGGCGGTGTCGGGACCGCTGCCCGACCTCGTCGCCGCGTTCGCCGACAGCCGTGACGCGACCGTCGTCTGGACGGTCGGCAGTGAGGAGGACCTCGTCGACGACCTCGAAGCCGGCACGCTCGACCTCGCGATCGGCGGGATGAGCGAGGAGACCCCCTGGGTGGACCGGGTGTCGGTGACGCGCGGGTTCGACGATCTGCCGGGCGTCGACGCCGGCGGCGTCGTGTTCCTGCTGCCGATGGGGGAGAACGGGTTGCAGGCGGCGCTGGAGACGTTCCTCGACGCGCAGAGCCGGACCGGGTCGGGGGCGCGACGATGAAGTCGATGGGGCGCACCGACCTGCCCCCCGCGCAGCAGGAGGCCCTGCAGAAGGCGATCCGGTGGGAGTGGTTCACGATCGGCTACACGTCGATCACGATCGTGCTCATCGCGTTCGTCGTCGGCGGGTCGCAGGCGATGAAGACGGCCTGGATCGAGGACATGCTGTCCCTCATCCCGCAGGTCGCGTTCCTCGTGTCGCTGCTGTTCATCCGGCATCCGCCGTCCCGGTCGTTCCCGTACGGGCTCCACCGCGTCATGGGCGTCGGGCACCTCGTGGCGGGCGTCGCGCTGCTTGCGATCGGGGGCAATCTCGCGGTCGAGTCGATCGGCGGACTGATCCGCCAGGAGCACCCGGCGATCGGCACGGTGCAGCTGTTCGGTCAGACGATCTGGCTCGGGTGGCTGATGGTGGCGGTGATGATCCTCGTCGTGCCGGGCCCCTTCTTCTACGGTCACGCGAAGGCGAAACTCGCGCCGAAGCTGCACAACAAGGTGCTGTACGCGGATGCCGACATGGCCAAGGCCGACTGGACCACGACGGTCGCCTCCGTCGTGGGGGTGCTCGGGATCGGGATGGGCCTGTGGTGGCTGGACGGGGCGGCAGCGCTGTTCATCTCGCTCGGGATCGTGCGGGACGGCTACAGGAACACCCGATCGGCAGTGCTCGACCTCATGGATCAGCGGGCGCGCACCCACGACGATGAGGAGCCGCATCCGCTGATGCGCCGGATCGTCCGCGACCTCGAGGCGCAGCCCTGGGTCCGGGAGGCGTCGGTGCGGATGCGCGACATGGGCCAGGTCTTCCACGTCGAGGCGTTCGTCGTGCCGCACCGCCGCCGCGTGCGGCTGGACAGCGTCGAGGGCGCTCGGCAGCGGATCGCGGGGCTGGACTGGAAGGTGCAGGACGTCGTCGTCATCCCGGTGGCGACGCTGCCGGACGAGACCGTCGGCTGACCGGCGCGTCGGAGACGACGGCCGTCAGACGAGGCGCGAGTGGTCGCCGAGCCGGTGCCAGGTGCGGTTGTGGTACACGAGCGCGTCGCCGTGCTCCCCGGCGGCGACGTCGCGTTCGAGCTGCGCCTGCAGCGCGTGCGCGGCGATGACGGTGGAGCCCCCGGCATCCATCCGCCCGATGACGGCGCAGCGCACCCACGCCCGTACGTCGTTGTAGACCGGCTCGCCGGTGACCAAGCGCGACCAGCGATGCGTCTCCGCGAACCGGTCGACGCCGCTCGTGGCGCCGAGCTGCGCGATCTCGAGATCGTGCGCGTCGAGCAGGTGCACCACGACGGTCTCGGCGCGGGAGAGGACGTCGGATGCCGAGGACAGCGCCGACACGGAGAAGATCAACAGCGGCGGCTCCGCGCTCACGCTCGCAACGCTCGTCGCGGTGAGGGCCACCGGGCCGTCGCCCGCGTCGGCGGTGATGACCGCGACGCCGCCGGGGTGCCCGCGGAAGACCGCTTTGAACTCCGCCGCCGACAGCGACGACGCGAACCGGTGATCGGGGGCACCGAGGTGCGGGGCGGGGGCGGCGGACGACGCGGCGGTGACGTGCTGACTCATGGCATTCGACGGTAACGACCGGGACGCTCCGAGTGTTCCCGTGTGTGGCTGTGTGACCTTCCGTGACGGAATGTGACGCGCGGGTGACCGACTGTTGCACGGCGCGTTCTGCCGGCGGGCGGTGCTCGTCACGATGGAAACTGCAGGCGGCGGCGCAGCGCTGGGGCCTGAACGACGGCGACCGGGTCGTGGTCTACGACGACAACGAAGGGGTCCCCGCCGCGAGCGCCTGGTGGCTGCTGCGCCGGCACGGCGTCGACGTGCGCGTGCTCGACGGGGGCCTGCGCGCGTGGGTGCGCGCGGGGTTCCGGCTGCAGCGCTCCGACGCGGCACCGCGGCGTGGTCAGATCAGCCTGACGGATGCCGCCGGCGCAGACGTCGCGTCGATCGATGATGCCGCCACCGCGCCGCAGCGCGGCGTGCTCATCGACGCGCGCGCCGCAGCACTATCGCGGGACGGTGCCGGGATCTCGCTGCTGCTGATCCAGTCCTCCCCGCTGCGCGAAGAACTCGAGCGCATCGCCGCACAGGTGTTCCCCCTCGTGCCCGGCCACGCCGGAGCGCTGGTCGGCGCCTGACCGCGGCGCGCGCCGAGATGTTACGGCCCGGACGTAACACTCACCGGCATCCGCGCCTGCCGGGTTACCGTTGTCGCGTGTCCCTGACCTGTCGCTGTTGTCGCTGAGCCTCCCCGGCTCTCCTCGACGGCCCCGACAGCCCGCCGCACGTCTGCGCGCTCTGCGCCCGCGGCCACACCCCAGGACCCTCCATGCGCTACGCATCGCACATCGCCGACCTCGCCGGCAACACGCCCCTCGTCCGCCTCAACGCCGTGACGGCGGGAGACCCCGGCATCCGCGCCACCGTGCTCGCCAAGGTCGAGTACCTGAACCCCGGCGGCTCCGCGAAGGACCGCATCGCCTCGCGGATCATCGAAGCCGCCGAGGCGTCGGGCGAACTCCGCCCCGGCGGCGCCATCGTCGAGCCGACGAGCGGGAACACCGGCGTCGGGCTCGCGCTCGTCGCACTGCAGCGCGGCTACCGCATGGTGTTCGTCGTGCCCGACAAGTTCGCCGGAGAGAAGGTCGCGGTGCTGAAGGCCTACGGCGCCGAGGTCGTCATGACGCCGACGAACGTGCCGCCGGAGCATCCGGACTCGTACTACAGCGTGTCCGATCGGCTGGCGCGCGAGATCCCCGGGGCGTTCAAGCCGAATCAGTTCGCCAACCTCAACGGCCCCCGCGCTCACTACGAGACGACGGGGCCGGAGATCTGGCGCGACACCGACGGGCGGGTGACGCACGTCGTCGCCGGCATCGGCACGGGCGGCACGATCAGCGGCACCGGCCGCTTCCTCAAAGAGGCGACGGCGGGCGAGATCGTCGTCGTCGGGGCCGACCCGGAGGGCTCGATCTACTCCGGCGGGCCCATCCACGGCTATGCCGTCGAGGGCGTCGGCGAGGACTTCTATCCGGCCACCTTCGCCCCGGGCGTCGTCGACCGCTACGAGCGGGTGTCGGATGCCGAGAGCTTCGCCATGACGCGCCGACTCGCCCGTGAGGAGGGGCTCCTCGTCGGCGGCTCCTCTGGCATGGCGGTCGTCGCCGCTCTCCGCACCGCGCGGGGGCTGCCCGAAGACGCCGTCGTCGTCGTGGTGCTGCCCGACCACGGCCGCGGCTACCTCAGCAAGCTGTACGACGACGCGTGGCTGGAGGCTCGCGGCTTCGCGACGCGCACCGACACCGAGATCCCCACGACAGGAGCACACCGATGACCACCGACGCCGCCCGCGGGTTCGCGAGCCTCGCCGTCCACGCCGGCCAGGCGGCCGACGCAGCGACCGGGGCGGTCATCCCGCCCGTCCACTTCTCCACGACATATGCCCAGGACGGCATCGGCGGCCTGCGGCAGGGATACGAGTATGGGCGCAGCGGCAACCCGACGCGCACCGCCCTGCAGGAACAGCTCGCCGCGATCGAGGGCGGATCGCACGCCTTCTCGTTCGCGTCGGGACTCGCCGCCGAAGACACGCTGCTGCGTGCGGCGCTGTCGCCCGGCGACGACGTGCTGCTCGGCAACGACGTCTACGGGGGCACCTACCGGCTGCTCTCGCGCGTGCTCGGACCGTGGGGCGTGCGCCTGCGCACCGTCGACATGAGCGATGCGGATGCCGTCCGCGCCGCTGTCTCGGAGCGCGGACCGCGGCTGGTGTGGGTGGAGACCCCGTCGAACCCGCTGCTGCGCGTCACCGACATCGCCGGTCTTGCCGCCCTCGGCCGCGAGGCGGGGGCGCTCGTCGTCGTCGACAACACCTTCGCCACCCCTGCCCTGCAGCAGCCGCTCGCCCTCGGCGCCGACGTCGTCGTGCACTCCACGACCAAGTACCTCGGGGGCCATTCCGATGTCGTCGGCGGGGCGCTCGTCCTCTCCGACGCGCACCGCGGCGGTCCGCTCGCCGACGAGATCGGCTTCCTGCAGTACGCGGTGGGCGCGGTGTCGGGTCCGCTCGACGCGTGGCTCACGACCCGCGGGATCAAGACGCTGGCCGTGCGCATGCAGCGGCACAGCGAGAACGCGGCATCCGTCGCCGCATTCCTGCAGGGGCATGAACGAGTCGCGCGGGTGTACTACCCCGGTCTGGCGGATCACCCCGGGCACGATCTCGCCGCCCGGCAGATGTCGGGGTTCGGCGGGATCGTGTCGGTCGCGCTGGAGTCCCAGGAGGCCGCCCGCCGGTTCGCGGAGTCGACCCAGCTGTTCCAGCTCGCGGAGTCGCTCGGCGGGGTGGAATCGCTCGTGAACTACCCCGACGCCATGACCCACGCCTCGGTGCGCGGCACCGACGCCGCCGTCCCTGTCGAGGTCGTGCGCCTGTCGGTCGGCATCGAGGACATCGCCGACCTGCTGGACGACCTCGCGCAGGCCCTCGCCGCCTGAGCGGCGGGCGCAGGAGCGGCCGACCGCACCGAGCGGCCGGTGCCTGAGCGGCCGGTGCCTGAGCGGCCGGCCCGGTGCCTCTGCGGCGCCCGCACCGTGCGTAATTCAGTCTCCGGCGTTGGCAGCGCTTCGTCGGACGGCGTGATTCCGGGAGGGCGACGCCATCCGTCACCCGTGCAGACTGAATTGTGACCCGGCGACGGGCGCGCGCCGCATACGCACCCACTCGATAGCGTGAGAGCATGAGCGACACGGCGCGATGGGCGGTTCTCGGGGCGGGCGGGATCAGCGGCGACTTCCTCCGCGCGCTGCCGCACGCCCGGCTCGGCGCACTCCACGCCGTGGGGGCGCGGGATGCCGCGCGGGCGCGGGCGTTCGCCGACGAGTTCGGCGGTGCGGTCGCCGGCACGTACGAGGAGATCCTCGGCCGTGACGACGTCGACGCTGTCTACATCGGCACGGTGCACACCTCGCACCGCGAGCTCGCTATCGCCGCGCTCGCGGCGGGCAAGGCCGTGCTGTGCGAGAAGCCGCTGGGGATCTCCGTCGCCGAGACCGAGGAGATCCTCGCCGCCGCGGACGCAGCCGGGCTGCCGCTCGTCGAGGCCTTCAAGTACCGGTTCGGCCCGTTCCCGGACCGGGTGCGCGAACTCGTCAGCAGCGGCGCCCTCGGCGAGATCACCGAGGTCGAAACGGCGATCGGATTCGCCGCGGACCGTGGCATCCGGCGCCTGTTCGATCCGGCACTGGCCGGCGGCGCGCTGCTCGACGCGGGCTGCTATCCGGTGTCGCTCGCCGTCGGCGTCGCCGCGTGGGCGGGCCGCCTCGACGCGCCGGCGATCGTGTCGGCCGACGGGGTCATCGGCACGACCGGCGTCGACGAGGACGCCACCGCAGTGTTCGACCTCGGCGGCATCCGCGCCCGAGTCTCCACGTCGATCATCCGCACTCTGCCCCGTGCCGCGACGATCCGCGGCACGCGCGGGGAGCTCGAGATCCCGAACGTGTGGGGCAGCCGCGTGGAGTCGACGGCGACCGCCGTGCTGCACCGCGAAGACGGCACGCGCGAGGAGGTCGCAACGGGCACGGTCAGCCCCATGGCCGCCGAAGCGGATGCCACGATCGCGGCCTTGCGCGAGGGCCGCACCGAGGCGCCGGAGATGCCCTGGCGGGAGACCCTCGCGACGGCGCGCCTGCTGGCCGAGTGGCGGTCTGTGCTCTGACGATGCAGCGTCAGCTCAGGGCGTCGGCGGGCTCCGGACGGTGCACGCCCCGCGGGCGGTAGCCCAGCGCGTCGGCGAGCCCGAGCAGGTCGGCGAGATACCAGGTGATCGCGAGCCACATCTCGGTGCCCTGCAGTCCGGGCTCGTCGCCCGGGCCGAATGCGACGCCGGCGCCGTCCTGCCACCGTTCGAGCGCGGCGTGCAGGAGCGTCCGTGCGACGGCGGAGACCTCGGCCGAGCGGTGTCCCGTTGCCCGAGTGAGCCACAGCGGATGCGCCACGTCGAGCACGTTGCAGGCATCCAGCCGCTCCGACGCGAAGAAACGCTCGTCGGTGGCGTGTGCGAGCACCGTGTCGATGACGCGTTCGGGATGGCTCACCGGCACGCCGAACTGCGCGAACGTGCCGCGGGATGCCCGGTAGAAACCGTTCACCGGCAGCAGCATCCCCGTCTCGGGCGCGGGCGATCCCCACACGCCCGTCGACGGATCGACGTTCGTGACGAGCCAGCCGAACAGCGCCTCCGCATACCCCGCGGGGACCGGCGCGCCGGCCTGGCGCGACCACAGCAGCGCGGTGCCGAAGGAGTCGACCCAGTGGCCCGCGTGCCAGGCGTCGGCCTCCCACGGGGGCTACAACTACCGCGGACACGTCCCCGACGGGGGTCGACCCCACCGCGAACGACTCGGAGTGCCCCGACGTCTTCGTGAAAACGCCCACCACGCTCGCCGGTCCCGATGACGCGGTCTTGCTGCCGACCGGGGCGACGGATGCCGACTACGAGGGCGAGCTCGCGATCGTCATCGGTCGCCGCGCACTCGAGGATGCCCTCGCGCACGTTGGCGGGTACACGATCCTCAACGACGTGTCCGACCGGGCGTGGCAGCGCCGGCAGAGCCAGTGGGCGCTCGGCAAGTGCTCCGACGGTTCGCACCGCTCGGCCCGTGGATCACCACGGCCGACGCCGCCCCCGACCCGCGGACGTGCTCGTCGAGGTCGTCCGCGACGGTGTCGCCACGGTGTCGCAGTCGACGTCGCCGGCGATGCCTTGGCCGGCGGATACCTCGCCCCCCGCCTGTCGGGTGCGCCCTTCGCCGCGCGCGTGAAGTCCGGCCACGACCGCGCGGGGTTGACGCTCGCCACGACGGCGGACTTTCCCAGTCCGGCGGCCGCCGGCGCGACCGTCGGCGGCCCGACCGTTCCCGCCCCGACAGAAAGCTGATCTCGTCACCGTCGCAACCGATCTCCCCTCGACCGATGCGTTCTTCGCGCGGACCTTCGCGATCGCGGTATCGGGCGCGTGACGCGGGCGGACCCGGCACGCGCTACTGAAAGCGGCACGCGCTGCTGAAAGAAACGAGCGCGGATGCTGATTTCGATAGCGGGACGCGTCGCGCGGGCGACGCCGCCGGCGCGCCCGAAACGCGGCGTCGCACAGCGCGCGGGCGCGTTACACCGCGCGGACGGGGCCGGTGTGCGTCCCGTGCGGGCCGTGCAGCTCGTGATGGAGCCGCTCCATGCGCGCGTCGAGCAGGGCGGCCGAGTCCGCGGCATCCTTCAGCTCGGCCACGAGGCCCTCGGGCACCGCGCCGGCGTACTTGTAGTAGATCTTGTGCTCGAGGCTCGCCCAGAAGTCCATGGCGATCGTGCGGAACTGCACCTCGACCGGCACCTCCACGCGCCCCGACGACAGGAACACCGGCACCTCGACGATGACGTGCAGGCTCTTGTAGCCGTTGGCCTTGGGGGCGGCGATGTAGTCCTTCACCTCGCGTACGGTGATGTCGTCCTGCTGGGTGAGCAGGTCGAACAGGCGGTAGGCGTCGTTCGTGAAGCTCGTCGTCACGCGCACGCCGGCGATGTCCATGATCCCGGCGCGGATGCCGTCGAACGTGGGCTCCACGCCCTTGCGCACGACCTTGTCGACGAGGCTGTCAGCCGTCTTCACGCGGCTGGAGACGTGCTCGATCGGGTTGTAGTCGTGCATGAGCTGGAACTCATCGCGGAGAATGCCGAGCTTGGTCTCGACCTCGCGCAGCCCGAACTGGTACTCCAGCAGGAAGCGCTGGAACTCGTCGCGC